>JABDMC010000070.1 GCA_013001695.1 Akkermansiaceae bacterium
GGCCGGTGAGGTTCCCGGCGGCATCCGCCGACGACAGGAAGACGCGCCCCCCGAACTCGTCGAGCGAAAACGGGTCGTCCGGGTTCAGCGTCAGGAAGTCGTTCTCGTAGAAGACCGCGAACCCGCCGGACGCGATGGAGATGCCGGCGGGCAGCTTGTATTTCTTCAGGACCGCGGGGTCGAGGTCCCCAAGAACGTTTCGCGACGCGTCGCTCAGGAACCACCCGTCGAGAATCGCGCTCGCGCCGCCGCCGTTGAATATCTCCACCGCATCCTCGAAGGGCGGCGCGGCGTGCGCGAGAACCTCGTTCATCACGAGCCCCAGCGGATAGGGCGGGGCCGGGTCCGGCCCGCCGGGTGAGCCGTGCACGTTCGTGCTGGCCCGCCAGTTGACCGGGTCGTCCGGGTCGCCGTCGACGTTGACGTTCACCAGCGAGTACCCGAGGCCGTCCGGGCTGATGACCCACGGCGGATCGTCGTCGTATTCCACCGAGATCACGGTGGTGCCGTCGGCATTCTTGAGGCGGATCTTCTCGCCGCCATTGCTGAGGCCGGACAGGTAGATGCCGTCGGGGGGCACGCCCGGGTAACGCGCCGTGAATGCGGCGGCGTCGCGCACCAGCACCACGTAGGCCCCCGCCGCGATGGTGGTGTCCGCCGGGAAGGTGTAGGTGATCCCCTCGAAGAAGAATCCCGAGACGTCGAGGTCGGTCGCGCCCGTGTTCCGGATCTCGATGAACTCGTAATCATCGTTGTCGATCGCGTCCGCCGGGTCGTCATCAACCGGGTGATACATGATCTCGGTGACGCGCAGGGCGGTGGCGTAGTCGGCGAGGTTGAAGGTCGCCTCGGTGGCGAGACCGCTCCAGTTCGTCCCGTCGAAGGCGCGGGCCACGAACCGCCGCGTCCGGTCGATGAGCACCGGGGTGGAATAGAGCAGGGCGCTCGGGCCGACCCCGCCGCCCGGGGCCCGCGGGTCGGTCCCGTCGAGGGTATAGTAGATCTGCCCGGCCGGGGCCGTCATGGTCAGCCCGAAGCCGGAGACCACCTCTCCGCCGTCCTGGTTGAAGACCGGCCGCGCCACGAAGGGCAGGGTGAGCTGCCCCAGCACGTTCGCATTCCGGCCCGTCACCCAGTTGCGCAGGCTGGCAAAGTCCCCGGCTCCCGAACTGATGAAGGGGTCCGCGGCGAGCTCCGGCGCGAGGACGAGCTCGAGGTCGTTCAGGAAGGCGTGCAGGGAGGCCTCCGAAAGCGGACCTTCGATCAGCTCGCGCAACGTGTGTTCGTAGACCCGCCGGAACCACGGGTTCTCGGTGATCTCGTTGCTGAAGAACCCCCCGTAGATGTTCTCGGTCCCCTGCTTGACCGCGGAGTCGAGGTCCCACGGAAAGTACATCCGGAGGCGCTGGTTGGGGGGCAGGAAATCGGCCGCGAAGCTGTTCTTGCCGTTCCGCTTGAAGAGCCCGTCGCTGTTCTCGACGTAGGCATTGCAGGCCCCCAGGGTGAGCATGCCCTCCATGTCGATCCACTGCGGCAAGTCGATCTCGAGGTCCGGACCGCCGGAACCGCCGCCGTTTCCCGCGAAGGGCGCGAAATCGAGGTGCAGGTGGGTCGGGCTGTCGCCGACGCCCAGCTCCAGCGTGGGGGAGCCATCGACCTTGTAGAGCCAGGTGTTCGTCGGGCTGTAGAGGTCGCGGTTCCGCAGGAACTGCTCGTCCCGCTGTTCGCTCGACGTGAAGACGCCGTGGAAACCGCCGTTCACGTAAAGCTTCGCCCACGCGGCATTCGCCGCATCGTACTTGTAATACCCGGCCTCCGCAGCCATGCGGTGCACCTGCCAGGCGAATCCCTCGCTCAGGGGACCTCCCTCACTGCCGATCTCGAGGCTCAGCTTGCGCAGGCCGTTCCAGCGCTGTCCCGGCACGAGTTCGTTGATGTCGATCTTCAGGCTGACCTTCGTCAGTCCTCCGCTGGTGAGGACCGGGTCGGTGGCCCCCTTGCGCCGGATCTCGACGAGGATGGAGCCGGCGGGAGGGGCCGCGACGGGATCAAACGTGACCGCAATGGGCGCATCGCTGAACCACGCGCCGGCCCGCTCCTGGGATGCGGTATCCCCTTCCACGGGCTGATCGTTGATGACGCGCGTCCAGTCGGCTGGGTCGACCTCCAGGTAGAGGCTGCGGACCACCATGGGGTCGTAGACTTCCTTCCAGTTCTGGGCGCCGGCGGGCAGGCACGACAAAATAAGACCGGGCACCACCAGGAGGTGACATGGCGCGAGGCGGGGCACGTTCATCACTCGGGGGGAATGTTGGAGAGGCCGATCAGCCGATCATAATGGGAGACGCAAGAACTTGACAATTTCGTCACATTCATCTCTCAAAGGGTTGCGTATTAGCATGTTTCCCTCCCGGTTCGAACAGAAATTCCTCCTCGATGATGCGAGCGCGGCCCGCCTCGAGGGAGCCATCGCGGCACGGCTCGACCGCGATCGGCACTCCGGCGCGGATGCCCGCTACCTCGTCGAGTCGCATTACTTCGATTCGCCCGACCGCCAGTGCTACTGGGAGAAGCAGCGGCGCCTCAAGAGCCGCCGCAAGATCCGGGTGAGGTTCTACGGCCCTCCGGACGCGGGGTTTCCGGCCTCCGCCTTCCTCGAGGTGAAGCACAAGCACTTCGGGGTCGGCGGCAAGCGGCGCATCCCGCTGCCTGTGGCCACCGCCCTGCGGTGCGCGGCCGGTGACCTCGCGGCGCTCACCGCGCTCGGCGACGCCGGCGGCCGCCACGCCCGCATCGTGCTCGCGGAGGTCCTCGATCTCGTGGCGCAATTCGGCCACCGCCCCGTGGTCACCATCCGCTACCAGCGCACGGCCCTCGTATCGGACGACACCCACCTGCGGGTCACCTTCGACCGCTCCCTCGAGTGCCGTCCGCTCCCGGCCGCGGACGGGGACCGGCCGCCGGCCCCGCTGCGCCCCATCCTCGACACACCCTGCACCATCATGGAGGTCAAGTCGGTCGGTCCAGTGCCCTACTGGCTCCGTGACCTCGCGGGGGACGCTGCGCTGACCCGCTCGCGCTTCAGCAAGTTCTGTGCGGCCCTGGAACACCATGATCCGGTCCTCCGGCGCCAACGGCTCCCGTCCAACCCCGCGCCCCAACCCGTCCTGCCGTCATGAGCTGGCAGGAGTTGATGGAGGGCGCCCGGGACTCGTTCGGTCTCGATGTCCCCTCGCCGCTGGAGGTCCTCTTTGCGATGTTCCTCAGCTTCTCCCTCAACCTCCTCATCGGCGCCGTCTACAAAAACACCTACCGCGGCACCCGTTACTCGCAGGATTACGTCCACACCCTCGTCATCATCGGGACCGTCACCACGATCCTGATCATGGTGGTCTCGGGAAACGTCGGGATCGCCTTCGGCATGTTCGCGGCCTTCTCCCTCATCCGGTTCCGCCGCAACCTCGGCCAGGCTCGCGATCTCGCCTTCGTCTTCTTCGCCATGGCCACCGGGATGGTCGTCGGGGCCCGCCTCTACATGATGGCCCTCGTCAGCACCACCGTCGTGACCGCCATCATCTACCTCCTGTGCCGGCAGGACGCCTTCGCCCCGCAGCGCGCCTCCCACCTCCTGCGGGTCCGCGTCAACAACGACATCGACTACGACGAGGCCATGAACCCGGTGTTCGACGAGTTCGCCGACGCCGTGGAGCTCGTCAGCATCGAGTCCGTGCAGGCCGGCATGATGACCGAGCTGCGCTACGGCCTGCAGTTCAAGTTCGGCAAGAAACTTTCCGACTTCATGGAACGCATGCAGGTTGCCTGCGGCAACAACCGTGTTATGCTCACCTCCACCCAACGCGATCTCGATTCCTGAACCAGGCGACCTTGCCATGAAGACCAGATTCCGACTACGGCCGAATGATCCTCGCGGCTTCACGATGATGGAACTCCTCGTGGCCATCGCCATCCTGGTGGCCCTCAGCGCCATCGGGATCACCGTGAGCCGCTCCATGCAGGAGACGGCCCACCTCACCAAGGCCACCCAGAAGATGCGGGACCTCGGGTCCGCGTTTGTGGGATACACCGCGGACTCCGGCGGCCACCTCCCGTTCGAGGACGCGCCGGGGTCCGACGACTGGACGAACGCCGCCAAGCCGGAA
>JABDMC010000073.1 GCA_013001695.1 Akkermansiaceae bacterium
GTGCCCACCCACGGGTCGGTGCTGGTGGGCAATGGCACCGGCTCGGCGCCCCACCCGATCTACCGCGCGGTCTGGTTGCGGGAGGCCATCCTCGGCGACCACGTCAAGGAGCCCCCGGCGGAGGTTCCCGCCTTGTCGGACAGCGCGGGTGACTCGGCCGACCAGGCGGTATCCATCAAGGACCTCCTCGAGAAGCACCGCGAGGAGGAGAGCTGCAACGATTGCCACGTCCGTCTCGACCCGTGGGGGATTCCCTTCGAACGCTACAATGCGGCGGGTCAATTCCAGGCGTTCGTGCCCAAGGATGGAACGCGGGTGTCCGGATTCAGCATCAAGAGGGACGGCGACCTTGACGGGTATCGGCAGTACCTCGAGACGATCAATACCGTTGAGGTCGATGCCACCGCGCGGGTGCCCCACGGCCCCGAGGTCGATGGCATGGGGGAACTGAAGGATTACCTCCTCAAGGACCGGATCGACGACATTGCGGAGAATGTCATCCGGCGCTTCCTGACCTACGGCCTCGGCCGGAGCCTGACCTATCGGGACCGATTCGCCGTGGAAGAACTCCTTGAGAAGAGCAAGGAGACGGATTATGCCCTCCGCGACATGATCGTTTCGGTCTGCCTGAGCGACACCTTTCGAAAACCCCCAACCAACGATCAAGAAGAATGAGCAGAAAATCATGGCATCTGAGCCGGCGTGAAATGTTGCGTGGCGGTGGTGTGGCCCTGGCCCTCCCGTTTTTGAACAGCATGAGCTGGGCCCGCGGGCTGGCGGGCAAGGATGCGCCCAAGCGGATGGTGGTCACCTACCTCGGCTACGGGGTCTACGATCCCAACACCAAGGGTGGGGCGCCGCATCCGGCGAGCTGGTATCCGCGGCATGACTCGGGTCCGCTGCGCTTCAATGCGGCATCCAGGGCCTTTGAACCGCTCAAGGACAATGTGACTTACCTGCGCGGGCTCGACCACGCCGGTGGCTACGGCCTCGGCGGGCACAGCAGTGGCGACGTTTTCGCCACCGGCGCCGACATGTCGGGCCCGGAAAAGACCAACAACACCTCGGTGGACCAGATGGCAGCCAAGCTGAACGGTCACCACACCCGCTACGCCTCGCTGGTGATGGGGACCGAAGGCGGGACCGGATCCTACGGCATGGCCAAGACCCTTTCGCACCGCGGGCCGGGTCAGCCGGTGCCGGCGATGCACCGCCCGCAGGAGATCTTCAACCGCCTCTTCCGCCCCTACGCCGGGCAGTCCGTCAACGACGTCCGCGCCGAGCTCAAGCGCGAGGCCAGCGTGCTGGACCTGATGATGGAGAACTACAAGACGCTCCACGGGAAGCTCGGCGCCGAGGACCGGCGGAAGATGGACGAGTATCTCGATTCGGTGCGTGCCCTCGAGCAGCGGGTCGAGCGCACCAGTCAGTGGACCCACGAGCCGCTTCCGAAAGTGGACACCAAGGGGTTGAACCTGGAGGCCAGCTATCGGGATCCGACGGAGTATCTCCGTTGCATGTATGACCTGCTCTATCTGGCGCTGCAGACGGACTCGACCCGCTTTGCCTCCTTCATGACCGAGAGCGAGCACTCGACCGGGAATCCGGTGGGCAATTTCGCCAACCAGATCTTCGGTTACACCGGCGCCACCCATGACATTGCGCACAAGCGCCCCGAGGGGGCCTCGCTGCAGTGGGAGCAGTGGCGGGCCGAGCAGCACGCCTACTTCCTGAAGCGCCTGAAGGACACGAAGGAGGGCGAGGGGAACATGCTCGACAACACGGTGGTGCTCTGGGGGTCGGCGCACCCGCACGCCTCCCACAGCACCAGGAATTACCCGGTCCAGGTGGCGGGCGGGAACAAGCTCGGCTTCCAGCACGGCCGCCTGCACAACTTCGAGGGTGACCGCAAGAAACCCCTCGCCAACCTCTTCGTTTCCATGCTCAACGCGGTGGATGCGCCCGCCGAGAAATTCGCGGACAGCACGGGGGAGCTCACCGAAATCCTCGCGTAGGTTCACGTGGCGCTTCCCGTCGCGGCTGGTGGGACCTGATCGACTTCAACTTCGGCCTCGGCGACCTCTTCTACCAAGACCCGCGGACCCGCGAAACCAGGGCCATGAGCAAGCGGGCCGGAGGGGAATTTCCTGCCACGGGGGTCCGGGGAGGATCCGGGACCCAATGGCTCCTTGCGGTCACTCTCCCCATCCGCTTGGATGGATGCTCCGAACGGCTCGCAGCCTCCGGGTCCGACGGTCCCCGGCCGGCATCCGGGAGTTGCGGCGGGACCGGGACCGAAACGTGGATTTCCTGCCATGGCGACAATCCTGACCTTCCTCAGAGCGGCCCTCTCCCGGGCCGGCGCGACATGGTGCCGCCGGCTCCTGGTTGCGGCGGTATGCACCTCGGCCCCGGCGTCGGCGGCGGAACCCCCATCCCCGGGCGGGAACGATTCCGCCGCCCTCGACCGCGAGGTGCGCACCGCCCTCGCCGGGGCGGTGGAGTTCTTCCGGAAGCGGGCCGCGGAGGATGCCGAGGGATGGGTCGTGCCGCCGGCGCGAACGCGCAAGGTCGTGGACCGTGAGATCATTACGCACCAATACCGGGAAGTGACCCGCGAGATCCCGGTCTACAAATACGAATACGGGACCTACGAGGTGGTCGAAAAAGTCCGGGTCGGCCAGTCGTCGGACGCGGTGGACACCTTTCGCAAGGTGCAACGGAAACGCGTCGTGTCCCGCAAGCAGGTCGGCACGCGGACGGTGAAGCGGCTGGTCTTGGATCCGGACGGCCCGATTGCGAGAGACCACGTTCGCCCCATCTACGGCCCCGGTGGTCCCGACAACTGGGCGCGCGATGCCCTTGGGGACAATGCCCTCGCCCTCTTCGCCCTCCGCCGCGCGGGTGTGCCGGCGGACGACGCCACCGTCGAGCAACTGGCCACCAGGCTGACGATCTTCCTGTCCAACTACGGCTACCCGGACGCGACCTGGGACCTCGCCTGGCTCACCGCGGCGTTTGCCGCCATGCCCGGCGAGGCCCACCAGGAGACGGCCCGCCTCCTGGCGTCGAAGCTGCTCGACGGGCAGATCCGCGACGGCGCCGCCGCCGGATTGTGGGGGCCGGTCGCCATCAATACCGCCCTGCTCGCCGAACGGATGCTCGTCCTCGAGAAGCATTCCCGGAAACTCACCGAAGCGAAGCAAGTCGCCGGGGCGGGAAGGACCGAAGAGCGGGCCTACGAGCGGGCCAAGACAGCCTACCAGGAGGAACTTTCCAACCTGTTGCGCGTGGCCACGTTCGGAATGGCCGGCCACTTGATCGAGCGTGCCGTGACGATCTCGCCCGGAGAGGCGGACACCATCGTGATGGCCGGATTGACCGATTACATCTACAACCAGAGAACCGCCGACCTGGGGAGCACCGCGCTGGCCCTCTACGCCCTCCGGCAAGCGGCGGAATATGGAGCATTTCCCGGGGAACTGTGGCGGCCGGAAGGGTCGAAGGTTCGGCCCGAATCGCCGTCGGCCCTGCTCGGCGCAAGCGTGCGTGCCCTCGCCGACGAACTGGTGGAGAAGCGCGGATGGGACGAGATGAACCACTATCAACCGGTGAAGGACTTCGACGAGATCCGCACCTTCCCGGGACTTCCCCGGGCCGAGGTGGATTTCCCGGAGCCGGCCTCCGGGACCAGCCTGCTCACCACCATGCAGGGGTTCTCCGCCATGTCCGATGCGGTCCGGATCGCCAAGACCGGCGGGCTGGATGCCAAGTACCGGAGGCACCTCGAGAAGGGTTCGGAGCTCTTCCGGGCCGCGGCTGAAGACCTGCTCGAGGGCTGGCCCGCGGGGGAATCGAAGCCGCAGCTATTCGCGCCCTACGACCACTGCCTGTTTTTGTCGGAGGTGACCCGGGAACCGGGGTCCTCGAAGGAAGACCGGCGCGACCTGTGGGAGCCGTTGGCTCGCGGCCTGCTCTCGCTGCGATTCACCGACGGAAGCTGGAGGCACATGGGACCGGGCCGCCGCTTCCACCTCCCCACCAGCCTCTTCGCGCGAATCGCGGTGATGGAAGCGCCCGGGAAGGGGGCCTTGGTCGAGTACGACAAACCACAAGTCGACCACTACCACCGGGCGATCGCGACGGCGCTGCAGAGTGGCCGGAGGCTGCGGACCAGGGCCGAGCACGTCGTTCCCACCGCGTTCGCGATGGTGTTTCTCGCCGAAAACGTGCGGCCGCCGGTCATCGGCGAGTGCCTCTGGTCTCCGGACGCCGGCCCATCCCGCCTGATTCCGGTGGTGACCAGGGTCATGCGCCAGCAGAAGGGCCTGCCCTTGCGATACAGCGCCGTGGAGCGGCCGGTCGGCGGCGGGAGCTTGGGCGAACTGCCCGCGCTCCTGGTCCGGGGTGCCGGCGCCTTCGACCCCGGTGACGACGAGAAGGCGGCCCTGGAGGCTCACCTCGGGCAGGGCGGGCTGGTCATCGTCGAAGCGACGGCGGATTCCGGGGGGGCGGATTTCCTCTCCGGCGCGGAACGGGAACTGGCGGCACTTCTGCCGGAATCTTCCCCGGCCGAGGACGTGGGATCCGACCAGGACCTGATGGGCGCCGCCGCCGGCACAGCGAGGGTCCGGGCCCTGAGGCAACCCGACGGCTCCCTTTCCGTCGTCTTTCTTCCCCTCGCACCGGATGGCGAGGGCGAGGGCCTGCCGCGATCCACAGCCGCGCGGGCCATGTACAACATGCTCTTTCAGAAGATCGACCCCGGCATCCTGGAAGAAGGCTACCCCATCTCGGTCGACGCCGGCCCTGAGCCCGGAGCGGGAGCGGAATGAGATGATCGGCGACATGGGCGGTGCGAAGCCCTCCTTGACCGGGAACGCCGCGGTCGATCGGGGCCGGAAGCACGACCGGCACGTGCCCAGCGCCGCCGCCCCCTCTCCGGCCCGCACTCAAGGCAATTGGGGACATCGGCCAAGCCTGGCGGGTCGGTCGGCCAGGCCTGGCGGGTCGGTCGGCGAGTCGCTGGACGTGGGTTTCATGCGAGCCTCCGTCAGCCACGCCCCCACCCTAGACAGCCTGCATCTCCGACTCAATGGCCCGGCTCTCCCGCCGACCCCGCTTTTCCCGCCTCCCGCGAAGGCCGGCCTTCCGGCCGGACTTTGGATGCCGGCCGGCACGCACCGCCCGGCCATGCCTGCACCCCCGCCAACCCCGGCCTGCCCTCCGACTGGTCTGGCGAAGCCTTCCTGACCTCCATAGCCTCGGCGACGGAGGCGACGAAGAAGGGCTCTTAAACAGGGCTGTCTTCGACTCTGAGGAACCCGCCTTCGCTCATCGAGCTTCGGCGTGGCAAGCGAGCCCTCAGGCTCAGACCCGAAGAGAAAGGCAATTAATGGCGGCCACCTCCGGGGCGCACAGGCGGGCGGGGCGTGGGATTCGGGCCCGCAGGAAGGAAGATTCCGCCGTTCTGGACCCTATTTTGTTGTTGCCGAGGGCATCCCGGCGCGGTGTGATGAGGTGTCCTGCCCGGAAGCGGGCAGCCCCCAAGGCGTGTTCCCGGCGCTCCGGATTTCTTCGCCCGGGTTCCAATCCCCTCCACCACGATCAACTCATGGAAATTCATGCAAGCTGCCGGAAGTTCTTCCTTCCGGCCATCCTGGCCTATCTTGTCGTCTCCTCCGCGGAGGCGGTGACCTTCACGGGCAATGTTTCCCTCGGCACCCAGGCCGAAGTGGACGCCGCCAGCGTCTATACCGAGATCACCGGTTCCCTGACGATCACGGGGACCGACATCGATGACCTCGGCCCCCTCGCAGGCCTCACCTCGGTCGGCGGCTACATTTCGATCCGGTCGAATCCCGCCCTCGTATCCGCGCTCGACGTCTTCCCGGCGCTCACCACCGTGGGGGGCGGCATCTACGTCTATTACAACGCGAACCTGGAGACCTTCTCCGGATTCGACGCCCTTCTGCAGACCGGGGACAACATCGATTTCTGGTACAACGACTCGCTCGTCACGGTCTCGGGATTCAGCGTCCTCCACACCGCGGGGTGGTCCCTCGAGTTCGGCGACAACCCGGTCCTGACGGCCCTTCCGCAATTCGAGGCGCTGGAGACCATCTCGAGCAGCCTCTTCATCCTGGATAACCCGTCGCTGGCCGGCATCACCGGGTTCAATGCCCTGCAGCACGTCGACTGGTCCTTCCAGATCGTGGGAAACGCCTCGCTCCAGGACCTCTGCGGATTCTACAATTACTTTTCGGCCCACAATCCCTACAGCGGGGACGGCTCTTTTGACATCAAGGACAACCATCCGAGCCTTCCCAACCCGACGACCATCCAGGACGTTCTCGATGCCGGCCCCTGCCTCCCGCCGCCGCCGCCCGCCATGGAGATCTCCTGGTCCGGCGGGCAGGTCCAGCTCGCATGGGATCCCGAGCCCGGGGCGGACTACACCGTGAAGTGGTCGACCGACAATCAGACCTGGACTTCGGTCCCCGTCGGCCAGGCCGGCACATGGACGGACCCCGCCGCCTCCCCATCCCGGAAGTTCTACCAGCTTGCGCGGTAGGAGCCAATGGTCGAGGGGCGGCCACCCGGGCGCCAAGCGCCGCCGGCCCCCGGGAACATCTTCTCCAACGGCTGCGGGGGGGTCCCAGCCCCGCCTGGCAACCTCACCTCATCGAACCGCGCCGCCGTCCGGCCCCTCGACCCGCCCATGGCTCCCTCCATCCCGGGGGCGCCCAAGCCGCGCGTGCGACGCAAATCCATGTTCCATCCGTTCCATCCACGCCCGCTGGCGGAAGCTCCATGAAAACACGACTCGCATTCCTGCTTCTTTCGATCATCCCGCCGCTCGCTCCTGCGGAGGAACCGCCGAACATCCTGCTGATCATGGCCGATGACCTCGGCTGGTTCGACACCCGTTTTCAAGGCAACGAGTCCCTCGAGACACCGCATCTCGATCGTTTTGTGAAGGAGGGCATGCTCTTCACGGACGGCTACGCGGCCGCCCCGGTTTGCACGCCAACCCGCGCGGCCATGATGACCGGAATGTCCCCTGCCCGGCTCGGCATCACCAATCACGCGCCCGGCCACAAGCCCGGGATGGTGCCCGAGGGACGCACGCACGCCGGCGCCGAAAATCGGACCTATCTTCCGCTCGAGGCGACGACGATTGCGGAGCGCCTGAAAAACGAGGCGGGGTACGCGACCGGCTTTGTCGGAAAGTGGCACCTTTCCCACCGGAAGGGAAAGGACGAAGACGGAAACCCGTGGGAACCGCGGCTCCGCCCCGAGTTCCAGGGATACGACCTGAACATCGGCGGATGTGATCGCGGCGGCCCCCCGAGCTACTTCGACCCCTACCGCATCCCCGCTCTCGCCCCGCGCCGGGACGGCGAATACCTCCCCGCCCGCCTCGCCGATGAATGCATCGCCTTCCTCGAAGCCAATCGCGAAGGCCCGTTCTTCCTCACGTTCTGGAACTATTCCGTCCACTATCCCATCGAGGCCCCCGCGGAACTGATCGGGAAATACAAGGAACGGGGAATCAAGAACCCCGCCTATGCGGCGATGATCGAAGGCATGGATCGCTCGATCGGCCGGGTGTTGCAATCGCTGGACGATCTCGATGTCGCGGGGAACACGCTCGTCATCTTCACCTCGGACAACGGCTCGCTCTTTGGAAATGGCCCGCTGCGCGCCAACAAGGGACATCTCTATGAAGGGGGAATCCGCGTTCCCTGGGCCATCCGTTGGCCCGGAAAAGTCAGGTCCGAGAGCCGGTCGGACGCGCCGATCATCAGCACCGATGTCTTCCCGACGCTGCTCGAGGTCGCCAACCTCGAACCGGGTCCGGACCTTCCGCTCGATGGCGAAAGCCTGGTCCCGCTGATCACGGGGAACGGAAACTTGAAACGGAAATCGCTCTTCTTTCACTACCCGAACTACGCGTTCCACAAAAGGAACCGCCTGGGCGGAGCGATCCGGAAAGGGGATTTCAAGCTCATCCGATTTTACGACGATGATTCCGTCGAGCTCTACGATCTGAAATCCGATCCCGGGGAGAAACGGAATCTCGCCGCTGCGAATCCGGAAACGGCCCGGGAACTGCGTGAGGAACTGAACCAATGGCTCCGGGATTCCGGGGCCAGGATGCCGATCAAGGTGGCATCGGAAAACTGACCGCAACGCACCACCCCGGTTGCCTCGCACCCGCCAGGAAGAATGCGGGCCGGAAGAACTAATTTCCCGGCAATCCGGGCCGTCTTTGCATTCGGAGGGGGCTGGTTGGTGCCGGGGCACTCCGCCCGGTGCCGCCATTGGCAGGATGGGCCCGGGTCCGGCCCCGTCGAGGCGGGCCGGAAGGGTGGGACGCCTGGATGGCGCCGCCACGCAATCCCCGGCATTTCGGCTTGCCCGGGGCGGGAATTCGCGCATTCTTTCCCCCCATCAAATCGGGGCGTAGCGCAGTTTGGTAGCGCGCTTCGTTCGGGACGAAGAGGTCGCAGGTTCGAATCCTGTCGCCCCGACCATCAAACAAAAAAGACCGCCCGCAGGGTGGTCTTTTTTGTTGTCGGGGCGACTGGGTTCGAACGCCGTTTGAATGACACCGCCCCTTTTAAGGGGCCTCTATCCCCGGCCCTCCGGAGGAGGAGGGCCGCACCCCCGCATGGCACGAGCGGAGCGAGGGCAATCCTGTCGCCCCGACCATCAAACAAAAAAGACCGCCCGCAGGGTGGTCTTTTTTGTTGTCGGGGCGGCCCGCGCCTCACCCTTCGCCGCGGTGGGCAGGTGTACGTAGTTCCGCCTTCAGGCGGAATCGCTTGGCAAGGAAGAGGACATTGGCGGGCGTGCCCAATGTGGCGGGAGAGGACGATCCGACGGGGCAATGTCAATGGGACATGGCTCGATTTTCCGCCTGAAGGCGGAACTACGTGCCTCCGGCCTCGACGGTCTTCCGCCGCACTGCGGCTCTGCCCTTGCGCATCCCGCGGGCCACCTCGCGGCAGACCTCCTTCAACCGCTCTTCCTCCGCCTCTTCCAATCCGAGGGGGTCGTAGCGCGCCTTCCATTGGAGGTGCACCGCGTCCCGCAGGCCGGGCTCGAGATCGGGAAGGGGGCCGGCAAGCTGCATGAGCCACCGCGTTTGCGCGAGGCCGTCGGGGCGCTCACCGAGCAACTTCTCGGCGCGACGGGCGAGCTTGTGGAAGGGCGTGGCGGCCCCGGCGGGCCCGACGCGGCGCTTGGGCGGCTTGCGGCGCACGCCGGTCCGGGTCCGGCTGAGCCACAGGCGCACCGCCACGTAGGCGATGAGGAGCGCCCCGATGATCCCGGTCGCCCAACTCACCCTGGCGATGTTGTCCGGACGGGTCCGCCACAGCAGGAAGTCCTCGCGCAGCTTCTGGATCCAATCGTTGACCCGTTGGCGCCACTCGAGCCGGCCACCCTCGACGGTCGTCCAGCTGGGCGGGGTGGGATCGAAGTCGACCCACCGCCCGCCGGACCAGACGATGCCCCGCGAGCCGTCCTCCATGAGCGCCTCGGTGGGCGTTCCATCGATGTAGACCCGGCACCACGAGTGGGCATGGCGGCCCCGCAGGATCCATTCCTCCCGCTTCTCGTCGAATTCCTGGCGGGCCGAGAATCCGAGGCAGTAGCGCACCGG
>JABDMC010000119.1 GCA_013001695.1 Akkermansiaceae bacterium
AGTTAGGTACGGGCGGGGGCGTGGGGCTGCCGCGGGGAATCGGCGGGAGATCAGCGGGCCTGGCGGTAGTGATTGTAGTTTTCCCAGGCGAAGAGGCCCATGAGGAGGGCCATGAAGGTCTCCTTCCAGAGCACCACGCAGGCCAGCCCCAGCCCGAGGGCCGTGACGATCCCGATGATGAAGACCACCTTGATGCGGCGGGGGCCGAGGATGGACTCGAGCATCCGCCCGCCGTCCATGGGGTAAATCGGGAGGCAGTTGATGATGGCCCAGAAGAAGCTGACCGCCACGAGCCACCAGACGAAGGTCTTGATGGGGGTGTCGGGGAGGACGCCGGAGAGGAGGAGCGGAAGCGCGGCGGCGCCGAGGAGCAATTGGATGCCGGGACCGGCGGCGGTGACGAGGAAGGACTTGGGCCGGTTGAGCACCCCGGCGGGATAGGTGGCGAAGCCCCCGAAGGAATGCAGGGTGATGGCGGAGGGCGCCCCGAAGCTCTTCACGGTGAGGGCATGGCCGAACTCGTGGACGAGGATGGAGAGGAAGCCGGCCAGCATGAAGAGGCCGAGGTTCAGGAAGTCGGCCCCATTGGACGGCCGGGTGTAGAGCGCCCCGATGATTCCCAGGGTGATCCAGAAGATGGGCTGCACGACGACGGGGATCCCGAAAAGGCGGAATTGGATCACGCCGGGAGGATACGGTCCCGGGCGGGGATGGCAAGCCGGGCGGGCCGGGGAGGGAATATCAGGGGAGGGCTCCGGGGGGGGAGCGAAAAGACCCTGTCCGGCGAACCGAACAGGGCCTCCTCGCAAGGGTGACCTTGCGATGCTGCTGGTGCGTTATCCGGTACAATGGCAAGTCAGGGCAGTGCTCGCCATATGCACCGAAGCTGTGGTTCCGGGGGGGAAGTCGAAGATCGGAATCCGGCCGGGGAGTGATCCCGCCCTGTCCGGACCGGTCCCCGCGTGGGGAACCGGCCGAACAGGATGGCAGGGTGAAGGTCGGGGCCGGCCGCGAACGGGAGCGTTGCAAAACCGGCCGGGAGCGCCGCGGTGCAGGACGAGCGGTCGTGCCTCGGCAAGACCGGTCCGGGCCGTCGCAACGGCCGCGCGCGTGCGCTGGAAATTTCTCATGTAAGGGCTGGGCTGGGAACAAGCTCCGGGGTGAACGGAATATTCTTTTATGAAATAATGTCAGACCGCCAATACTTTTAATCTATGGATGTCGGAACATGATACGATTCGCGATCATCGGAATATACTAAAAGTCAGCATATCCAGATGAAATCCCCGGGTCGCGGGGGCACCGGCGTGGTGGGGAGGGGCGCGTGGTGCGGTGCCGGGGAAGCGGGGCGCGGAGAGGGCGGGGCCGGACCGCTAATCGTCGGATTTACGGGCGGCCTTTGTCTTGGCCGCTTTCTTGGCGGCGGCTTTCTTGGCGGCCTTCTTGGCGGACTTTTTCTTGGCGGCCTTTTTGCGGGGCTCGAATTCGAAGCCGATTTTCCCGGTTTCGAGGTCCATGCTGAGGCGGGCCGCGAACTTCCGCTTGGTGCGTTTCGACACGAAGGTCGGGATGAGGTCGGTCTTTCCCTCGGAGAGCATCTTGAAGAACTGCTCGAGGGGAATCTCGGCCTGGAGGATCGTCTTGGAGAGGCGCAGGCCCACCTTGGAGTCCTTGATGTCGATCTCGGGGACGACAAAGGCCTTCTCGGTTTCGTAGACCTTCACGGAGCGGCCCCCGGGGAGGGTCACGGTCCCGGCCACCTGGTCGTCGGTGAGATCGTCGGCGGACTCCGGCTCGTCCTGGTCGAAGACGAAGTTCGTCTTCCACTTCCCCTTCTTGCCCGTCTTGGTCTCCTCCTGGATGAGCTCCAGGGCGGCTTCGAACGGCTTGTTGAAGCGCGAGACGAATCCCTCGCGCGGGGCGAGGAACTTGGAGGTGAAGAGCTCCTTGGCCTCCGCTTCGGAGAGCTGGCGGCCGGCGATGTACTTCGAGATGCGGAACTTGCATTCCGGCTCCCGGCACTCGTAGGTGGCGTCGGTCTGCTTGAGGGAATCGGCCCCGCAGTTGGGGCACTTGCACTCGAGGTCGGGGAAGGTGCGGTTGATGGCTTCCTCGTAGTGGGCGCGCGCCTTCCGGACGACGTCCTCGGTGAAGCTGGCGATCTCCTTCATGAAGGAGGCCCGGCCGAGTTCGCCGTGCTCCATCTGGCGGAGCTTGGCTTCCCAGTCGCCGGTCATGGACGGGGAGGTGAGGGGCTCGATCTCCATTTCCTCGAGAAGCTCGATGAGCCGGAGGCCCTTCCCGGTGACATTCAGATCGCGGCCGTCGCGGGCGATGTATTTCTGCCGGAGGAGCCCCTCGATGGTGGCGGCGCGGGTGGCGGGGGTGCCGAGGCCGCGTTCCGCCATGGCCTCGCGCAATTCGTCGTCGTCGACCAGCTTCCCGGCGCCTTCCATGGCGGAGAGGAGGGTCGACTCGGTGTAGCGCGCCGGCGGCTTGGTTTCCTTGTGCTCGACCTCGACGTGATCGACCCCGGCGGATTCGCCCTCGACCACCGGGACGAGTTCATCCTTCCCGGAAGCCACGCCCGGCTTGCGGCCGTAGACCGCCAGCCACCCGGGGTTGACGAGGATCTTGCCGTCGGTCCGGAAGACATCGTGCTCGGCGCCGTGGTCGATGGTGGTGAGCCGCTTGGTGACCTCGAACTCGGCGTGGGGAAAGAACACCGCGATGAAGCGCTTCACCACCATGTCGTAGAGCTTGGACTCGGCGTCGTTGAGTTTCACGACGCGCCCGGTCGGGATGATGGCGAAGTGATCCGAGACCTTGGCGTTGTTGAAGATGCGCTTCTGGAATCCGATGCGGTCGTTCTTGAGCGAGTCCTCGGCCCACTTCGCGACGGGGAGACCGGACCCCGCGAGGTCCTTGGTGGTCTGGATGACGTTGGCGAGGTAATCCTCGGGGAGGTAGCGCGAATCGGTCCGCGGGTAGGTCAGCATCTTGTGGCGCTCGTAGAGCGTCTGGGCGAGGCCGAGGGTGTTCTTGGCGGTGAAGGGGGCCTCGCGCTGGAGGGTGGTGAGGTCGTAGAGCTGCGGGGCGATCTGCTTCTGGGGCTTCTTCTCCTCGTGAACGGTGCCGGATTTCCCTTCGCAGCGGACGCGGATGGACTCGGCGCGCTCCTTGTCCCAGATGCGTTCCGGGCGGGAATGGGGGTTGTTTTCGTCCTTCTTCCAGGCGGGATCGATCCAGCGGCCGTCGTAGAGGCCGGCCGCGACGGAGAACGAGGCGTGGACCTCGGCGTAGGCGGTGGGGGTGAAGGCCGCGATCTCGCGTTCGCGCTGCGCGAGGATGGCGAGGGTCGGCGTCTGGACCCGGCCGGCGGCGGTGATGTTGAAGCCGCCGTGGCGGGATCGGAAGCAGGTGAGGGCGCGGGTCGAGTTGAGGCCCACGAGCCAGTCGGATTCGGAGCGGCACTTGGCGGCGTCGGAGAGGGTCTCCATCTCGGAGCCGTCGCGGAGGTGCTGCCATGCATCCTGGATGGCGGCGGGGGTCATGGACTGGAACCAGAGGCGCTTGACGGGCTTGTCGACGCCGCCGATGTCCATGATGTACTGGAAGATGAGTTCCCCCTCGCGGCCGGCGTCACAGGCGTTGACGATGAGGCCGACATCCTTGCGGCGGGCGAGTTTGAGGACGTGCTTGAGCCTGCCTTCGGACTGTTCGATGGGCTGGAGTTCGAACTTGTCGGGAATGGCGGGAAGGACCTCGAACTTCCACGGGAGCTTTTTCCCGTTGGGCCCGGTGGGCATTTTCAGCTCCACGAGGTGACCGACGGCGGAGGTGATGAGGGCCTGGTCGTTCTCGAAGAACTGGGCGTCGCGCGACTTCCCCTTCTTCTCGAACTTGCCGAGGGACTTCGCGAGGGCCCGGGAGAGGTCGGTGGCGACCGAGGGCTTTTCCGCGATGATGAGCGTCTTCGACATAGAGCGGTGGAGATACGCGCCGGAATGCCGGATTGGAAAGGTTTTTTCCCGCGGGACCGGAAGGATCCCTACGGGATCCTGATAATTTGCCCGGCCCTAGGG
>JABDMC010000164.1 GCA_013001695.1 Akkermansiaceae bacterium
GGGCCCTCACCGGGGCCCTGGCGGCCTCGTCCTCGGCGCCGTCCTCATCGGGCAGCGGCGGCGGGGGATCGTCCGGCGGCGGGGGGGGCGGAGGTGGCGGCGGCGGATGGTGACCGTGCCCGCGGGCGCCCGGCCCGGGGACCGCCCTTCAAGAAACCCCGCCGCCCCGGAGCACAAGCGGCTGGGGGAGAGGCGGTCGGGAGTCTCCCCTCCGCGGCCGGCGGGGCGGGTTAGAGCGATTTCTTCAGCGAGGCGGAGGCCTTGAAGCCGACCGACTTCGAAGCTTGGATCTGCATGGGCTCCCCGGTTTTGGGATTGCGGCCCATGCGCGCCGCGCGATGCTTCACTTCGAAGGTTCCGAATCCGATGATCTGGACCTTCCCTTCGCTTCGGACTCCATTCGCGATGGAGTCGAGAACAGCAGAGACGGCATCCTCGGCGGCTCGCTTCGTTGCATCCTTTCCCAAGGCGGATTGGACGCTATCAATGAGTTCGGCTTTGTTCATGGCGTTCCGGTTCTGGCCATTTTGATTCATTTTGTAAAGCCAAAACAAGCAGCCTCATTCCCCCATAGATCGGGGCTTCGCGGGGGTCAATCGGTAGGTGTTTGCCCTGAGGAGCCCGCAAAATCCCCGGAAAATCAGGATTTCCTTCTGTTAGGTTCTGTTAGAGGGGCTGGAATCCTTGATCTTACGGGGATTTCCGGGAGTTCGGGGGAAGACCCCGTGCCTTGAGGGCCGGGGGACGGCGGCCGGGCTCCGGAAGGGCGTGGCAGACCGGTCCCAAGCCCCCCGCAGACTTTGTGAAATATTTCACAAATTCACTTGCCCGCCTGAAATGACCTCGGTATAGCCCCCGCGTCCCCTGCTCCCGATGCCGCTCCGCGCACGATTTTTTGCTGGAATTTCGAGGCTTTTCGTCCTCGTCGGGTGCCTCGTCGCCTCGAGCGGGTCGCTGCTGGCGGCGGGAGACGGCGGTGGTCACCACGAACCCCTGCCGGCCTTCGCGGAAACGATTTTCGAGATCGGCCCCCTCCCGATCACGAACTCCATGATCATGGTGTGGATCGTGGCGGCCATCATCATCCTGGTGGCCCAATCGGCATCGCGCGACATGAAGCTGGTCCCGCAGGGATGGCAGAATTTCGTGGAATGGCTCGTGGAGACCCTCCTGAATTTCTTTTCGGGAATCATGGGGGCGCACCTCGCGAAGCGCACCTTCTGGTTCCTCGGCACGGTCTTCATCCTGATTCTCTTCTCGAACTGGTTCGGGCTCATCCCCGGCGTCGGGACCATCGGCTACGAGATCATCGGCGACGGGGTCGACCCGCACGACAAGTTCCGCCCCTTCCTCCGCGGGGCCAACGCCGACCTGAACCTCACCAGCGCCATGGCCCTGACCTTCGCCATCCTCTGGTTCTACTGGGCCCTGACCGAGATCGGCCTCAAGAACGTCATCGCCCACATCTTCGCTCCGAAGGGCGAGTTCAAGGGCATCATGCTGGTGCTCATGGGGGCCATCTTCCTCATGGTGGGGGCCATCGAGGTGCTCTCCATCGCGGTGCGTCCCATCGCCCTGATGTTCCGCCTCTACGGGAACATCTACGCGGGCGAAAGCATGCTGGAGAACCTCATGGCGATGGTGCCCTCCTATCTCAAGTGGCTCCCGCCGATGCCCTTCTACTTCCTCGAAATCCTCGTCGGCTTCGTGCAGGCCCTCGTCTTCGCGCTCCTCTGCGCCGTCTTCACGAAGCTCATCTGCGAGCATCATGACGACCACGACGACGAGCACGAGGCCCAACCCGACGAGAAGGCGGCCCAGCCGGCCTGATCGAACCACTCTTGCCGGTCGGACCATGGTCCCCGTGGAGGCCGGCGAACATAGCAACCACAACCAACCAAACGAATGGAAAGCCTGATGCAATTGATGGCAGTCGTTCCCGGGGTGTTCAGCGTGCTCGCTGAACTCAGCGGGAACATTCACGTCGGCCTTGCAGCCACCGGCGCCGGAATCGGCGTGGGGCTGGTCGGCGCGAAAGCCGCCGAAGCAGTCGGCCGGAACCCTGGCGCCCAGGGGCAGATCATGACGATCGGGATCATCTTCGCCGCCCTGGCGGAGGGATTGATCTTCATCGCGATCTTCCTTGGCAAAGCCGGCGGTTAACGGTTTCGGGGGGCGCCCCTCGCGGGGCGTCCCCCCCTTTTCCATCGTTTCACACCGATTTCTGACATGCCCCTCGACTCATTCCTGATCCTCGCGGCCGAGACCTCGGACGTGGCGGGCGAATCGATCCTGAAGAAGTTCCAGATCCACTGGTGGACGTTCCTGGCGCAGCTCATCAACTTCTTCATCGTGGTGATGGTCCTGAAGAAGTTCGCCTACGGTCCGGTGATGGACATCCTCGAGAAGCGCCGGAAGCGCATCGAGGACGGGGAACTCAAGCTCGCCGCCGTCGAGAAGCAGATCGCGGAGAGCGAGGAACGCACCCAGGAGATGATCGACAAGGCCAACGGGCAGGCGAAGCGCATGGTCGAGGAGGCCCGCGAGAGCGCCGCCGCGGTGGCCGACAAGAAGACCCAGGAAGCGGCCGCCGCCGCCCAGCAGATCATCGCCAAGGCCGAGGAGGCCGCCAAGGCGGAGCGCGAGCAGATGCAGGCCGACCTGCGCAAGGAGTTCGGCCGCCTCGTCACCAGCACCACCGCCCAGGTGACCGGCAAGGTCCTCACCGACGACGACCAGCGCCGGATCAACGAAGAAGCCCTCGCGAAGGTCGAAGGATGAAGATTCCCCGCGAAGCCGCCACCATCGCCCGCCGTGCCTTCCGCATGTGCCTGGACGGGGACCGGCTCGACGCCGGCAAGCTGCGGCGGGTCGTCGCGAAGGTCGCGTCCTCCAAGCCGCGCAACTGGCAGGCCATCCTGCACGAGCTGAAGCGCCAGACCCGGCTCGTGCTGGAACGCCGGCAGGTGAAGGTCGAGAGCGCCGGCGGCCTGACCGACCAGGAGATGGACCGCGTCAAGGCCGAGCTGGAACGCCAGTACGGCGAAGGCCTCGAGTACGAATTTTTGATCAATCCCGACCTGATCGGCGGGATGCGCATCCGCGTCGGCAACGACGTCTGGGACGGCAGCGTGCGGAACCGCCTCGAGCGCCTGTCCAATTCATTCTGATTCCCACCCCACCGTTTTTCCCACTTAGCAACCACTCCAAGTCATGAGCAGCATTCTCCAGGAACTGGAACAGGAAATCGCGAACGTCACGACGGGCGTCGAGAAGACGAACGTCGGCACGGTCCGCGAGATCGGGGACGGCGTCGCGAAGGTCGAAGGCCTCAGCGAAGCCCAACTCAACGAGATGATTTCCTTCCCCGGAAACCTCTTCGGCCTCGCGCTGAACCTCGAGGAGGGGGAGGTCGGGGTGGTGATGCTCGGCGACTCCACCCACATCGCGGAAGGCGACGAGTGCCACACCACCGGCAAGCTCCTTTCCGTTCCGGTGGGCGAGGCCCTTCTCGGCCGGGTGGTCGACACCCTCGGGCGTCCGCTGGACGGCAAGGGCGACATCCCGTCCGACACGCAGTACCCGGTTGAGAAGATCGCGCCGGGGATCATCAAGCGGAAGTCGGTGAGTGTCCCGGTGCAGACCGGGATCGCGGCCATCGACGCCATGATCCCGATCGGGCGGGGCCAGCGGGAGCTCATCATCGGGGACCGATACACCGGCAAGACGACCATCGCGATCGACACCATCATTTCGCAGGCCCAGCAGAACAAGGCCGCCAGGGAAGGCCGCCTCAAGGACCACAAGCCGCTCTACTGCGTCTACGTCGCGATCGGCCAGAAGCAGTCCAACATCGCGCGGACCATTGCGACGCTCGAGAAGGCCGACGCGATGGACAACACCATCGTGGTGGCGGCCTCGGCCTCGGACTCGGCGACCAACCAGTTCCTCGCGCCGTATTCCGGCTGCGCCATGGCGGAGTACCTCATGGACCAGGGCAAGGACGTCCTGATCGTCTACGATGACCTTTCCAAGCAGGCCGTGGCCTACCGCCAGGTGTCGCTCGTGCTGCGCCGGCCGTCGGGCCGCGAAGCCTACCCGGGCGACGTCTTCTACCTGCACAGCCGTCTCCTGGAGCGCTCGGCGCGGCTGAGTGACGCGGAGGGCGGCGGATCCATCACGGCCCTGCCGATCATCGAGACGCAGGCCGGGGACGTCTCGGCCTACATCCCGACGAACGTGATCTCGATCACCGACGGCCAGATTTTCCTGGAGACCGACTTGTTCTACCAGGGCATCCGTCCCGCCATCTCGGTGGGTCTCTCGGTGTCCCGGGTGGGATCGGCCGCCCAGACGAAGGCCATCAAGAAGGTTTCGGGGACGACCAAGCTGGACCTCGCGCAGTTCCGCGAGCTGCAGGCCTTCGCGCAGTTTGGATCGGACCTCGACGACGCCACCAAGGCGAAGATCGAGCGTGGCCAGCGCATCGTGGAGCTCTTCAAGCAGAACCAGTACAGCCCGCTGTCTCTGGAGCTGGAGGTCGCCACCCTGTGGGCCATGCAGAACGGCCACTTCGACGACGTCAAGGTGGACCGCATCAAGGAGTGCCAGACGGCCCTCGAGGAATTTCTCACGACCCGCAAGGCGGATCTCCTGCAGCTCATCGCCGACAAGAAGGAGCTCACCGACGACGTCGTCTCGGGCCTCCAGACCGCCCTCGACGACTTCAAGGCATCCTGGAAGTGATCCCGGCGCCGGTGGGCGGCCGTCCGCAGATCCGCCACCGCTGACCGACCGCGACCCAAGACAAATCACCGACCTCTGACCCCCGACCACCGACCACTGGCCAATGGCTAACCTTCGCGACATCCGCCGGCGCATCAAGTCGGTGAAGAACACTTCGCAGATCACCAAGGCGATGCAGCTGGTGGCGGCGGCGAAGATGAAGAAGGCCCAGGACCAGGCTGTCGCGGGGCGGGAATATTCCGACCGGCTCAACGCCGTCCTGGCGAACCTGAAGGAAACCATCGAAGAGGAGCATGCCCTCCTGAAGACGCCCTCCGGCGGCAAGGAGATGATGCTCGTGATCTCGACCGACAAGGGGCTCTGCGGCGGTCTCAACACCAACCTCCTCAAGAGGGTGAACGCCGAGACCTCGGACGATGCCGACTTCATGACGGTGGGCCGCAAGCTGCGCCTCGCCCTCGCGAAGCGGAAGCGCAACCTCGTGGCGGACTGGGAGGTGCACGACCCGGTGCCGTTCGCCGACGCCAAGCCGATCGCGACCTACCTCACGGAGCAGTTCCTCAGCGGCAAGTACAGCAGCATCAAGGTGGCCTTCACGAACTTCGAGACGACCCTCACGCAGACGCCGTGGATTTCGCAGGTCCTGCCGATCGAGGCCTCGAAGCTGGCGGAGCGGCGCGAATTCGAGGGCCTGGGCGAGGAGATTCCGGAGGTGAAGAAGGAGGCCAGCTTCACCGCGGATTACGTGTTCGAGCCCTCGCCGCAGGGGGTCCTCGACAACCTGCTTCCGCTCTACATCAACTACCAGATTTACCAGATGCTCCTCGAGTCGCGGGCCTCGGAGCACTCCGCGCGGATGGTGGCCATGAAGAGCGCCACCGACAACGCGGAGTCCATGATCAAGGACCTCACCCTCGAATACAACAAGGTCCGCCAGGCCGCCATCACCTCCGAGCTGCTCGAGATCACCACCGCCATGAAGGCCATGGAGTGATGCCGGTGGCGACCGATCCTTCTTTCCGAACCAGATTTCCCAAACCGAACCGTCCAGAATAATGAGCAACCAAGGAACAATCGTGCAGATCATCGGCGCCGTGGTGGATGCCGACTTCTCGCAGGCCGCGAAGCTGCCCTCGATCTACAACGCCATCGAGGTGACCTACGACCTCTACGGGTCGGAAACGACCCTCGTCCTGGAGGTGCAGCAGCACCTCGGTGACGGCTGGGTGCGGGCCGTGGCCATGACCACCACCGACGGCCTGAAGCGCGGCATGACCATCACCGACACGGGCAAGCCGATCTCGGTTCCGGTGGGCGGCGGGGTGCTGGGACGCATTTTCAACGTGACCGGGGACGCCGTGGACGAACGCGGGCCGGTCGCGCACGAGAAGCGCTACCCGATTCACCGCGCCGCGCCGACGCTGGTGGAACAATCGACCTCCGCGGAGATCCTCGAGACCGGCATCAAGGTCATCGACCTCATCTGCCCGTTCACGAAGGGCGGGAAGGTCGGCGCCTTCGGGGGCGCGGGGGTGGGCAAGACGGTGGTCATCATGGAGCTCATCAACAACATCGCGAAGAACCACGGCGGTTACTCGGTCTTCGCGGGGGTGGGGGAGCGGACCCGGGAGGGGAACGACCTCTACCAGGAGATGAGCGAGGCGGGCGTCATCAACCAGGACGACCTCTCGAAGTCGAAGGTGGCCCTGGTCTACGGCCAGATGAACGAGCCCCCGGGCGCCCGCCTGCGGGTGGCGCTCTCGGCCCTTGCCATGGCGGAGTATTTCCGGGACGAGGAGAACCAGGACGTGCTGCTCTTCGTCGACAACGTCTTCCGCTTCTCGCAGGCGGGCTCCGAGGTGTCGGCCCTCCTTGGCCGGACCCCGTCGGCGGTGGGCTACCAGCCGACGCTGGCGGAGGAAATGGCCGGTCTCCAGGAGCGCATCACCTCCACCAACAAGGGATCGATCACCTCCTTCCAGGCGGTCTATGTGCCGGCCGATGACCTCACCGACCCGGCCCCGGCGAACACCTTCGCGCACCTCGACTCGACGGTGGTGCTGGAGCGCTCCCTCGCCGAGCTCGGCATCTACCCGGCGGTGGATCCGCTCGCCTCGGTGTCGACGGCCCTCGCCCCGGACGTGGTGGGCGAAGAGCACTACCGGGTGGCCCGCGGCGTGCAGAACGTCCTGCAGCGCTACAAGGACCTCCAGGACATCATCGCGATCCTCGGGATGGACGAGCTCTCGGACGAGGACAAGCTGACCGTCTTCCGGGCCCGGAAGATCCAGCGTTTCCTGTCGCAGCCGTTCAGCGTGGCGGAGGTCTTCACCGGCACGCCGGGCGTCTACGTCCCGGTGGAAGAGACCGTGAAGGGCTTTGCGGAGATCCTCGACGGCCAGCACGACAGCGTCCCGGAAGGGAACTTCTACATGAAGGGCGGCATCGACACGGTCGACAAGGCCTGACGCCGCCGCCCGCCAACCCGAACCTCCCCCGAATACGACCATGGCCCTCAGTCTGGACATCGTGACCCCCGAGCAGCGCTACTTCTCGGGCGAGGTGGACAATGTCTACCTGCCGGGGTCGGAGGGGGAAATGGGCGTCCTGGAGGGCCACGTGGCCCTGATCACGGCCCTCTCGGCGGGGGAACTGCGTTACCTGCAGGACGGCAAGACGGAGTCCCTCGCCATCGGGGCGGGATTCGTGGAGGTCACCGGCGAGAAGGTCACGGTCCTCACCGACCTCGCCATCAGCGACGCCGAGATTGACGAGGCCAAGGTGGAAGCCGCCATGAAGCGGGCCGAGGAGCAGCTCACCAAGATCGACCACTCCATGAATTCCGAGGAGGTCGCGGCGCTGCAGGGCGTCATCGCGAAGTCGATGGCGCAGCTCAAGCTGAAGCGCAAGCGCCGGCAGATTTAGGCCCCCGCCGGCCGGGGTCCGCCCGGGTCATTCACATTCGGGGCCGCGCCGCCGCGAGACCCGCATCCCGGGGACACGCTTTTTCCGGGCCGGGCTTGACCGGGGGGCCGTGGGTTGGCAGGAACCCGGGGGTTTTTTCGACCCCTGCCGCATGCCGAAAGACGAGAGCCTGAAGAAAATCCTTCTGATCGGGTCGGGTCCGATTGTCATCGGGCAGGGCTGTGAATTCGATTATTCGGGAACGCAGGCGTGCAAGGCCCTGCGGGAGGAGGGATTCGAGGTGATCCTGGTGAACTCCAATCCGGCGACGATCATGACCGATCCGGAGTTCGCGGAGCGGACCTACATCGAGCCCATCACGCCGGAGGTCATCCGGAAGATCATCGAGAAGGAACGGCCGGACGCCCTCCTGCCGACCCTCGGGGGACAAACCGCCCTGAACGCCGCCATGGACCTCTGGCACTCGGGCACCCTCGAGGAACTCGGGGTGAAGATGATCGGGGCCAACGCCGACGCCATCGCGAAGGGTGAAGACCGCCAGCTCTTCAAGGACGCCATGCTCAAGATCGGGCTCGACCTCCCGCAGTCGGGCGTGGCGCACACCATCGAGGAGGCCCGCGGCATCGCGGACGACATCGGGACCATGCCGCTGATCATCCGCCCGGCGTACACGCTGGGGGGGAGCGGCGGCGGCATCGCCTACAACAAGGAGGAGTTCGAGACCATCGTGGCGCGCGGCCTCGATCTCTCGCCGGTATCGGAGGTGCTCATCGAGGAGAGCATGCTCGGCTGGAAGGAGTACGAGATGGAGGTCATGCGGGACTGCGCCGACAACTGCGTGGTGATCTGCTCGATCGAGAACCTCGATCCCATGGGCGTGCACACCGGGGACTCGATCACGGTGGCCCCGGCCCAGACGCTGACGGACCGCGAGTACCAGATCATGCGGGACCAGTCCTTCGCGTGCATCCGGGAGATCGGGGTGGAAACCGGCGGATCGAACATCCAGTTTGCGGTGAATCCCGAGGACGGGCGCATCATCGTGATCGAGATGAACCCGCGGGTGTCGCGGAGCTCGGCGCTGGCGTCGAAGGCCACGGGCTTCCCGATCGCGAAGATCGCGGCGAAGCTCGCCGTCGGCTACACCCTCGACGAACTGCCGAACGACATCACCCGCGAGACGCCGGCCCGCTTCGAGCCGACCATCGACTACGTGGTGACCAAGATTCCGCGATTCACGTTCGAGAAGTTTCCCACCGCCGACCCGGTCCTGACGACCCAGATGAAGTCGGTCGGCGAGGCCATGAGCATCGGCCGGACCTTCAAGGAGTCGCTGCAGAAGGCCCTGCGCTCCCTGGAGACCGGCCGCTTCGGCCTCGGGCTGGACGGCAAGGACCCGCCGGAGGCGACGCGCGAGGAAATCGAGCGCCGCCTGCTGGTGCCCAACGCGGAGCGGATCCAATGGCTCAACATCGCCTTCCAGCACGGCTGGACGCTGGAGGAGGTCCATGAAGCCACCCAGATCGACCCGTGGTTCCTCGAGCAGATCCGCGAGATCGAGCGGGAGGGGCGCCACCTCGATCACATGGAGGTGCGGAAGGCGAAGCGCCTCGGGTTTTCCGACCGCCAGATCGCGCGGGCCCGCGGCGAATCCGAGGACGACGTGCGCCTCGCGCGGAAGGGGATCGGCGTCACGCCGACCTACCGCCTCGTGGACACCTGCGCCGCGGAGTTCGAGGCGTTCACGCCCTACTTCTACTCGACCTACGGCGACGAGAACGAGGCGCGCGACAGCAAGAAGAAGAAGATCGTCATCCTGGGGGGAGGACCGAACCGGATCGGGCAGGGCATCGAGTTCGACTATTGCTGCGTGCACGCCTCCTTTGCGTTGCGGGAGGCGGGGTTCGAGACGATCATGGTGAACTCGAACCCGGAAACGGTTTCGACCGACTACGACACGAGCGACAAGCTCTTCTTCGAGCCGCTGACGCTGGAGGACGTCCTCAACATCTGCGAGCAGGAGAATCCCGCGGGGGTGATCGTGCAGTTCGGCGGCCAGACGCCGCTCAACCTCGCGGCCGACCTCGAGCGGCACGGCGTGCCCGTCATCGGGACGTCGCCGCAGTCCATCGAGCTGGCGGAAGACCGCAAGTATTTCTCGGCCCTCCTCGACAAGCTCGGGCTGAAGCAGGCCGAGGCCGGCACGGCGGTGAGCGAGGATGAGGCCGTGGCGGTCGCGGAGCGCATCGGCTTCCCGGTCCTGGTGCGGCCCTCCTTCGTCCTCGGCGGGCGGGCCATGATGATCGTCTACAACGACGAGGAACTGCGTCACTACATGCGCGATGCGGTCGACGCCTCGCCGGAACGGCCGGTGCTCGTGGACCGCTTCCTGGAGGGGGCCACCGAGGTGGATGTGGACTGCATCTCGGACGGCGAGACCACGGTGGTCGGCGCCATCATGGAGCACATCGAGCAGGCCGGCATTCATTCGGGCGATTCGGCCTGCGTGATCCCGCCCTACAGTCTCGAGGAGGGGATGCAGGAGGAGATCATCCGGGCCACCACCGCCCTGGCCGGCGAGCTGCGGGTGCGGGGGCTGATGAACATCCAGTTCGCGGTGAAGGACGGCGGACTCTACGTGATCGAGGTGAATCCGCGGGCCTCGCGGACGGTGCCGTTCGTGTCGAAGGCCATCGGGGTGCCCCTCGCGAAGCTGGCCGCCAAGGTCATGATCGGGGAGAAGCTCGCCGACATGGGATTCACGGAGCGCATCGTGCCGAAGCACATCTGCGTGAAGGAGGCCGTCTTCCCGTGGCCGCGCTTCCCGGGAATCGACATCGTCCTCGGTCCCGAAATGAAATCGACGGGAGAGGTCATGGGGATCGACGAGGACCTCGGCATGGCCTACGCGAAGAGCCAGATCAGCGCCTTCAATCCGCTTCCCAAGGGCGGGAACGTCTTCTTTTCCGTCAGCAACCGCGACAAGGACGAGGCCGTCGCGATCGCGCGGGAGCTGGTCGAGCTCGGATTCACGATCTTCTCGACCGGCGGGACCTACAAGAAGTTCGTCGACGCGGGGGTGGCCTGCGAGCGCGTCTTCAAGCTGGCGGAGCGCAAGCGTCCCAACGTCCTCGACATGATGAAGAACGGCGAGATCCAGTTCATCATCAACACCCCGAGCAGCCACGAGGCGCGGGAGGACGAAGTGAAGATCCGCAGCGCGGCGGTGGCCAACAAGGTCAGCCACTGCACGAACCTCTCCGCGGCGCTGGCCACGGTGAGCGCCATCCGGTCCCTGCAGCAGCGGGAACTGACCGTGACGCCGCTCCAGGATTACCACCGCTGACCCGCGGGTCCGGATCCGGGCACCGGTGACCCTGGAGGGTGGTGGTGCATCGCGCCGCGGAATTCTAACCCGAACGGGTTATCCGCCGCGGAGTCCCCGCACGCGTGGAACAATTGTGACCAATCCCGGCGGAAGCCGCTCTATACAAGCGTTCAGGCGACTGACGAGAGGGACACCGCAAGTTGGGTACCCAGTTTACGCTTCACAAAAGCTAACTGTTAGGTTACTTGGACAATTACCAACCCACAATAATATGCTTAAAGAATTCAAGGAATTTGCCTTCAAGGGCAACCTGGTTGATATGGCAGTCGGCATCATCATCGGTGGCGCCTTCGCCACCGTGGTGAAGTCGCTGGTCGACAACGTCTTCATGCCGCCGCTGGGCAAGGTCATGGCCGGAGTGGACTTCTCCAAGCTGAAGATCGTCCTGCAGGACGGCGTGGCGGAAGTGAAGAACGACGCCGGGGAAGTGGTGACCGCGGCGGTCCCCGAAGTGGCCGTCAACTGGGGTCAGTTCGTGCAGGATTTCGTCTCCTTCGTGATCCTCGCCCTCGTGGTCTTCATCGTCATCAAGAAGATCGTGGGCTCCATGAAGAAAGAGGAGATTGCCGCTCCCAAGCCCCCGCCGAAGGAAGTCGTGCTCCTCGAGGAGATCCGCGACGCCCTCGTGAAGGGATCCTGATTCTCAATCGCTAATGCCGGCCCCCGTTGCCTCCGGGCAGCGGGGGCTTTGTTTTTCCGGGCCGGCCCCGACGAGGAGGCCTGGCCGGGCGGGGGAGAGAAGCGCACGGCCCGCCTCCGGACGGCCGGCGGGCCCGCCGATCGGGGTTGGCCCTGATCTTTGATCTCCGGGGCCGGGGCGGATCCCATCGCGGAGGGCGAGGGACTACCCGGCATCCGTTGGTCGGTCGGCGTGGCTTGACGGGATCGTCTTCCTGTAGATCAATGGAGATGATGGCAAGTTGGCTGTTGGCGGCGCTGGGCATCTATTTGCTGGCGGGACTCGTGATTGCCGTTCCCTTTGCGTGGCTTGGCGCGAAGCGGATCGACCCGTCGGCCGCGGACGGGACCTGGGGGTTCAAGCTCCTCATCATCCCGGGCGGCGCGATCTTCTGGCCGTACCTGTTGATGCGGTGGATGAAGGGCAGCCCGCCACCGGAGGAATGCTCGGCTCACCGGAAGGCCGCGAAAGGATAGAGACATGCAAGGGGATTTCACAACTGGTAGCGGAATGCCTTCGCATTCCGATGTGGCGCTCTTCAACTTCCCGGCGTGCCTGGATGGTGAGACCCACGCCTGGTTGGGAAGGGGAATCCCTTCCGCTACCCCCACAGGATGACATGCAACGATCCCATCGGAACCGGCACCGCCTGATGTGGCTCCTCCTGGGGCCGCTGGCGGTGGCCGCTTTCATTTACGCCCTCGTGAACCGGGTCGAGATGCCGGTGATGGAGGAAGTTCCAAACCAACCGGGCAGGGCGGAATGAGCGTCTCCTACAAGGCCGTCGGGTGGAACGCGTTCAAGAAGCGCTACGACCTGGTGCTCATCGTCGCGATCGTGGCCTTCCTCGCGGTGTTCGTGGGGGCGGGGATGGCGTTCTTTCCGAAGATCACCTTCGAGATCCTCCTCATCAGGGCCTTCGCTGCCGCGGGCATCACGCTCCTGCATTTCATCCTGGTCATCGGTCCCATGGCGCGGCTCGACAGGCGCTGGCTGCCGCTGCTCTACAACCGGCGGCACCTCGGGGTGGCGATGTTCCTGCTGGGGCTCTTCCACGCCGCCGTGGCGGTCGTCACCTACCATGCCGGCGGGACGGTGAACCCGATCGTGTCGATTTTCACATTGGATGCCGGGACGACGATGAGTTCCTTCCCCTTCCAGGCCTTCGGGTTCGTGGCGCTCCTGATCCTCTTTGTCATGGCGGCCACCAGCCACGACTTCTGGCTGGCGAACCTGACGGCGCCGGTCTGGAAGACGCTGCACATGCTGGTGTACGTCGCCTACGTTTGCCTCGTGGTGCACGTCGCCTTCGGGATCCTGCAGGCCGAGACGAGCCCGTTCTATGCCGCGGTGATGGGGGCCGGATTGCTCGCGGTGGCGGGATTGCATCTCCTCGCCGGATGGAAGCAGGCCGGGATCGATGCGGAGCTGACCGTGAGCCCGGGGGAGGACCCTTCGGCAGAGCTCGGGGCAGGTGGCTTTTTGCCGGTGTGCGCGGTCGATGATCTCGTGGAGAACGAGCCCCTGGGCGTGACGGTCGGCGGGGAACGGGTGGCGGTCCTGCGCTACGAGGGGAACAGGATCTCGGCGGTGTCGGGCGTGTGCCAGCACCAGAACGGGCCGCTGGCCGAAGGGAAGTTTGTCCTCGGGTGTTTGACCTGCCCGTGGCACGGATACCAGTACAAGCCGGAGGACGGAACCTCTCCCGAACCGTTCACGGAAAAGATCCCGACCTTTGCGGTGAAGGTGGCGGACGGCAGGGTCTGGATCGACCCGACGCCGCATCCGGCCGGGACGAGGGTGGAACCCGCCTTGGTGAATTGAATCTGAACCGCGAATTCACGCGAATGAACACGAATTGAGATCAGGAGATGGGTGACGAATTTTTCATCGGCTGGCAGGGGAAGGCCCCGGAGAAGACGGGGAAGTTCCTGAAGCGGCTCACGATCGCCGGGCTCGCGGCGGTGCTGGGTCTCGCGGTGGCCTTGCCCGCCCTGCAGGACACCGTCTCGGACGACGCCTCCTTCGACTTCGGGAACCTGCGGTTGTTCGAGGGGATCCTGGTGGCGGAGCCGGTGCCGATGCTGGTGAGCGACGCGGGCGTCGTCTATTACCTCGTGCACCCCTTCAAGCACGGCTTCGACGCGGAGGTGGCGAAGCGCATGCACCTCCTGCGCGTGCAGATGATGGGAACGCGGATCTGGCGGAGCGACCAGGAGATGATCGAGGTGGAGCCCGGGACCGTCATCGGGGCCGGGGACCAGGCGGCCCATCCCCTCGGGACCGGGAGCGACCTCGGGGAGGTGACCCTCCGCGGCGAGATTGTCGACGCGAAGTGCTACCTCGGGGTGATGAACCCCGGGAACCTCAAGCCCCACCGGGCCTGCGCCATCAACTGCATCCAGGGCGGCATCCCGCCTGTCCTGCTGGTGCGGGACTCCGCGGGGCGGGCCTCCTATTTCCTGTTGGTGGGGGCGGGGGGGGAGGCCCTCAACGGGCGGATCCTGCCGATGGTCGCGGCGCCCGTGGCCGTCACGGGACGGTTGAAGAAGCTGGGAAAGCAGCGTATTCTGTACTGCGATCCGGCCGGGATTGTGTTGGAATAACCCCGGCGCCACGCCCTCCCACCCGCGATGTCCTCCCCCCGACAACAACCCGGCAGTGCGCTCAGCGGCTTCCTCATGTCCCTGGGCTTCGTGGCGATCTACCTCGCCCTGCAGTTGTGGATCCTGCCCGCCGCCGGCGTGCCGACCTGAATGAGCGGCAATTGCGGAGTCCCGGTCGGGACGCTCCAGGAGGTGACCGGGGAAGCTCCCACCGAAAACAATTCCGACGAATGTGCACCCTGACGTGGTTGCGAAACGGGGGCGGCACCGGGACCTACGAGGTCTTTTTCAACCGCGACGAGAAGAAGACCCGAAGCGTGGCGAAGCCTCCGAAGCCGTTCACGGTGGATGGCGTCTCGTTCCTTGCGCCGATCGATCCCGATAGCCGCGGGACCTGGATGTTCGCCAACGAGCACGGGCTGGTGGTGTGCCTCCTGAACCGCTGGGAACAGGACCTCCGCGCGCCGAGGGAACCGGTCCTGAGCCGCGGGAAGCTCGTCTGGGGATTGTCGGCGATGCGCTACGTCCCCGAGGTGGGAGAAGGCCTGCAGCGGGCCGGCCTCGAGAACGTGCGGCCGTTCACGCTGGTCGCGTTTGACCGGGTCGGCGAGGCCGGCTGGGACTGGGACGGGGAGGTCCTCGCCGACGCGAAACTCGAGCTGCCGGTGAGCTCCTCGTCGTTTCACAGCGAGCAGGTTCTCGCCGCCCGGCGGGCCCGCCTGCAGGATTACCGGCGCGGGGGGGCGGTGCGCCGCAGCCTCCTCGAGGAATTTCACGGCGATACGCACGGCGGTCCGAGTGCCTCCACGGTCCGGATGAACCGGCCCGACGCGCAGACCGTGAGCCGCAGCGTGGTGAACGTCGGGACCGCCGCGGTGGCGTGGACCTACCTCGCGGAACCCGCCGGCCTCGAGGGGTCACCCGCCGTCACGGAGTGCTCGTTGCCGGCACAATGAGCGGTTGACCCCCGACCGGGCTCCTAGCAGCTTGCAGGCTGGACGTGATGATGGTGGCGGCAAGTGGGGTGGACCAGCCCTGGCTCTTTGACTGGCTGGAAAGCCTGGCGGGCTCGCCGTGGCTCCTGGCGGTGGCCTTCGCCCTTGCCACCTTCGCGAGCGAGGACCTGGCCTGCATCGCGGCGGGTCTCCTCGCGGCCAAGGGGGTCGTCGATTTCCCGGTGGCGGTGGTCGCCTGCGCCGTGGGAATCTGGATCGGCGACATCGGGCTCTATGCCCTCGGGTATCTCGCCGGCCAGAAGAAGCGGCACTGGCGGTGGCTGGACCGCATCGTCACCCCGGCCCGCGTCGCGAAAGGCCGGCGCATCTTCGATTCCTACGGCATTCGATGGGTCTTTGTGTCGCGCTTTCTTCCGGGCATGCGCCTTCCCTCCTACCTCGCGGCCGGGGTAATCGGCTGGTCGTTCCGCAAGTTCGTGTTTGCGCTGGCGGTGGGGGCGTGGATCTGGACGCCGGTGCTCTGCGGCCTGGCCTATTCCGCGGGGCGCAAGGTGCTGGTCTACCTGGAGGCCTACCAGCGCTGGGTGTGGCCGGTGCTCATCGCGGTACTCCTCTTCATCTGGCTGGCGACGCAACTGGTGGTGCCGCTGTTTTCGTGGCGCGGGCGGCGGCTGCTCGTCGGGCGGCTGCGCCGCTGGCGGCGGTGGGAATACTGGCCGGTGTGGGCGGTGTATCCGCCGGTGGCCGTGGCGCTGGCGCTCCAGGCGGTGCGGCTGCGCGGCGCGACGCTGTTCACCTGCTGCGATCCCGCCATCCCGCACAGCGGGTTCGCCCTGGAGTCCAAGGGCGACATCCTCGATGCCCTCGATCCGCCCGATGAGGAGGCCGTGCGCATCGCGAAATACCTGCGCCTCGCGCCCGGGCAACTGGCCGCGGAACGGATGGAGGCCCTGCGCCGCTTCCTGTCCGCCGAGGGCCTGGGTTATCCGGTGGTGCTGAAGCCCGATGTCGGCGAGCGGGGCCAGGGGGTGGCCGTCGTCGATGACGAAGCGGGCGCGGAGAAGTGGTTCGAGGCCTTCCACGGCCCGGCCATGGTCCAGGAGTTTGTGCCGGGGCGGGAATTCGGCGTCTCCTGGCACCGGGCGCCCGGCGCCGCGCACGGGGAGATCACCTCGGTGGCCGGCAAGCACCCGCAGATCCTCCGCGGGGACGGGGAGCACACCGTGGAGGAATTGATTTTGCGCGATGACCGGGCGGTCGCGATGGCGCCCTATTTCCTGCGAAAGTTCGAAGGCGAGCTCGACCGGGTCCCGGGCCGCGGCGAGGAGTTCCCCCTGACCCGCATCGGGACCCACGCCCGCGGCGCCGTCTTCAGCGACGACCGGCATCTCGTCACCGAGCCGTTGCGCGAAACGCTCGACGCCCTCGCCGATCGCTACGAGGGGTTTCATCTCGGGCGATACGATCTCCGCGTGGCGTCGGAAGAGGACCTGTGCGCGGGCCGGGGACTGGTCGTCCTGGAACTCAACGGAGTCACCGGCGAGCCGGTCCACATCTACGAGCCCGGGTACTCGTGGTGGCGCGGGATGCGGGACCTCGGCCGGCACTGGCGGACCGCCTGCGAACTCGGCGCCGCAAACCGCCGCCGGGGCGCGAAGCCCACCTCCCTGGGCGGCCTCCTCCGGTTGATCCGCCTGCACCGCCGGCAAAACTGGTTCGAGGCGGACGAACTGATCTACGATGCGGAAGGTGAGTGACGACTACGACGACTTCCTTTCCCTGGGAAAGCACCTCCCGGCCCTGTCCGGCGACGGGTGGCGCGGCAGCCTGCGGCGGAACCTCGAGGCCGCCATGGGCTTGCCGAGGACGCGGCGCCTGCTGGCCGAGATGGAGGACCGCATCCGCGCCGGCGATCCGGTCTTCGAGGCCCTCCTGGGGGTGAGCGGAATCGCGATCGATGCCCCCGGGGTGGTGGAGGCCATCCCGGCCTCGGGGGCGGTGGTGGTCGTGTCGAACCATCCCTTCGGCGGCGCCGACGCCGCCGTCATGGCGGCCCTCGCCACCCGCGCCCGTCCCGACACCCGCATTCTCGCCAACGCCGAACTGCTCGGCATGCCGGGCCTGGGCGACTGGCTGTTTCCGCTCCGGATCCTCGGCGAGGCCGGGGCGGCGCGCGCCAACATCGCGATGCTGCGGCGCGCCGTCGAGCACCTCCGCGACGGAGGCCTGCTGGTCATCTTTCCGGCCGGGGCGGTGGCCCACTGGCAGTGGCACTCGGCGCGGGTCGAGGATCCGCCGTGGCCACCCCATGCCGCCCGCCTCGTCCGCACGAGCGGCGCCCCGGTCCTGCCGGTCCGCTTTTTCGGCGCCAACCCGCCATGGTTCGAGTTGTTAGGCGCCCTGCATCCGCTGGTCCGGAGTGCCATGATCCCCCGGGCCTTCCTGTCGATGTCGGGACGCACCGTGCAGTGCCGCGCCGGCGATTTATTAACAGGCAAAGCCCTGCGGCACGACCCGGAGACCCTCACCGGCACCCTGCGGGCCGCGGTGCGGGGGGTTTGTGACGCGCCGGGGAATTGATTTGCGGGCAGGCGCCTCCCACTGGCATCATCCCCCGGAATATGGAACGCCTGATCCGCGCGAACGTCCATTACCTCGAGCAGGCAAGCGCCCTCCTGGCCCGGTTGGACGATGGACGGTTCGGCCGACCCGTCGCCGGCTTCTACGGGTCGTCGGTCGGGGGCCATCTGCGCCATTGCATCGAGCACTATCTCTCCTTCCTCGCCGGGATGGAGAATGGCGGGCGGGTCGATTACGACGACCGGGAACGCAACGAGGTCGTGGAAACGCGGACCGCGAACGCGGAGGCCAGGGTCCGCGACATCAAGCGCTCCCTCGAGGCCCTCCTCGACCAGGACCCGCCGGTCGGGATCCTCGTCAAGATGGATTGCGGGGGGGACCAGATCGAGTGGCAGCCGTCGACGATCGGACGGGAATTGCAGTTCCTGGTGAGCCACACCGTGCATCATTTCGCCATGATCGGCGGGATTTGCCGGGCCCTCGACGTCGAGTTGGAAACGGATTTCGGGGTGGCGCCGTCCACCCTGCGGCACCGCTCGCAGCTGGAGTCCCCGTGATGGTCCGGGCAGTGATGATGGCCATGGCAGCGATGGACAACCCGAGAACACGTGCCGGCGCAACCCGATCGGCCTGGCGACCGGGAACGGGCGAGTGAGATGGACCGGGCCCACGAAGAGGACATCGCCCCGCCCGCCGACCCCGGCGAGGTGCGGGCCGAGGTCCGCCGCCTCCAGCGGAACGATCCGCTCGCCTCGCAGGGAGCGATGGATGTCTACATCGCCCCGGCCGCCGAGATCCCGGCGGCCCTCCACGAGATCGGCCGCCTGCGCGAGCAGTCGTTCCGCCTCGTCGGCGAGGGGACCGGCAAGGCCCTCGACCTCGACGCCTTCGACCAGCACTACCTGCACCTCTTCCTGTGGGACCGCGAGGATGAGCGCATCGCGGGCGCCTACCGGGTCGGGCGGACCGACCAACTGATCGCGGAGCACGGTCCGCAGGGGCTCTACTGCTCGACGCTCTTCGAGTTCGAGAAGCCCTTCCTCGACCACCTCACGCCGGGGCTCGAGGTCGGGCGGTCCTTCGTGGCGCCGGATTACCAGCGATCGCTCGGCGGGCTGCTGGGATTGTGGAAGGGGCTGGCGGCCTTCGTGGCGCGCAACCCGCGGTACGGGAAACTCTTCGGACCGGTCAGCATCAGCAATGACTACACGCCGATCTCGCAGAACCTCATGGTGCGCTTCCTCAGGGAGAAGAAGCGGGAAGAGCCCCTCGCGGACTTCGTGCGCCCGAACCACCCCTTCGAGCTTACCGACTACGGCGACATCAGCGCCCGGCTCGAAAGCCTCGAGCAGGTCTCGGCGCGGGTCTCCGATGTCGAGCCGGATGGGAAGAGCATCCCCATCCTGCTCAAGCAGTACCTCAAGCTCAACGCCACCCTCCTGGAGTTCAACGTCGACCCGTCCTTCGGGAACTGCCTCGACGCCCTCCTCCTCATCGACCTGCACCGCACCCCGGACCGCGTCCTCGGCCGCTACATGGGAAAGGCCGCCCTGCGCAGGTTCCGCGAAGAGGCCACCCTCATCTAGCACCCGCCCCACCCCAGGGCCCGCGGGAAGTGCTTCCCGATACTTGATCTTCGCGTAACGGAAAAAAACAATCCGTCCCCGTGATACCCCACCCCGCCTAACACAAACTTTGTTAGCAAACTTAACCGCCTCCCCGCGCGCCCCTTACGCCGATCCTTGCCAAAACTTCACCAATCTGTAGGGTCCCATAATAAACTGTTGGCCTAATAACCAGATCCGCCGCAAACACTGCCCAATCAGATCATGAAAGACAAAATAGAGAAGTCACTTCCCGTTCTTGCCATGCTTGCATCAGCTGCGGCCTTGGTAGCCGTCTTCGCGAGTAGCCCATCGCAAACCATGAGCCAGGCACATGCCTCCCAACTTGCTGATCTTGCCTCTCGGATGGAGCGGCTTGAAACACGCTTTACTAGGAGTTCGCCGCTATCACGTTTTCAGCGAGATGGGGATTCATCCGTTGCCCGCGAAGAAGAGCGCGCTGCGGGACTCGATATCCGGGACATTGAAGCGCGCCAGACCCGTCTGGAGAACCAGTTGAAGGAATATGGCATTATCGAGCGTTTTGAAGCACATCAGCGACTTGTCGATGAGTCGTATCGCGTGGCGCTGAATCCTGATCAGTCCCCAAAGGAGCGGCTTGAGGCACTCAATCTACTACGTGACGAAGGGAGAGTTGATGAGGCCGTAGTGAATTCAATGATGGATTTATGGGATCTGAGTGTGCAGGACGAGAAGCTTGGTCCTTATCATCGTTGGGCGTTGATGGAGGGTCTTCGAGGAAGTAACGACCCAAGGTTCCGAGACAACGTTCTTTCCATGTTGCAGGAGGAACCAGGTGCCAAAATGACGGGGCAGGCGATTGCAACACTGGAGCCAATGTTGCCTGATCCGGCTGTGACAGAGTGGCTCGCCCATCTTAGTTCCAATGATCCAGAACCAAAGATACGGGAACATGCTGCGAGCGTGCTGCAAAGCGCTGGTGCTCCGAATAAGTAAGGCCAACAAGGCGTCGCTCTCAACACCTGCCCCGCCGCGAGTTCAATCCGCCATGACCATTCAACCCTCAACCGACAGTCGAAGCCTCGCTCTCGGGCAGGTGTGAGAGGACTTCGACGTTATCCTTATGAATACCGCCTGCCCAACTGTCGCTTTCACCATTGGAATGTCGAACGCTATAGACGGCCCCGGCTACCACGTCTACCAGCAGGCGTACGCGCTTGAGATGACGATGGATGATGAATGGCCTCTAAACGTCATCATCATGGCCCCGCCGCATCTGATTGCGTCAATGACGCAGGAGACCGACATCACATCGATGGGCGCAATTCCTGGAGCGAGCTACACCCCTGGCGACGGTGACTATAAACAGATTTCAACGAGTGATGGAAGGTGGGTGCTTGCGAGGAAAAGTGACGATATTTCGCGGATTCTGCAAGAGGATTTGGGCGTTCTACTACACATCGAAGACAGCAATGATATCAACGGCCTACCCGAGTTCGATGAACTCAATGTGGCCAACCTCATTGTCGCGTTTCAGATCAATAGCCTGTCAACCCTTGACACTGCACGAGAAACAGCCTCCGCCATCAAGGCGAAGTTAGCTGACCGCCACCTCGGCCTTTCACAGATTCTCGTTAGTGCTTCATTTGCACACGAGAATCTGCAAGAATACGCATCGCTTTCCGATGTGTCCGGCATCCTATTGCTCGATGCTCATATTGGCAATGTCGTGGAACTCTTACGAATAATGGCAGGATAACAAGTGCATCCAGGGCATGCGCGATGGCGACTGATTCCTTGTGGACGTCGAGCCCGATGTAGAATCTAATTTTGATGGCGTGTTCAGGTATTATGCTGATCGTGGATAGGCCCCGCCCCGGTGGGGCAGCCCACGGAAACCCTAAGCACGCCACTTCCTTTCTCAAAGGCTGCGCTTTCAAGCTTCAGCCATAGAATCTCGCTATAGTAATGCCAATCGCATCCGATCTCGAGAAACTCGTCTTGCTAAGAGATAACGGCGATCTTTCCCAAGCCGAATTTGAGAAGGCGAAGGAACGGTTGCTCACCGACGAAGTGGCCAAGGAAACACCGGCTTCCAAGGGAAAGGAGCCTTCGCTCCCTGAGGAAAGCGAGGAAGGCAAACCCAAGCAAATTCTCCTAATCGCCATTCTGTCGACAGTTGCGGCAGCACTATCAGGAGGAGCTGCCGCCATAAATCCTTCTCCACTCGGCGTGCTGGCTTTTGCAGGTTTTACCACTGCCGCCGCGCTGAATTGGAATGTGTTCGCGAAGAGCAGGGTTAGGAAATGACAGCCAGAGAACCGGCCGCAGGCGAACGCAAGCGGCACCCGAAACAACGAGGCAACCGCGTGAGAGGTTTTGGAATCTGCCACCACAGTTTGCGGGCCTCAGATAAAAGCGAACAAGCCGACGCTGGCAATCGCGGCAGCGGCTGATCTTGTTGCCCTCCCGATGGTCGGGTGGTAGGACTGCGACGGTGACTTGGCGCGAATGCCAGGTCTCTGACGTTGGCAAAAATGAAATCATCCCTCGGCCCCCTCATGCTCGGAGTCGCCTTAGCCGGTGTCGCGTCCGCTCAGCCGTTACGGACGGAGCTCCCCAAGGCCGAATACAAGCATATCGTAATTGGGAAGGTGAAGAATGTGCGCTCGGTTCCGATTTTCGATGGCAAAGCAATCAGCACGACTGAGGCCGGCGAAAGGGCAAAAAGCAACGAGACCAAGTGGGGAAAGATAGTACACACCGGCGAGTTGGTAATTCAGAGAGTGCTCGAAGGAGATCTTCGCCCCGGAGTGACGGTTCCAGTAACATGGGTGAACACGGGCGCAGCGCGGCCTGATGGTCGAGTGCACCTTCCGATGTGCTTGCATCATCACGCATCGATCATAGCAGAAGCTGAGCTTCGCTTCGGGCTCCTCGAATACGCCGCCAACGGCACGAGTTGGTTGTTCTGGGAGGCGGCGGTTGGAAAATCTGGAGCAGCCACGGCCAAACCCAAAAAAACAATGCCGAACAAAGACGCAGCACCGAAGCACTAAACGGCTTGTCGTGTTCCGTGCTTGAGCACGGCTCACGCCAAGCCTACGCTGTGTCCGCTATAACGTTATGAAATTCGTGCCGATCCTGATCCTGCTGAGCGGTGTCAGCCTCGGCGTCGCTGAGGCGGAGAAAGAAGCGGAGGAAATCCACCGAGCGGCTTCCCGTGAGGAGGAGCTGCTCGAGGAGATGGGGGCGCTTTGGGAGAAGATCGGCCCCGATGCGAAAAAGGGGAGCAAACTGGCGATGGATAACCGGGCGATGTTCGATTCCTCCTATCGCCGCCTGTCGAAAATTCTAGACCCCGGAGTTGAGGAGAAGCCGGGCCGAGCACCACGTCGCCCGCTGGCCGGATTGCGGACCCACCAGGAGATCGACGCCCTGGCGTGCCTGCCCACTGCCTACGGATGGCCGATGTCCCGTCCCCTGAAGAAAGACATCAGGTACACAGCGCTGGCGCCGGTGGGTTCGACAAGCGAGCACGAGGTCCTGGTCGAAATCTATCCTGCCGAATCGAAGGCGAAACTCGTCCTGGAGATCGACGGAGAACCGGTGGATCAACCGGTGAAGGCGAACGAGCGCGTCGCTGTCCTGCTCAAGCGCGGCGTGAGAGCCCTCTCGGTCAGCACAAGCGAGGACGTCCAATTGCAGTTCATCAGACTTCGCCTTGAGGAGACCGCGAAAGAGTAGAGTCGCGCAGGCGTGGCGGGTAGCGACAAAGCCGATCACGGCGTGGCTGCCGCGAGGCGGCCCGCCGCGGGTCGAAAGCGTTATGGCGATTCAACCATCAACCTTGAAATCGGAGTGCGCCCCCGGTAGCGGGTGGCAGGCCTTCGACGTCATCCGTTACAGACAATTCGAGTGATGGAACGATTCCGGTTACAGGAGGGGTGTCGGTGGACTTGCCGTATTGCAATATTGATTTGCTTGATCCTTTGCGTTGGGTGTTTTTCCCGGGAGGATCACGAGGCCGAGGAACGGGGAGGCGATGGCGACGTGGAAGACGGCGGGGTCGTCGAGAACGCCGATCGCGACAAGGCTGAAGCATACTTGGCCGCGCTGGGCAAAGTCAGGTCAGTCGACGAGGAAGAGGCGCTCTTGACCGAGTTCGGGGAGTGGCTGGTGGCCAATGGCTACAAGATCAGCGTGGTAGAGAAGAATGGGAAGCACCGGCTGGCGTGTCCCTATTTTCCCCCGGTGACGCCCTGGGTGGAACACGCCTTCCTGGACATCAGGAATCTTGGGTTGCTCCCCCGTGCCGGCAACGGCGGATGACAAGGCGCGGCGGGACAGCCCGCTACCCGGCTCGGAGTCGGAGGTTGAACCGCGATGAGAACCGATTACCCTCGCGCGCACTGGCGCTCCCGGTAGCGGGCGCCGGCGCTTCGACGCTCTGCTCAGGAAATTCGAATGACCACGGACACCAATTCTCCCAAGAAGCGAACCATCGGTATCATCGGTATCGTTGCGGGGTTTCTGGCGCTGGCATCCGCATTCCTGTCGCCGTGGATTCAGGATGCAATTGATCCGCCTGCCAAGCCGATCGAGGAAGCCGCGGTTGACTTCGCCGCCCGTCTTGCCGAAGCCGCGAAGGCCAAGTTGAAGGGTGAGGAGTATGTTCCGGCGACTGATGCCGAGCCGCTCCCTTCACGATTTCTCGTTCCCGGGATCATCGGTCTGGGCATGCTGGCGGCAGGCCTCGGGATATTGAGTCTCATCAAGTCCGAACCAAGGATGGTCGGCAGTGGAGCCATCGCACTTGGCGTGAGTGCGGCCGTGGTTCAGTGGTCGATTATGATCGCGGGAGTGATCATCTTTCTCTTGATCGTATTCGCCGTCATGTCATTCCTTGGAGGATAACCAACACCAACCGCAGCCGAACAAGGCGTCACCCGAGCCCTGCCCTGCCGCGAGTTCAATCTGCCATGACCATTCCACCATCAACCCGGAAGTCCGAGGGCGCCCCCAGCCAGGCGGGGCGGGACTCGAACGTCCGGCCAAAATTCATGAGAACCCTGATATGCCAGGCCCTGCTCGTGTCCCTCGTGGGCCTCACAGGGTGCAAGCGTTCCGGTGAGATGCCCTTTTCCTACACCGTGTCTCGGAGCGGATCCATCACCATGTCTGTTGGGAAAACAGGCCAGAAGGTGGAAATTGTCACCGATGACTATGAACTGACCGTGAACGGGGTGCCCTATGGAAAAATCGACGAGGGCGATCTGATCATGGTGAAAAGCGGCGAAGTCTACAGAAACGGTGCCAAGATACTGCCGACCGCGGAAAGCGGCCAATCGGTTGACGAGAGCGCCGGAGAGGATAGCGGAGGCAACGGCTAACGCCGCGCCGCAGCAGGACGCTCACTCAGCGCGTGATGCTGCTCCGGGCGCCTAAAGCCTCAGCGCGGCCCGTCCCGGCAGGGCACGCTGACGGGCGGGCGAAGGAGAGAATCGTTTGCGGCGGGGAGGGGAGGGTCGCCCCGCTCCTCCCGATGTCCAAGGGCTGCGGGGCCTACTTATCCTTCACGACCATGGTGCCGCGCATCACGCCGAAGTGTCCGGGGAAGGTGCAGATGTAGTCGTAGGTTCCGGCGCCGGGAGCGGTGAAGGTGATGGTCTCGCTTTCGCCGGGACCGAGGATCTTGGTGTGGGCGATCATCTGGTCCTTGAACTCCTGCTCGGCCGGAAGGAAATCGCCCTCCCGCTGTGTGGCGCCGGCCATGGCGAACTTGGGGATGTCGGTGCCGGCCTTCAGGACCACGACATTGTGCCCCATGGCCTCCTTCGGGAGCACCCCGATGTTCTTGAACGTCAATTCGATCGTCTGGCCGGCCTTGGCCTCGAAGGTCTTGATGTCGTACTGCATCAGGTCGTTGCCCGTGATGGTGATCTTGAGGGCCTCGCTCTTGGTCGCGGCCCCGGCCTCGGTTTTGGTCGCGGTCTGGGCTTCCTCGGCGGTGCTGAGGGCGGTGCCGAGGGCCAGCGCGGCGGCGGTCATCAGTGAGATGGGGTGTTTCATCGGTTGGTTCATTCTGGTGTCTTAACGGCGGCGGGACAGTCGTCCTTTCGACGGGATAATCCAGTGATATCTTCGGAGGAATTTGGAGAAATTTCGGCGGGAAAATGGCTCCGGGCCCGCCGCCGGAAGGCGAGGAGGCCGGCCCCGGCGAGGACGAGGGCGAGGACCTGGTAGCCGGAAACGCCTCCGAACGGCTTCGGGGTGTCCCGCAGGAACTCGTGGCCGAAGCGGAAGAGCCCGTAAGCGACGAGGTAGAGGTGGAAATGCTGCCCGGTCAGGACGCGGCCCCGGCGCAGCTGGAGAACCATGAGGAAGGCGATCAAGTTGAACAGGATTTCCACGGGGACCGCCGGCCAGGTGGCGGTGCCGTCCGGGCTGGTGCGGGAGAGCGGCCCGAGGTCGCAGGGGACCCCCTGGCAGCACCCGTGGGCGAGGCACCCGAGGCGGCCGAGGATGAGGCCGAGGGGGACCACGAGGGCGTAGCGATCGCCGGTGGTGCGGGTGTAGCCGAGGACCTTCTTGGCGCCCTCGACGGCGGCCCACCCGCCGAGGAGGGCGCCCGTGACGGACTTCCCTGTGAGCCAGTGCAGCCAGCGTTCTTCGGCCTCGAGGTGCAGCCAGCCCTCGGACAGGAGGTAGGCGATCTTGGCGCCGGCGAAGGCCCCGCCGATGGCGGCCAGGTAGATGAGGGCCACCCGGGAGTCGTGCCGCGACTGGCGGATCCAGAAGAAGGCCCCGAGCGCGAGGCCCGCCAGCATCAGGAGGGCGTAGGCCGGGGAGCCGGCGGGGGCTGGGAGGCGGTCAAGCATGGCGCGGGGCGCGGGGCGGGTGCCGGAACGCTATCGTGAATCCCCGGCCGGGACCACCCGGAAGCGGACGCGGGATCACAACAGGGCGCAGGCCGCGTAGACGAGTCCGAAGAGGGCGGTGGGCACCGCCACGACCTGGATGACGACGAACAGGCCGGCATGCAGGGCGAGTCGCTTGGGATCGGGGTTCCCCTCGATCTTGGGCACCTTGCGCGAGAGGATCCCGTCGAAGACCCCGAGGCCGGCGACGAGGAGGACGATTGCTCCAAGGGTCACCCAGCCGGACATTCTTCCCAGGCGGGCGAGGGGCGCTCCGACTCCGAAGAACGTGACCGCGATGACGAACCCGAGGGGGGCCAGCCACACCAGGACCCGGAGGCAGCCCATTTTCGGCGGGGTGCCCGAAGCCCCGGGCCCGGCTGGCGGTTGATGGCGGTCCGGGGTCACGCTGGCGAAAAATAGTAGCGGCAGAACGAATCGAGTTTCCCGTCGGGGCGGATGACGTGGGTGCAGCAGCGGTCGATGCGGTCCTCGTCCCAGGTGTGGGCATCCATGAAGGGCTTGATGAAGAGGCGGAAGGTGTCGCGCTCGTGCAGCTCGAATTCCTTGAGGAGATCACCGAGGGCGGTGTTGTCGCAGCCGCACGCGGTGAGGTCGGCGAGCTTGTAGCGCACCTTGTCCTGCAGGAACCCCTGGACCGCGGCGAAGTTGATGAACTCCGAAATGGAGCGCGTCCCGAGCGGGGTCTTGAGGAGGTAGCCGATGGTGGCGCAATTCGGATCGCCGCAGGGGAGGGGCGTGAAATCGTCGTAGGACAGCCCGCCGTCCGCCTGGTCGACCATGGCGAGGATGAGGTCGGCGGTGTTCAAGCGCTGCGCGCTTGGATGTTCGATATTGGATCCGCCTGAGGCGGATGGATGTTCGTTGGTCCTTCCGGACCAGAACTCGGGCTGGAAGGAGACCCCGCGGCAGTTTTCGTGGGCGAGGCCCCAGGTGATGGTCTCCCAGAGGTGCGGGAGGTTGGCGGGGGTGACCGTCATGGCGAGGGTGACCGGCAGGCTGATGGCGGCGGCGCGCTGCATGGCGCGGGTCTTCATCTTGCGGAGGTCGGCGCCGCGCAATTCGCGTTGGCCCGCCTCCTGCGGCCCGTCGAACTGCAGGTAGAGTTGCAGGTGGCCGCGCGGGACGCGCTCGCCGAGGGCCGCGAGGAATTCGTCGTCCCGGGCGAGGAGGACCCCGTTGGTGTTGACCAGGACGTAGTCGATGCGCTCTTCGGCGTGGATCCAGTCGAGGAGCGCGAAGAATTCCGGGTGAAGCGTCGGTTCGCCGCCGGAGAGCTGCAGGATCTCGATGTGTCCCTTGCGGTCGAGGACGCCGCGGATGCGCTCCTGCAGCGCCTCGAGCGGGTGGTAAAGCAGCTTGCCGTTGGTGCCGACCGGCGAATCCGCGAAGCAGGTCGGGCAGGCGAGGTTGCACGAGTCGACGATCTCGATGAGGGCCAGGCAGGTGGAGAGTTGCTCGATGGTTTCGTCTTCGGCGAAGGCGTTGCGGCCGAGGGTGCCGGCCGTGCCCCTCGCATCCGCGGCGCAGGCGCCCCCCGTCGCCATGACTCCGGAGGGCGGGCACCCCGCCCCGCACCCGTTCTCTTCGCGCCCCTTGGCGAGCCAGTAGAAGCGGGCGTCGGAGGAGATGCAGGTCGTGGCGCTGCCGTGGTCGGGGCATTTCCGCGTCAGGAAGACGCGCTGCGGCGATTCATCCGACTTCCAGACGCCCGCCGGGCAGGTGCGACCGCACTCCGGGCACCGCGAGGTGGTGGACTTGAGGAGGTCCCGGTCGGCGGAGGGCGGCGCGGAGGGCGGGTTCATGACAATGCCGTGAGGTGGGTGGCCGGCAGGTTTCGAAAATCAATTCAGCCGGATCCGGTTGCGGGGCCGGGTGATCAGTATGACCCGACCCGCGCGATCATCGCGAGGCACCCGGCGAAGAAGATGGCGAAGATGAGGATGGCCTGCAGGAGCGGGTAGGCAAGGATCAGCAGGACGAGGCTCCCGCCCCGGAAACGGCGCACCAGGACGTTGGCAAACAACCCCCAACCGCCCAAGACCGCGAGGCAAACGACGGCGCACGCGATGGTGAACAGAGGCTCCATGGTCCGGCTGTTGTTCGCCACGAGGATCAGGATGACCGCCGCGATGCCCGCCACGACGGAGGGAGCGAGCAGCGAGGTCCAGAGCAGCTTCAGGTTCAGGGCCGGGGGCGGGGGCGGCACGGCGCCGGGTGGCGCGGCGGGCGGGAGCGGGTCGGTCACAGGGGCCATCGTGAACGAGGGGAAGCCGGAGGTCAGCAGGAAAGTGGGGCAAGCCCCGCATCCTGCGAACACCGAGGATTTCTCTGAACCGCCCGAGCCAGCGTGTATGTAGTTCCGCCTTCAGGCGGAATCGGGCCGGGGGACTGTGGCATGACCGTCCCGGTCATGGTTGGCCACCACGGCCGCGATGCGGCCCAAGCTTCCCGCCTGGTGGCGGACCTTGGAGTTCATGACCGGGGACGGACTTCGGCGAATTCAGTCGAGCCGTCATGTCACGTGGAGAATGCCGGTTCACATCTTCGTTCCCGCGCCGTCCCCGCCATCCCCGGCCGGGTCGCGTGGCGGTTCGGGGCTTGGGACTGGTGGGGGCGGCGCCTTGCCCACTGGTCGAACTCGTGGTCCGCCTGAAGGCGGGACTACATGC
>JABDMC010000071.1 GCA_013001695.1 Akkermansiaceae bacterium
ACGCGGCTCCGCCCGGTTCGACGTCGAGGTTGTTGAAGAAAATGCCGAATTCGACGCTGGCGGTGAGGGAGGTTCCGTTGTGACGGATGGCGTAGAACCGGTTTGAAGCGAAGTCGCCGAAGAAGTAGGCGCCCTGGAGCCACTTCATGCTGCCGCGATAGACACAGCCGCCGGTGAGGCTCCATCCGTAAAGCTGGCTACCGTTGTCGGTCTGGAACTCGGGACTCGGGTCGGTCACCTGCGGGTAGTCGAGGACCGGTTCGACGAGGCCGCTGGTGCCCGGCGCGAACTGGCCGGCGGGGATCCCGTCGCGGGCGGGAAGGGCCGCGGGCAGGGTTCCTCCCACCCCCGGCGTGGCGATGTCCCCTTCGCGGTGGCGCCAACCGTAGTTGGCGGCGAGGGGATCCGGGGAGGTGAAATCGGATGCGGGTTGGAAGTCGACCTCCTCGCGGGTGTCCTGGCCCACGTCCGCGATCCAGAAGTCGCCGGTGAGACGGTCAAACGAGCAGCGCCACGGGTTGCGCAGGCCGTAGGACCAGATCTCGTCGTCGCCGGTGCGCCCCACGAAGGGGTTGTCGGGCGGGATGGCGTAGTTGCGCAACGCATCGGCCGCGAAGGCGTCGGCATTGCCGTCGGCGCCGGTGTCGAGGCGCAGGATCTTGCCGAGGAGGTTGTCCGTGATGTCCTGGCCGTTGCCGAGGCCGGCGGTGTGGCCACCATCATCATCGTTGCCCCCGCCCCCGTCGCCGGTGCCGATGTAGAGGTAATGCCGCGGGTTGCCGGTGGTCATGCCATTGTCGACCGCGACGGGATTGAAGCCGATCCAGCCGCCGTTGTGGTTGGCCTGCGGTTGGGTGACGCGGAGGACCTCGACGCCACTCCCGGGGTCGGCGGTGTTGGAGGTCGCGTAGGGGGCGTCGGCGGTGTAGCGCACGATCCGCGCCAGGCGCGGTCCGTTGGTATCGCTGAAGTAGACGTAGAAGTGGCCGTTGGCGGCGTAGTTCGGGTGGAAGGCGAGGCCGAGCAGCCCCTCTTCAAATCCGGTGTTCACGCCGGGGATCTGGAGGAAGGGCGTGGCGAGCAGGGTCTGCGTGGCATGATCGTAGATGCGCAGGCGGCCGGTGCTCCCGGTGCTGACGTACCTCTCCACGATGAAGAGGCGGCCGGTGTCCCCGGACGGAGCGGTCACGAAGACCGGGCGGGCGAGGCCGCTGACGATCTGCCTGGCGACCAGCTTGCCGGTCCCGAGTTGCGCGCACACCGGGGAGGCAAAAATCGCCATGGCGACCGCGGCGGCGACGAGGGGGGTGGACAGGGGGGAACGCGGCATGACCTGGGAGGAAGGGTGCAGGGGGCCTGGGAGCAGGACGAATCTCGCTGAACCGGCCGGAAGGGGCAAGGGAATCCAGCCCCCATGAAGGTGCCGCCGGCCCCGCTTGTCAGGCCAGGAGCTCCTTCACGACGGAGCCATGGACATCGGTGAGCCGGAAGTCGCGGCCGGAGTAGCGGTAGGTGAGCTTCTCGTGGTCGAAGCCGAGGAGGTGCAGGATGGTGGCGTGCAGGTCGTGGACGTGAACGGGCTTCTCGACCGCCTGGAATCCGTAGGGATCGGTGGCGCCGTGGACGTATCCCCCCTTGACCCCGCCGCCCGCGAGCCACATCGAGAATCCGTAGTGGTTGTGGTCGCGGCCGTTGATGCGGCCCTGGTTGGTTCCGGCCTTGGGCATTTCGACGGTGGGGGTGCGCCCGAACTCGCCGCCCCAGATGACGAGGGTTTCCTCGAGGAGGCCGCGCATCTTGAGGTCCTTTAGGAGCGCCGCGATGGGCTGGTCGCATTCCTTCGCGAGCCGCCGGTGGTTCTTCTCGAGGTCGTCGTGGCTGTCCCACGGTTGTCCGGCGCCGTGCCAGACCTGCACGAAGCGCACCCCGCGCTCGACGAGGCGGCGCGCGATGAGCATCTGGCGGGCCTGCACGCCGGTGCCGTACATGGCGCGGACGGACTCCGGCTCGCGGGAGATGTCGAAGGCGTCGGTGGCCTCCATCTGCATGCGGTAGGCCAGCTCGAAGGACTGCAGGCGGGCCTCGAGCCTGGCATCGCGCTGCCGTTCGGCGAGGTGGCGCTCGTTGAGATCGCGGAGGAGGTCGAGTTGCTGCCGCTGGGCGTCGTCGCGGACGTGCTTGCGCTCGATGTGCGCGATGAGTTTCCGCGGATCGTCCTCGCGGGGGTCGACGTAGGTCCCCTGGAAGACTCCGGGCAGGAAGGCCGCCTGCCAGTTTTGCGTTTCCTGGATGGGAAACCCGCCGGGGCAGAGGGTGACGAAGCCGGGGAGGTTCTCGTTCTCGCTGCCCAGCCCGTAGGTGACCCAGGATCCCATGCTGGGCCGCACGAGGCGCCCGTCGCCGCAGTTCATCAGCAGGAGCGAGGGTTCGTGATTCGGCACATCGGCGTGCATGGACCGGATCACGCACAAGTCGTCGGCGCAGGATCCGACGTGGGGGAAGAGGTCGGAGACTTCGAGACCGCTCTGGCCGTAATGGTTGAAGGCGAAGGGCGACTTGAAGGCGGCCCCGGTGGGGCGTTCCGTTTTGAGCTCCTTGGGGAGCTTCTCGCCGTGGAGCCTCGTCAGCTCGGGCTTGGGGTCGAAGGTATCGACCTGCGACGGCCCGCCGTTCATGAAGAGGTGGATGACCCGCTTGGCCTTTGCAGGAAACGGGGGATGACGGGGCGCGAGGGGGTTGAGGGCATCCGTCCCGGAACCGGCGGCGGCCACCAACTCCGGGATCCCGTTGAGGGCGAGGGCGCCCATGCCCATTCCGCAGCGGGACAAAAACTGCCGGCGCGACAGGAAGCGGTGCTCGGGATTGACGGGGTGGTGCGGCATGATCTGGCGTTGTCCTAGTCGACGAACATGAACTCGTTGGAGAGGAGGAGGACCTGGGCGAGGCGGGCCCACGGTTCCAGGGCGGGACCGGAGAACCCGGGCCCGGCTTCGGCGAGGGGAAGATCGCCCCCGTCGCGCCGGATGACCGGGGCCCACTGGAACGAGTCGGAATTCTCGTCGCCCTTCGATTCGACGATGAAGTCGAGGTGTCCGCCGGCGGGGACCTCGAGGTGGTCGACCCGGGCCTGCTGGGAGCCCCCGGGGCCGACGGTCCACTCGGCGAGGATCTCACCGTCCGCGACGATCATGGCGCGGATGCCGTCGCCGGGTTCGCCGGGCCGCGCGACCTTGCCGCGGATCGAGATGCTTCCCGAGACGGGGGAGGTCCAGCGCAGGATGGCGGCGTGGTCCCCGTGGCCCGGGTGGCCGCCGCTGGCCGTCCAGTGGACCCACCCGGTGCCGGCGTCCGGGAGGGCCGGCCCACCCTGCCAGGACGTGCCGGTGAAGTGCGGCAAGGGAGTGAAGTCCACGCGGCGGTCGTCCGCCCGGTAGCGGCCGTGACCGTAGCGCCAGGCGCCCGCGGTTTGTCCGGCCGGAGTGGCGGTGGCGAGGAATCGTTCCGCGCGGCGGCGCTCGCCGGGATCCGGCGCCCGCTGGAAGATTCGCTGGTAAAGGGCATCGATCCGGCCCGCTTGCGGGGCGTCGCCTTCCCTGATTCCGGCGGCGGCCACCGCGGCGACGGCCTCCCCGTGGAGGAAGGGGCTGTTCATCAGGTAGAGGGCCTGGTTCGGGGTGGTCGTTTCGACCCGCCGGACGGTGGGCTGGTTCGACTCCGGGAAATCGAAGACGCGGAAGAAGGACGGGAGGTTCTGGCGCTCGACGAGCCCGTAGATCGTGCGCCGCGGCGGGAAGGGGCGGGCGTGAATGCGCACCGGCCGCCCCCCGAGCGCGCGGTCGAGGCGGCCGCTCACCTGCAGGGTGGTGTCGCGCCATGCTTCCAGCGGCTTCCGGTGGCGGTGGCCCCGGGCGTAATAGCGGTTTTCGGGGTCCGCGCGCAGGTCGGCGGGCCGGGCCCGGCTGCTGCGGCGCCATGCTTCGCTGGTCATGATGTGGCGGATGAGGGCCTTCGTCGACCAACCGTGGTCGACGAGGAAGACGGCGAGATGGTCGAGCAGTTCGCGCTGGAGCGGTTCGGGCGTCTGGACGCCGAAGTCGCCGGGCGAGGAAACCAGCGGGGTTCCCATGACGTGCATCCAGACGCGGTTGGCCCACACCCGGGCGGTGAGCGGGTTGCTTCGCCGCGTGAGGTCGCGGGCCAGTTCGAGGCGGCCGCTGCCTTCCTGGAAGACGTCGCCGGGATCGCGGCGGAACCGCGCCGGGAAGGCGCGCGGAACGGCCGCCCCGCGGGCATTGGGATTGCCCCGCTCGAAAATCACCGGCTGGTGCGGGCGGGGATTTTCCCGGACCACCATGGCGCGCGCCGGGGCGTGCGGGGAGTTCGCCTCGAGCTCGGTCATCCTGGCCAGCAAGCCCTCGTATTCGCCGCGCTGCGTCTGGTTCAGTTTTCGCTTCGCGGCATTGCGGTCGAACTCGAGTGGATGCTCGGGCCGCTTGTAGTCCGGGATCTTTTCCGCGGCGAAATCGTGGACGGCGTTGGCGCGCTTCGCGAGATCCGCGAGGAAGGCGCGGTAACCGGGGGTGTCGGCGGGCTCCTCCACGAGCGGCAGGTCCTGCGGTTCGCGATTGCTGGCGAACACACCGTAGACCCCGTAGTAGTCGGCCATGGTGAGCGGGTCGTCCTTGTGATCGTGGCAACGGGCGCACTGCATGGTCAGCGCCATGGCGCCCCGGAAGACGACGTCGATGCGATCCGCGATGATGAGGTCGTTGCGGCCGAGGAAACGGCGGCCGGTGGTGAGAAAGCCGAGGGCGGGCAGTTCCGTGCCGGGCAGGTGCATGAGGTCCGCGGCGACCTGCCGCCGCAGGAACTCGTCGTACGGCAGGTCGTCATTGAACGCCCTGATGACCCAGTCGCGGTAGGTGAAAGCGTAGGGGAAGCGCCGACCCTCCTTGAAATCGTACCCCTTGGTGTCGGCGTAGCGGGCGACATCGAGCCAGTGCCGCGCCCACGACTCGCCGAAGTGCGGGCTCGCGAGGGCCTCCTCGACGAGCTGCGCGGTCCAAGTGTCCAGCGGCGCCCCGCCGGGGGAGTTCCCGGCGGCGGCCGGCGGCATGAGGCCGGTCAGGACGTGCCATGCCCGGCGGCGCAGGACGGATCGGCCGGCCGGATCGGCCGGGACGAGACCGCTCCCGGCGGCGCGGCGCTGCAGCAATTCATCGACCGGATGGCGCGGTCCCCGGAGGGCAGGCGGCGCGGGTTCCCGAAAGGACCAGTGCCCGGAGGGAGCAGCCCCCGCCCCCACCGCGCCGGCCATCAGGATCGCAAGGACGAATCGCATCGCATGCCCTTACGCCCGGGCACCGGGCGCTCTTTCCGCGGTTCAGAAGGGGCGGCTGGCGGAAAGCATGAATCCGTGGAAGCGCGACTCGTATTCCCCGTTCAAAACGGGTGCGGCCGGGCCCATGGCACCCGTCACGTCGCGGTCGGAAAAGGCGAACTGGTAGGCGAACTGGTAATTCCAGGCGTCCCCCTGGTATCCGACGCCGGCGCTCAGCCAGTGCCGGTCGGCATCGGAGATGGCGGGATTGAAGGTGGCATCCGGCTGGCTGTTCTCGATGTAGATGTAGCCCGCGCTCCAGTTCCAGCGGTCGTCGGGGGCGTAGGTCGTCCCGATGCCGTACATGAAGTTCGCATCCCACTCGAAGGGGAGGGGCTGCGAGCCGGCCCCGGTGCGCAGGGTGGAGGTGTTGAGCCGCTCCCAGTTGACCCATTCGATGTTGGCCTCGATCGTCCAGCACGGGTTCAACTCGTAGGCGTATCCGACCACGACGGTGTCGGGAGTGACAAAGTCGTTCACCTCGGCGCTGCCCAGGGGGCCGGCGGAGGTGCGGGCGCTGCCCTCGAGGTCGAACTCCGACCAGCCGCGCCACGTGAGGCCGAAGGAATGTTGGGGATGCGGTCGCCAGAGGGCGGAGACGATGAAGTTCACGGCGGTGTCGTCGCCTTCGAACACGAACTCCCCGCCGCCCCCGTCGGCCCGGCGCAGCTCGCCATCGGCATAGCTGACCCCGATCCCGCCGCCGACCGAGAAGGTGTCGGTCAGTTCGTAGGCGAGCACGCCCCAGGTGGTGAAGTACTTCAGTTCGGTCTTGGTGGCCACCATCGCGAACGGGGACGTGAGGGGCCAGTCGGTGGAGAGGCCGAAGGGCGTGTTGACCCCGACGCCCGCCGCCAGCTTGTCGGCGAGCGGCACGGCGAGGTAGAGCTGCGGCACGAGGCTGAACTGGTCGTCGGTTTCGACGCGGCTCCCCGCGGTGTTGGCCTCGAGGCCGAGGTTGATGCCGTAGACCCCGGCATGGAGTTCGATCTGGTCGAGCTGGGTGAGCCCGGCCGGGTTGTAGTAGACGGCCGAGGCGCGGTCGGCGGTGGCGACGAAGGCGTTTCCCCTGGCGGTGGCGTAGGGATCCTGCACGGGAATGTAGAATCCGTTGGCGGAAAGGGTCCCGGCGCTGGCCCACACTACTAAAGCCAACGCCGGGATAACCTTCCACCACTCGCAACCTGCCGCCCGTGCAGACCTGTAACTACACGGACTAGTTATTGGGAGGAAGTTGGTCATGTCTCAATGATCGAAGATGACATGCTCTTCGGTGAGAAAAAGGGTCGAGCGGGAGAGGTCGCAGAAGCGCGCCTCGTCCTCGATGAGGGTGCGGTGGGCGTCCTGCGCCTCGGGCGTCTGGAGGGCGGCCGCCAGTTGGTCGTGATCGGCAAACCACACTTCGGTGATGCCGTCGAAGGGCTCGAGGGTGCCGCGCGGTTGGCGAGCCACTTCGTTCAGGGGCGAATTGATGAGGTGGCTTTGCACGTAGCGGTGGGCGTGCAGGGCCTCCGCAAATCCCTTCACGAGCGGACCGTGATTGTCGTACCAGTAACCGCGGAATTCCTCCGGGCTCATACCGGGGCTGCGGTGCACGCAGTAGACAAGCTTCACCATCTGTGAAGGCGATATACTTAACGCCCCCGGATAGTTCAAGCCGGTTAAACTAACATAATTTCACTTCGCCCTCCGAGGGGCCGCAAACCCTACTCTACGTAGCGCGACCAGAAGAGTTCGTTGCCAACAAGATCGGCCGCGAGCTCTTCATAACCGTCCTCCGGGGCGCGCTCGACGCGGGAGACATCGAAGCCGATGCGGAGGCGGGATTCGGACCGGTTCGGGTCCGGCAGGAAATCGAACATGCCCCCGTGGTGGGCCATGCGGATCAGGGACCCGATCAGGTCGAGGGCGGGTCGGGATGGTTCTTCCCCCGAGGAGCTCACCATGGGCTGGAGGACCTGCCGCACCGGGCGGCCGGGGAAGCCGATCTCGAGCCCGGAGAGGACCTCCTCGAACTGGAGGTTGCCATCGCTGCCAACGAGGTCGCTGAGGGTATCGATGAAGGGACGCACCACGGACTGCATGGCGTCGACCGGTCCGGGCCAGTCCGGCGGGGTGGCGCGGGGTTCGTTCCAGACCACCTTGCCGCCCGAGGACGCCACGATGGGATCGAGCACATCGCGCACCGCGCAGCGCTCGTCAAACCCGAGATTCTCCGGGGAGGTCAGGTCCGGGGGCAGCGAGGCCGAGACGGTGCCCAGGAAAGAGAGGTGCCGCCGGTAGAGCTCGCGCCACGAGAGGCCTTCCGCGATGCCCCGCTCGGTCACGGGCCGCTCGCCCTGCTCTTCGGACAGCCGGACCACGGCCTTGAGCGCCTCGCCGACGCGGCGGAGGCCGCTGTTCTGGAACATGGAGAGGGCCGCCAGCGACACGATGCGGTCCGAGGCGGCGAGGATCTCGACGCTCATCATCTTCTGCCGCACCAGCTCCTCCCGTTCGAGGCGCACCATGTACAGTTCCATGGCCCGCTTGAGGGTGACCTCCAGCTCGGGCACCTCCCACGGCTTGGTGATGTAGCGGTAGATGCCGCCCTTGTTGACGGAGTCCACCGCGGCGTCGATGTCGGCGTAGGCCGTCGAGAGGATGCGCACCACCGAGGGCTTCAGGAGGGCCACCTTCTCGAGGAACTCGCTGCCGGTCTCGTTCGGCATGCGCTGGTCGGTCACCACCACGCCGATTTCATCCTGGTACTCCCGGAAGCGTTCGAGGCCGTTGACCCCGTCTTCGGCGAGGACGACGCGGAACGTCTTCCCGAAGAGCTTGGCGAAATATTTGCGGGTTTTCTGTTCGTCGTCCACGAACAGGATGAGGTGTTCACGGTAATCGAGGGACTGCTGACTCATGGCTTGGTTGTTGCTTCTTCAAGAAATCTGGGCGGGGGGGGCGAATGAATATCTATCTCGTCGTCGTCATCATCCTCATCGTCTTCTGATATGTGATCCGAGGGGGGGAAATGGATGGAAAACTGGGTGAAGGCATCGGGCTCGCTGTCCACCTCGATGTGAGCCCGGTGTGCATCGATAATGCGATGACATATGCTGAGACCCAAGCCCATCCCCTCGCCGACCTGCCGCTTTGTGAAGAAAGGATCGAAGATCTTCTCGCGGTCTTCGCGGGAGATCCCGCACCCGTTGTCGCGGATGACGAGGAGGATGTTGTCCGCCGGGGTCCTCTGGCCGGTGACGGTGATCTCCGGCGTGTCGCCGCGCTCCTTGGCGGCCGCCACGGCCTGGGCCGCGTTTTGGATGAGGTTCACCAGGACCTGGCAGAGCTGATTGTCATTTCCTGTTACCTTGAGATCCTCCTCCACGGAGCTGTGGAAGGTGATGCCCTGCAGATCGTGGCTGAGGAGGCGCCGGGCCGATTCCACCACGTTGGCGAGATCGACCTCCTCGTAGATCTGCGTCTCGCCCTTGGTGAAGGCGCGGAGGTCGCTGACGATCTGGATCACCCGGCCGACCCCTTCCTCGATGTCGCCGAGGGTCTCGTCGTAGTCCTCGCGCTCTTCCTGGGGAAGATCGTCGGAATACATCTTGAGGGTGTGGATCGCGGTCTTGGCGTAATTGAGCGGGTTGTTGACCTCGTGCACGATGCCGGCGCTCATCCTCCCGAGGGAGGAGAGTTTTTCGGCCTGGACGAGACGGGCCTCGTTCTCGCGGATCTCCTCGAGGGCCTCGGCGAGCTCGCGGTTCCTGACGTCGAGTTCGGCCTGGTATCGCTGGCCGTCGAGGAGGTTTCGGATCCGCACCCGCAATTCCGAAACGGTGAAGGGCTTCGTCAGGAAATCGGTGACCCCGGAGGTGAGGGCCTCGATGCGGGTGGTGTCATCAGCCCGCGCGGTGACCAGCACGATGGGGCATTGCGCCATGCCGGAGTGCTCGCGCAGCTTGCGGGTGAGCGCGATGCCATCCATCTCGGGCATCATGTAATCCACGATCATGAGGTTGGGCATGTACTGCCGGGCGAGTTCCCACGCTTCGAGCCCGTCGCGGGCCTCGATGACCTCGCAACCCATCTCTTCGAGTTCCCCGCGCAGGAACCACCGCAGCCCGCGTTCGTCCTCGGCGATCAGGACGCGCTCCACCGTTCCCGGCGCCCCGGTGGGAAGGTCCGCCCGGGACCCCGGATCGACCGGCTCGGTGGCGGCGCCGTGCAGGCGGGCCCGCTGGTTGAGCGCCTCGATGGCGTCCGGCAGGGTGGATCCGCCTTCGGCGGGAGCGTCCTCGGATCGCACCTCGTGGGGCACCTCCTCGAGCGGGATCCGGATGACGAACGACGTCCCCGAGCCGTAGACGCTGCTGAGGTCGATCTGGCCGCCCATGGAATCGACGAGGCTCTTCACGAGGGCGAGGCCGATGCCCACGCCCTGGTGCTTGCGCTTCATGGAGGTGTCGGCCTGCCAGAAGCGCTCGAAGACGAAGGCCACCTGGTCGTCCCTCATCCCCTGGCCGGTGTCCTTCACGCTCAGGATCAACTCATGCCCCTCGGTCTCCGCGAAGAGGTCCACGCGTCCGTCCGGCGGCGTGAACTTCAGGGCGTTCACGGCGAGGTTCAGCATGATCTTCTCGAGGCGGTCGCGGTCGAGGAAGACGTCCATTTCCTTGGCGGCGTCGTTGGAATGCCAGTCGAGGGAAATCTTCTGGCGCTCCGCCATGGGGCGCAGGTTCCGCCCGAGCCCGTCGAGGAAGGTCGCGGGCCGGAACAACTCGGGGTTCGGCTTCAGTTCCCCGGTGTCGAGCTTCACGAGGTCGAGGAGGTCGTTGATCAACCGCAGGAGCCGCAGACCGTTGTCTTCGAGGGAGGTGACGTAATCGAGGAGCTTCGGGTCGCGCCGGATCGAGTCGTTCTGTTTCAGCTTCTCGACGGGGGCGAGGATGAGGGTCAACGGGGTGCGGAGCTCGTGGCTGATGTTGGCGAAGAAGCGCGTCTTGGCCTCGTCGAGGGCCTGCAGCTTGCGATGGCTGGCGGCGATGTTGCGTTGCTGGGCCTCGACCTCGGTGCGCAGGCAAAATTCGCTGAACCGCAGCCGGTTGTAAAAGAACATGCCCACGCAGGCGAAGGTCCCCGTGACGAAGAGGAAGAAGAAGCTGGTGGCGACCGTCTCGATCGGGGTGTTGGTCGCGAGGGCCACCGCGAGGTAGCCCCCGATGCAGAGGAGGGCGTTGATCACCGCATCGGCAAACCGCCAGCGCAGCAGGAGGCACGCCCCCACCATCACGAGGTTCAAGCCCGCGTAGTAGGGGGAGACGCCCCCCGCGGTCTCGAGGATCATCCACAGGATCGTGAGGGTCGGGAAGAGCGCCACGAGGTGGCCGAGGACCCAGTTCATCTTCTGCGCCGGCCGCCAGTAGAGGAGGGCGAACACCCCCCCGAGAAAGCAGGAGCAGGCGGCCCGCAGGTAGAAGAAATACCCGACCTTGGCCGGGTAGGCGATGGCGTCCATCGCCGATCCGCTGAGGATGAAGATCATGGCGAGGAAGGCACCCCGCCGGGCGTTTACGAGGCGGACTTCGCTCTCTTCGTCCTGAAAGCGCCGCCAGAGAAGTTTCTGGTCGAGCCCCTCGGGTTCACTTTTTGCGGCCGCCTCCATTTGCTGCCCGCTTCCGGATTTCCAGGAAGAGGTTCACCCCGGTTTCATCGCGCCTGAGTTCAGACTCACCGTGATCCACTCCACCGGGGGTGAGATCCAGCATCCCGGGATCGTCACGGTAGATCAGGTTCCACTCGAGAATGTACTCCATCCACGACTTGTTCGGATTGCTGGCGCTGACGTTGGTCACGGTCATGAAGCCACCCGGGACGAGCAGGCGGTAGAACAATTCCGTCAACCGCTTGCAGACCCGCTGGGAAAGATAATCAAACAATCCCGCACAATAAACAATATCAAAAGATTCCCAGGGGAGATCGACATCGCCGGTGGAGGCCTGGCGGAGGAGCTGGTGGACGGAACGCTGGATGACGTTGATGGGGGTCACCCGGCCATTCTGGGTGCGGGCCTGGGTGAGGCGCTTGTTGGTGTATTCGATGGTCTCCTCGTTGAAGTCGAGGAGGGTGAAATCGCACATGTCGCTGACTTCCTCGGTTTCAAGGAAGCGCTGGACCTCGTGGGCGGGGCCGCATCCGAGGTTGAGCACGCGGGTCCGGCGGCCGGCCTGGACGTTCTTCTCGGCGTGGGTGCGCAGGACGTCGACGAGATAGTCGATGCGGTTCCGGTGGGCCTCGACCGGGGCCGACTGCAGGAAGGCCCGGTTGAGAATCTTGGCGAAGAGGGACCCCCCTTCGTAGGGGTCCCGGACCATCATGTTCACCATCTCGTAGTCGCCCGCATAGCCCAGCGGCTTGTGGAAGGTCCGGTAGGTGAACGGGGAGCACAGGACGAGGGGATGAATCTGGCGGCGGACGTAGAACTTGTGCGTGGCCTCCCGGCCATCCTGCACGTTGCGCACCGCGTCCTCGAACCCGGTCATGAGGGGCGCGACCTCTTCGATCACGCGCGTCTCGAGCTGGTTGATGACCTCGCGCTCGAGGGTGACGCGGTCCATGGTGGCGGTGGCCCGGATATCGAGATCGATCTGTTCGAGCCACCGCTGCAATCCGATCAGGAGGTTCTGCATGTCGGCCACGGTCAACTTGAAGTTGGCGTCGACCTCGTGGGCGCGCTTCCAATCGTGGACGAACGAATCGAATTGCGTGTCGAGGGGTTCCCGCCCCTCGCGATCGGAGAGGAAATCGACATCGAGCCAGGCGTTGCCGAGGGTCGCCTCGCAGACGAGGAGGATACCGGTGTTGACAAGGCCCGCCACCACCGCCTCGCCCTGGTAGACGACGCGGTCGCCGATGCGGATGCGGAAGTCGCGGAGGACCTCCGACAGCTGCAGGATGCTGTAGGGATTATAGACCTCGAACGCCACCGAGTAGCGTCGCAGTCGGAGGATATTCGCCGTGATCTCCGCACCCTGACTGTTGCGGCAGACAACGACGCTACTGAGCAGGGGGGAGCCTTTCTGCATCACATTTGAGCGTCGCCGGACGCTATCTGTTTCCTGCCTTCTTGACAAGCAACCCGCGATTTGTGAGAATAACCGGAGATTCTAACACCCCTTTGACTCCCCCCCATGCCCAAGGATTCCGCCAAATTTACACTCCGCCGCGAGGGCCAGCGCTACGTCTGCCCGGACGACCGTGACCTCCTCGATATCGCGGAAGAAGAAGCCTTTTCGGTCTCCGGCGTCGCCGAGTCCCTGGGGCTCACGAACCGGCAATTGGACTACGCCGTGGAGCGTGCCAGCGGGCTCCGCCCGAAGGACCTTTTCCGGCGCCACCGCATGCTTCTGGCGCGCCGGATGGTTGCAGAAGGCTTTAGTCTTCAAGTGATTGCGCAATCTCTTGGCTTCAAGCACTACACCCATTTCGCCTCCGAGGTGAAGTCCTATTTCGACCTCCCGCCGCGGCAATTCCAGAAGTCGGTCCGGGCCATGTGCTCCGACGTCGGCCGACCCGGGGCCGCCTGAGGCCGGGGCTGCCGCTTGTTCCCCCGGAACACGTTCGGGGGAAGGCCCGCGGAGGGTCGCCCCCTCCCCGCCGACTACCGGAAATTCACATTAGTCCGGGTTGGGCGCTGACAACCCGTTGTCCTTGAGCAATCTGCAGTTTTTTGGGCGGGGCGGG
>JABDMC010000072.1 GCA_013001695.1 Akkermansiaceae bacterium
GGCTGGGGCATCGGGGCGGGGGGCGCCGCCGGGGGAGGCGCCGAGGCGGGCGGGGCCGGCTGGGTGCGCACCACGGGCCGGAAACGCCGGTCGGCGAAGCGGCGGCCCTGGCCCTCGAGGGTGGGCACCGCCGCGGGGGGCTCGCCCTGGGTCACCCCGAGGTTGACGTCGAGGAAGGTGGCGCAATTCGGGCACGGACCGGCCGCCCGGAAGCTGCGGAGTGTCAGGAAACTCCCGCATGCCGGGCAGGGGAAGGTCAGCTGAACCGCGGAATTAAACATCAAGAAGCCTGATAATCAGGTGGTCTTGACAAAGTAGGATCCCGGCAGCTGCTTGGCCAGCCTTTTCATTTCGAGGCGGAGGAGGGTGACGGAGACGGTGGAGGCCGGGAGGCCCGCCGCGGTGATGATTTCGTCGATGGAGCGCTCCTGGCCGTCGAGCTGGGCGAGGACGGCTTCTTCCTCGGAATTCAGGCTGGCAGGGTCGGTTTCCGGGATGGGGCTGTAGAGATCGGGCCGGGTCGGGGGGGCGAGGGGCAGGTGATCGAGGTCCTCGAGGACCTGCGCGCCGTCGGTGATCAGGGTGGCTCCAGTGCGAATAAGTTCGTTGCAGCCCGCCGAGGACGGGCGGTCGATGGGCCCCGGGACGGCGAAGACCTGGCGGCCGTATTCGCCGGCGAGGTTGGCGGTGATGAGGGCCCCGGAGCGGGCCGCGCACTCCACCACCACGAGGCCCGCGCACCACCCCGCGACGATGCGGTTGCGTTGCGGGAAGGTCTGCTTGTCGGGCGGCTGGTGGAGCGGGAACTCCGTGACGACCGCGCCGTGACCGTCGGCGATCTTTTCGGCAAGGGGAAGATTCTCGGGAGGATAAAGTTGCGCCAGCCCGGAGCCGAGGACCGCCACGGTGCGGCCGTCCGCGGCGAGGGCGCCTTCGTGGGCGGTGGTGTCGATCCCCCGCGCCAGCCCGGAGATGACGGTGAAGCCGGCGTGCGCGATCTGGAAGGAGAGCTTCTTGGTGCAATCGCGCCCGTAGTGGGTGGTGCGGCGGGAACCGACGAGCGCGATGGCGTGGCGGTCACGCTCCAACAGGTCGCCCCACACGTAGAGGAGCAGGGGGGCATCGGGCATCTCGCACAGCGGATCCGGCCAAACGGCATCGGCGGCGGTGATGATGTTGATCCCGCGATCCGCGGCGGAGGCGAGTTCGGCGGCGAGATCGGCGTGATCCTCCCAGCGGTGCAGGATGCGCGCCATCTCGGGACCGACGCCGTTGACGGCCCGGGTTTTGGATTCCGGGGCGCCGAGGATCGATTGCGGGTTGCCGAAGCGTTCGAGGAGGCGCCGGACGCGCACCGGGCCGACCTTCGGCAGCATGTTCAAGGCAATGAGCGCCTCGCGGTCCGTCATGGGGGGAGGATGACGGAAAACGGAGGCCGCCGCCAAGGGGAAAGGGGGCGGCCTACCACTGCAGGAGCTGCTGCGGGAACGGGCAGTCGTCGCAGTCGGAGGAGTCCTCGAGGCAGAAGTCCCGGTAGACCTGGAGGAGGGCCTGGTGCTGCCAGAGCTTCTTGAGGAAGAGGCCCTGGTCGGGGCGGTTGCCGAGGAGGCGGGTGGCGGCGCGGCGCACCGCGTCGGAGAGGGTGCCGGCGGGAAGCTTCCGGTAGGCGTGGGCCGCGGCCTCGGGATCGTGCCGGGCCCAGGCGGGGAGGTAGTAGTTGGCGAGGAATTCGTGGACGCGCGCCTTGCCGAAGAGGGCCACCGGCTTGGCGGACGGCTTGGCGGTGAGGGTGTAGTGCCGCGTCCAGAAGTCGTGTTCGAGGGCGACGAGGCGCTCGCTGAGGGTCTTGAGCCGCGACGGGGTGTGCTTCTGGGCGGGGGTGGAGATCTTCTTCCAATCGCCGGAAATGGCGGCGAGGGCGCCGAGGCGGCGGTGGGGGTGGTTCTGGGGCCGCAGGCCGGAGAAGGTCCACGGGAGGGCGCGGGACGCGTCGGGTTCGTGGTCGGGACGGAGCTTCCACCAGTCGTTCCAGAGCGCGCCGAGGTAGCGGCGTGAATCCGGCGGACATTGCTCGTGGATGCCGGCGGTGAGGAACCCGGCGAGGCCGAAAAGAAACGCCTCGCGGATGTCATTGGTGCGGAGCCCGCGGAGGCGGCGGCGCGAGGCGCGTTGCGCGAGAAGAGTCATGGCGAGCTTGTTGGGTCCGTAGCCGAGGGCGCGGGCGAGCGATTGCCAGAGGGCTTCCTCGAACCCGTGGGAATCCTCGAGGTGCGTCAGCTGGGATCCCTTGTGGGCGAGCCGGAAGCGGGCCGCTTCGGCGAGGAGGTCGTGCACGCGGTCGGCGGCGAGCTCGGCGAGGGGCACCGCGCATCGCCCGTGGTGGCTGGCGGCTTGCGAGGTCACCGGCCGGCCGAGGGCGTCATCGAGCAACTCGGGGGGAACGAGCACCGCGGGGATGTCGCGGCCGTCATGGGACCGGGAGAAATGGGTCTTGGACCCCGGGGCGAAGACGACGTGGAGGATGACCTCGTTGAAGGCCGGGTTCGTGGCGTGGCCGTGGGCTTCCCAGTCGCCGGGGTGCGTGTCGATCTCGAGCGGCCCGGTGTGGATCGTCCCGTCGAGGTCGATCGCGGCGTGCAGGAAGTCGGGCCCGGCGGCATGGTTCCATTCGCCGAACTGCACGATGCGCACCTTGCGGCCCGCGGCGGTGACGAAGTCGCGGCCGAAGGCACCCGCAAACCAGAGGGCTTGCAGTTCCAGTTCCTTCGGGAGGGGCCGGGGGTCCTCCGCCACGACCCCGCTGGCGGTCCGCAGGGCGGCGTAGCGGGAGTGCGAGGCAGCGGTGGAGGCCATGTAGGTGCGTGGTGCGATCCTCCCGCGCCGGGGCTGCGGAGGACAGGTTGTGCGATGCGGACGGAGGCGGTCGGATCAGGTGCGCGGAATCGGGATTACGGCCCGCCGTTCACCGGTGCGGTGGGGTCTTCGGCGTCTTGGGCCTCGGCGTCGATCTTGGCGGGATCGACGGGCGGAGGGGCCGGGGGGTCGAGGATATTGAGGACGCCGGTGATGGCCTTTGCGCCGGGAATCTCCCGGTATTGCGATTCGACGCGGCGCAGGTGGGCGATGGCGTCATCCTTGCGGCCGGCGTGCCGGGCGACCTCCGCGAGATGGAGGTCCTGGCGCAGCTTGTCGGCCGGGGCGTCGTAATGGCGGCGGGCGGATTCGAAGGAAGCGGCGGCGACATCGGGGCGATCGTCCCCGAGGAAGGCAAGACCGAGGGCTTCATAGAGGAGCCCGCTCTTGGCGCGGGCGGCCTCCGAGCGGATCTTCGTCCGGCGCGACGCGGCCTCGTCACCCCGGGAGAGCGCGGCCATGCGCAGGAGCTTGAACTCCCGGTCCGGTCCGGAACCCGCGTCGTCCGGGGAGAATTGCGCGAAGGGCCGGTAGAGGGGGTCGCCGATCACGAGGCCCTGCCATGACAGCGCCGGGGCCGCCATGTAGGCCGCCTCGGCGAGGGAGTAGCCCTTGAGGAGACGGTCGTGGAAGATGTCAAAGTGGTGGGTGATGTGGAGGTATGGTTCCCAGGTGTTGCCGAGCGTGGCGGCCGCGCCGTGGGCGATGATGGGGCCCACCCAGTGCCGGTTGGCGGCGTGGAGGTCCGCGGCGCTGAAGGAATGCAGGTGCACCGCGATGGCGCCGCGCTTGAACCGGAAGGTCTGGTCGAGGAGGGGGCCGTTCCGGTGGGGCGCATACCAGCCGAAGTAGAGGGCGGCCTTCGCCATCGGGTAGTTCGTCACGAAGGTGTCGCGATTGCGATCGACGACGGTGGGGATCCCGGCATCGGCATTGCGGGTGGCGATGGCCTCGATCCAGTCGTCGCCGAGCTTGTAGGCCTTTCCCTTTTTGGCGATGTCGAGGTAGGTCATGCCCCACAGGCCGTGGCGTTCCGTCGCGATGGCGTCGTCGACGAGGCGGCGGGCGTCGCCGGCGGTCGGGCCGTCGAGCCTCGCGACGAGGAGGATGGCGTCCATGGAGGCCTCGAGGATGCCCGCGTCCTTTTGGAAGTAGGGATTGCGGAGCGGACCGCGCGTGTCGTAGGCATCGACGCCCAGCATGGCGAGCTCGGAGTCGACCGCGGATTCGTCCTGGAGGGGGACCGGCCGGAACTTGGTCGGCCGGCCGTCCTCGGTTTCCGGCGGCGGGACGGGACTGCGCTGGATTCGCCACGGCACGCCGCGCACGCAGACGAGGATCCGGATCTTGTTGCGGGCGGGGACCATGAGGCCGTCGGCATCGCGGGACCGCTTCCACCACCCTTGCTCGGAGAACCTGGCGATGAGCGGGTCGCGGAGCCGGGAATCGTAGACGGTGCGGTTGATGGTCCCGCCATTGGGGAGCGGCAGGCCGATCAGGTGGCCGGCCGGAATGCCGCGTGCCTCGCGGTAGTGCTCGGCGAGGGCCTTCGATTCCGCGTCGTTGGAATTGAAGACCACGGCCACCGCTTCCGGGGGGATGGCGCGCGGGCCGGCGGCCGCCGGGGAGACGACGGCATGGAGCGCGACGAGGATCGTGATCCAGAGCTTCATTGCGGAGAGGGCTCGACCCTAGCGCAGCTGTCCCCGCGCTGAAAGACGAACTTGAGGCCGTCGGTGGCGAGGGCCACGCCGGGGGGCAATTTCGCCGAGGTTTCGGCGAAGTCGATGTCGTGGGCGAGGTGGGTCAGGAAGGTCCGGGCGGGGGCGAGGTCGCGCACCGTGGCGAGCGATTCCTCGATTGTCATGTGGGTCGGGTGGGCCCCGGGGCGCAGGGCGTCGATGATGAGGACGTCGAGGTTCTCCATCTGGCGGCGGGTGGCGTCGGGGATGCTCTTGACGTCGGATATGTAGGCGAGGGAGTGCCCGCTGGGTGTCTCGACGCGGAAACCGAAGGTCTCGATGCCGGCGTGTTCGACCGGGAGCGGGGTGAATCGCAGGTCGCCGACCGCGAAGGGGCCGTCGATGACGCGCGGATCGGGCTTGATGTAACCGGGGTAGGTCGTCCGGAACGCCCACGGGAACATGGTGCGCAGGTTCGCGAGGGTTTTGGGGCCGGCATGCATCGGCAGGGGGGTGTCGCGGTGCCAGCAGAAGGCCCGCAGCTCGTCGAAGCCGACGATGTGATCGAGGTGGGCGTGGGTGTAGACCACCGCGTCGACCACGGTGAGTCCCTCGCGGAGAGCCTGCTCGCGGAGGTCGGGGCCGGAATCGATGAGGGCCGAGGTCCGCGGCGAGGCGATGTGGAGCGAGCAACGGGTGCGGTTGTTGCGCGGGTCGCCGGAGGTGCAGACCGCGCAGGTGCAGCCGATGACGGGCACGCCGGTGGAGGTGCCGGTGCCGAGAATCGTGATGGTTGTGGGGTCGGATTTCAGGGGCTGGTGACCGGATGCCGGTGATGGAATGCGCGCTCTAGCGGGCGAAGATGAAGAGCTTGCGGGTGACGAAGTTGAAGATGCCGGAGGTGATGACAAAGCCGGCCGAGGCGAACCAGTTCGGGACGTTGAAGGCGCGGATGAGGATTTCCGGGGCGCTCAGGCCCGCGAAATAGCTGAGAACCGCGATCAGGGTGAAGAGGGCGAACTCGTTGTGGGTCTTGTGGCGGCCGGGGGTGAAGACGAATGTGCGGTTGGTGGCGTAGGCCACGAGGTTGGCGGGGACGAAGGCGGCGAGGTGGAGGATGTTGAGATGGAGGGCCCGTGTCCCGGGCGGCAGGGTGGGGGCCACGAAATCGCGGAACAGGAAGACCAGGAGGGAGGCCAGCGCCACGAAGGTGGCGAGGGAGGCGAACCCGCAGATGCCGAACTTGACGAACTGCACCGCGACCGGAGTATCCCGCGAGCGGCTCCATTCTATCAGCTGGTCGAAATTCACAATCAGGCGCCGGGGCGATGGGGGCGGTTGCAAGGCGCCGGAAGGGTTGCATAATCGGCGGCAGTTGGAAAACGCGGATGCTGAGCCTGCTGAAAATTGCGAACCTCGCGCTGGTCGAGAAGCTCGAATGGGAGCTGGGCGGCGGGTTGGTGGGGGTGACCGGGGAGACCGGGGCGGGGAAATCCGTGATCGTGGGCGCCCTGAAGCTGGTCCTCGGGGAGCGGGCCGCGAAGGGGCTCATCCGGACCGGGGAGAGCGGCTGCCAGGTGGAGGCGATCTTCGATCTGCCGGATCCGGAGGGGGCGAACCGGGTGCTCGAGGAGGCCGGGCTGGAGCCCTGCGACGACGGGCAGTTGATCATCAAGCGGGTGGTGGGCGCCTCGTCGAACCGGCAGTTCGTGAACAACTCGCCGGCGACCCTGGGGGTGCTGAAGGCGCTGGCGGGGCACCTCGTCGACCTGCACGGCCCGCACGAACACCAGTCGTTGCTGGCGGTGGAGCGGCAGCTGGTGATGCTGGATGCCTACGCGGGGGCGCGGCGCGAAATGGAGGCCTACGCCGCGGCGTGGCGGGGGTGGCGGGAGAAGAAGAGCGCCTGGGATGAACTGCGGCACGCGGAGGATGCCAGCGAGCAGGAACTGGAGTTGTTGCGGCACCAGGTCGAGGAGATCGAGTCGGCGGAAATCGACCCGGCGGAGGAGTCCGATTTGCAGGACCGTTACCAGCGGTCGGCGAACAGCGCGCGCCTCGTGGAGCTGGCCGCGCAGGCCCAGGGGTTGCTGGAGGAGGAAGAGGCGGGGGTCATGAGCCGCCTCGCGGAATTGCAGCGGGTGGCGCGCGAGATCGAACGCCACGACGGCACCGCCGCGGAGTGGACCGGGGGATTGGAAAGCGCCCTGGTGGAACTGGAGGACCTGGGCCGCCAACTGGAACATTACCTCGGCGAGATCGCGCTCGATCCGCAGCAGGCCGCGGCGCTGGAAGCGCGGGTTGATTTGCTGGAGGGCCTGAAGCGGAAGTACGGGCCGACGCTGGAGGATGTGGTGGAACGGGGCCGGACGGCCGCGGAGCGCCTCGGATCGGTGGAGAACCGCGGCGAGTTGCTGGAGCGCCTGGAGGGGGAGGTCGCCGCGGCGCGCGAGGAATTGGGAAAGGCCGGGGAGGCCCTCGGAGCGAAGCGGCGCAAGGCCGCGCCGCGGCTGGCGAAGGAGATCCGGAAGCACCTCGCGGAGTTGGGATTCAAGCAGGCCGCCTTCGAAGTGAACCTCGGGCGCCTGGAAGAGCCCGCCGCGACCGGGATGGAGGCGGTGGAGTTCGGCTTCGGGCCGAATCCCGGGGAACCGCTGAAACCGCTCCGGCAGATCGCCTCGAGCGGGGAGATCTCGCGGGTCATGCTCTCGGTGAAGAGCGCCCTCGCCAAGCAGGACCGCACGCCCCTGATGGTCTTCGACGAGATCGACGCCAACGTCGGGGGCGAGATCGCGCGGGCCGTGGGGGAAAAGATGGCGGCCCTCGGGGAGGAACACCAGGTCGTGGCGATCACGCACTTTCCGCAGGTGGCGGCCTCCGCCGGGCAGCATTTTCTCGTGGAGAAGCGCGTCGAGAAGGGGCGGACCTTGTCGGGCCTGCGCGAGGTGCGCGGCGAGGAGCGCCTCGACGAACTGGTGCGGATGCTCGGCGGCGGCGGGGACGAGGCCCGGGAGATGGCGCGGAGTCTTGTAGGCTAGTCAGCGGGTGATTTGCGGCCTAGGCTTCGGGGAGAGCGCAGGATGAGCAAGGAGAAATCATACACCGTGACGCGCACGCTGCGGCGGGCGAGCGAGGCGGAAATGGCCTCGGAACTGGAGTTGCCGAAGCGGGGAGGGGAGCGCCTCCTGATCGGGCGCCGGGAGTGGCTGGCCCTGCCGGAACTCGGGGTGGGGTGCATCAGCGCCAAGATCGACACCGGGGCCTACACCTCGAGCCTGCACGCCGAGGAGATCGAGTGGTTCGAGCGGGCCGGCGCGGACTGGGTGCGCTTCGTGACCTACGACTATCACGCCGAGGTCGTGCGCTGCGAGGCAGCGGTCCTGATGAAGAAGGGGGTGAAGAGTTCCACCGGGAAGAAGCGCAAGCGGGTCTTCATCGAGACCGCGGTGCGCTCCGCCGGGGGGCTGGAGTGGAAGTTGCGGCTGAGCCTCGCGGACCGATCGGTGATGAAGTGCCCGATGCTGATCGGGCGGCGGGCCCTCTCCGGCCGCTTCCTCGTCGATCCCCAGAAGTCGCACGTCTTCGGGAACATCCACGACCTCACCGGGCAGAAACTGAAGCTGAGGAAGAAGCGGCGGTGAGCGGTCGCGGGACCGCGACGGTGGTCGCCGGCGGCGGGCGTTGGGAGTGGCACGACCGTCCCGCTCGTGATCGAACCCGGCGGCCCGGAGGGCCGGAATTTGCCGCGCATGGCGCGGGCGACGTCTGGTCACGACCGAGACGGTCGTGCCGCTGAACCGAGTGCCATCCGGGCTAGCGGCGCATCAGAATCATCCGCCGCGCCGCGAGGAAGAGGAGGGCGAGGAACACGATGATAATGAGGACGAGGGTGAACCAGATCCACCACGGGAGGGGGAGGGGCGCCCCGGCGTTGAGGATCATGGGCTTGGCGGTGTGGTCGCGGAGGAGGAAGGACCATTCGAGCAGCTTGCCGTCGGGGGAGACGGTGGCGGCGTTGGTGTGGGCGGCCGGCACCGGGAGGTGGACGCGGAAGACGAGCTTGGAATCGCCGAGGAGGGCGGGGGTGCCCTTGACGGCCGCCGGGAGGATCGGGGCGAGGTCGATCTCGCGGTGGAGGGAGAGTTTCAGGTCGTTGATCTCGAGGTCCATGACGCCGAAGAGGGCCTCCTCGCGGACGGGAACATCCGGGGCGGCGGGGTCGCGGAGGCGCTTCTGCGGGAAGGCGACGAGGGCCTGCAGGTCGTCGAAGCGCGCCGCGAAGTGGAAGTGGACGCGGCCGTCGTCGGCCCGCTCGTGTCCGATGTCCTCGAGGTGGATCTCGGGGTCGGCGTCGATGGCGGAACGCAGCTTGTCGACGAACTTCTGCCCCCCGCCGAACTGCTGGACGACGATCTCGGGAAGGTGGTACGAGGCCTCGATGCGTCCCGAGCCGTTGCGCTTGAGCCACACGCTTTCCTCCCCCTCGATGCAGGACGTGCAGAGGAGGGCCGGGAGGACCGCGAGAACGAGGAGGAGACGCATGTCAGGAGGTGGCCGGGATACGGCCCAATTCCCTAGCGGTTACGGACCCCATGCTCCAGTTCACAAATCTGCCGCGGCAGGGCCGGCGCGGCCGCCTCGGAGCGGCTGGAGGCCACGGGTCGCGCCTTCACTTCGCCTGGAACACCTTGTGGCGCTTGTCGCCGCCGGAGAGGAGATAGGCCATCAGATTCAAGAGCTCCTCCTTGTTCATGGCGTAGATTGTCCCGGGCGGCATCATCGAGACCTGCGACAATTCGACCTTTTCGACCCGGTCGACGGGCGTCTTGGTGAGATCGCTGAAGTTGTAGGGATCGGTGGCGAGGGCGATTTCCCGGTCGTTCCGGTAGATGACCCGCCCGTGGAGCGTCCGGCCGTCCTTCAGGGTGACCGTGCTGGCCTGGTACTGCTCGGAGATGGACTGGCTGGGCTCGCAAATCGCGACGAGGATATCCCGGATCGAGTAGCGCTTCGCGACCGAACCCAGGTCGGGTCCGGAGTATCCGCCGGATCCCTGGAAACGGTGACAGGCCACGCACCGGCCGGCCGAGAACATCCTCCGGCCGTTCTCGAAATCCCTCCCGTGCAGCCCGTTCCTGAAGAGCTCCATCGCGGTGTCGACCGTCCACGCCACCGGGGGGCCTTGCGGGGCCGGCAGCTTGCCGAGGTCCAGCGCCGCGATGTCGCCGAGCAGCCACGAGACGGACGCCGCGTCCCCGGGGGGAAGGTGATCGATGGCGTCCTGCCGGATCGCGCGGATGTAGCCCGCAAAGCTCTTTCCGCCGCTCTGCTTCAGGGTGTCGTTGAGCCAGGAGAAGTAGTGCTTGCGATCCTCGAGCGTCCACCCGTTCCGCACCCGCCGCAGCGAGTAGGCGTAGTGAATGTTCTGGCTGTTGGGCGTGTCGGCCATCGTCTTCAAGATGGCCTGCCCGTACTCGTGGCGCGTCAGCATCTCCTTGTCGTAGGCGAGGGTCTTGGCCTGCGTCACCTTCATCAGGGCGATCGTCTTCGCGGCCACGGTGGGAGCGTCGAGGTAGCTGAGGAGGCGGCAGAGTTCCGTGTTGGTGGGTTCGTCCGCGGCCGGGTAGAACGGGTCCAGCCTGGCGGCGAGGGCCGCGATCGCGGCGGGCGCCGGCTGGTCTAGCCGGATCAGGCACAGCGAGTAGGCGCGCAGCAGCGCCAGGCGATCGTCCTGTGCCAGCGTTTCGAACGGCACGGTGCCGAGCTTCGCGAGGACGCGGCCCGACAGCGATTTCTCCCCGTGACGGCAAAGCGCGATGGTCGCGTAAATGACGGCGCGCGGGTTCGATTCCGAGAACACCCTCTCCCGCCACAACCCGAGATCCTGGTTTTCAATCGCGAGGCGCGCCGCGTAGCGGATGTTCCGATCGGGGTGCGACAAGTGCGGCCACGCCTTCTCGACGGCGGGGGCTCCGCCGCTCTTGCTGCCGTGGAAGGCTTCGAGCGAGTGGCGCAGGTCCCGGAGGCCCTGGTTCGCCACGAGTCTCTTCTTCGGGCCGCTGCGGGCCGGCCCGGTGTAGCGGACCCGGTAGAGCTTGGAGGCCGTGTTGCGGCCGCCCACGATGAAATACATGTGCCCGTCCGGGCCGAACCGCATCGCCGAGATGTTCAGCGGGGTGCCGTTCAGGAACTCCCGCTTGGTCCCGGTGTAACTCGAGCCGTCCTCCTCCATGTCGACCGTGTAGATTGTCCCGAAGGTCCAGTCGCAGATGAAGAGCTTGTCCTGAAATTGGTCGGGAAAGTCGGAGTGGTGTCCGAAGCTGATGCCGGTCGGTGACCCCGGCCCGACGTTGACCACCGCCCCATTGCTGTCGGCGAAGTACTCCGGCCACTTGGCCGACCCGGTCCGCCAGCCGAACTCGCCGGCGGAGGTGACGTGGTTGACCCGGGTGGGCCGGTACCACGGGCTGCCGACGTCGAATTCCAGATCGGAATCGAAGGTGAAGAGTTCACCTTCGCGGTTGATGGCGAGATCGACGGCATTCCGGAACCCGGAGGCAATCATGGTCCAGTCCTTTCCATCGGGAGAGATGCGGCAGATCCAGCCCGCGGGGGCCCGGATCCCGGTGGCATGGCCCATGGCGTCGGGCATCGCCGGGAGGAGCGAGTCCAGTCCCCAGACCGGGGGTTGCAGGCTGCGGACGCCCTCCGGCACCCGGGTGTGGTTGCCGGTGACGAGGTAGAGCGCCTTGCCGTCCTCGGACTTGATGATCGAGTGGGCGGAGTGCTCGTAACCGACCCCGAGCTTCTTGAGCAGGGTGAACTCGTCGTAGGTGTCGTCGCCGTCGGTATCGCGGATCCGGTAGAATCCCTTCATCGACGACATGTAGAGGCTGTCGAAGGCGTGGAGAAATCCGAGGGCGCCGCCCACGGTCCGCTTGCCCCAGGGAATCGGTTCATAGGGAAAGCCGCGGAGGGTCTCGACCGTGATTTGCGAAGCGGGTTCGCCGTCCCCCGCGAGGGTGACGCGGAAGACGCCCTTGTCATCCTGGTCCGAAACGACGAGGCGGCCCTTGGGATCGAAGGCCATGGCCACCCATGAACCCTGGGAAGCGGGGACGGAATAGAGCAGCTCGGCATCGAAGCCCTGCAGGATGGTGATCTCCGTGTCGGGATCGAGAACATACTCGTCCCCGCCGGTCGCCGCGCGCAGGATGCCGCCAAAGGCAAGGAGGGACAGGAGGATCGGGATCGCGGGGTGCTTCATGGACACTCGTTCCGCATCGAGGCGGGGTGATTTGCCGTCGCTGGGGAGGCGCACGATAAGCTGAAGCACGGAGCGGAGGAAAGCCAACAAGCCGACTTCTTCCATCCGTCCCGGCCGTCGCCGAGGCCCGGCAGATCCGGCGATTACTGACAGCATGCGCCAGTTCTCCATTCACCACGGCGGAATGCCCGCCTACGTTCGGCCCATGCGGCGGAAGGTCATGGCGGAGATCCTCGACGCCTTGCCGGCGGACGACCCGGAGGCGGTGGCGAGCCGCAGGGACCTGCGTCGCATCAACGCCCTGATGGGGAACTTCCGGTGGATGCGGCGGGCGATGCGGGCCTTGCCCGGCGACCGGCGGGGCGGACTGGTGGAGATCGGGGCGGGCGACGGCGGGTTCCTCGAGATGGTGCGGGGCGATTTCGAGACGGTGACGGGCGTGGACCTGGCGCCCCGCCCGGCCACGCTGGACGAGCGCATCGGGTGGCGGCAAGGGGATGTGTCGGAGGGACTGGGCGGGGGAGACGTTCTCGCCGCCAATCTCTTCCTGCACCATTTCGAGGACGGGCGGTTGCGGGAACTGGGCGCGGCGGCGCGCGAGTTCAGGGCCGTGTGCTTCTCGGAACCGTGGCGGTCGCGGCTCGCGCTCGCGGAAGGGTACGCGATGTGCCCGTTCGTGACCCGGGTGACGCGGCACGACATGCTGGTGAGCATCCGGGCCGGGTTCGTGCGGGGGGAATTGCCGGATCTGCTGGGCCTCGGCGCCGGCTGGGAGGTGCGGGAGGAAGTTTCGTTGCTGGGGGCGTATCGTCTGCTAGCGTGGCGGGCGCGGTGAAGGCGATCACGATAGCGGGAGGAGGACTGGCGGGGCTGGCGCTCGGGATCGCGCTGCGGCGGCGGGACGTTCCGGTGGTCCTGCACGAAGCGGGGAGCTACCCGCGGCACCGGGTGTGCGGGGAGTTCATCAACGGGGTGAGCGAGGCGACCCTCGAGCGATTGGGGATCGCGGGGCTCTTCGCCGACGCCCGGCGGCACCGGTCGACCCGATGGTTCGTGGAGGGCGAGCCGATCTACGACGCGGAGCTGCCGGAGCCCGCGATCGGGCTGTCGCGCTACGTGCTGGATGAACGGATGGCGGGTGAGTTCGGGGGGCTCGGCGGGGAGCTGCGGACGAAATCGCGGGCGCGGCCGGAGGCCCGGGAAGGGCTGGTGTGGGCCGCGGGCCGCAGGGCGGAACGCGAGAGCGGCTGGCTGGGCCTGAAGGTGCACGTCGAAGGGGTCCCGATGGAGGCCGACCTCGAGATGCACGTCGGCGAGGCGGGTTACCTCGGGTTGGCGCCGGTGGAAGGCGAGCGGGTGAATGCCTGCGGCCTGTTCCGGCGGCGGGACGGCGTGAAGGGGAAGGGCGCGGACCTCCTGTGGGCCTATCTCGAGGCGAACGGATTGCACCAACTGGCGGATCGCCTGCGGGAGGCGCGTTGCGACGAGCGGTCTTTTACGGGGGTGAGCGCCTTTCGTCTCGGCCGGCAGGACCCGGAGGACGGACTGTGCGTGCTCGGGGATGCGGAGAGCATGATCCCGCCCTTCACGGGAAACGGGATGTCGATGGCCTTCGAAGCGGCGGAGGCCGCGGTGCAGCCCGCGGCGGACTACGCGGCGGGGGCGGCAGGTTGGGACGAGGCCGTGATGGAACTGCGGCGGCGCCTGCGGAGAAGATTCCGGAGGCGGCTCTTTACAGCGCGGCTTTTGCATCCATTTTTGCTGAGGGCCGCGGGGCGCCATGCCCTGGCGTTGACGGCCCGCACGGGTCTCCTTCCATTCACGCCGCTCTTCCGCCTGCTCCGCTAGATCATGTTTCTCCAGTCGATCGCCAGTGCCTTTCCCCCGCATTACTTCACGCAGTCCGACTGCCTCGAGATCGCGAAGACCACCGCGGCGGTGCAGCGCCTGAAGCCGCGGTCGAAGGGGCTGCTGCTGAAGATCCTCTCGGGCGACAGCGGGATCGCGAAACGCCATTTCGCCCTCGGCGATCCCGACACGATGTTCGACCGGAGCGCGGAGGAACTGAACCGGGAGTTCGAGGTCGAGGCCCCGAAGCTGGCCGGCGAGGCGCTGCGCCAGGCGCTGGACGAGGCCGGGCTGAAGGCCGATGAGCTGGACGCCCTGTTCCTCTGCACCTGCACCGGCTACCTGTGTCCGGGGGTGACGAGCCACGTTGCGGAGGATCTCGGCATGCGCGGGGACGTCTATCTGAACGACGTGGTGGGACTGGGATGCGGGGCGGCCGTCCCGACGCTGCGCGCCGCGCACGGCTTCCTCGCGGCCAACCCGGGGGCCCGGGTCGCCACGGTGGCGGTCGAGATCTGCTCGGCGGCCTTCTACATGGCGGACGAACCGGGGGTCCTGATCAGCCTGTGCCTCTTCGGCGACGGGGCCGCGGCCGCGATCTGGACCGGGGAACGGCAGGACGGGCAGTACGAGGCGGGGGAGTTCCACACCGTGCACCGGCCGAAGGACCGCGAGAAGATCCGCTTCGTGAATTCCGGCGGGAAGCTCCGCAACAAGCTGCACCGCAGCGTCCCCGAAGTGGCGGGGGTGGCCGTGAAGGACCTCTACGCGAAGCGCAGCGCCGACCCCGACCAGGTCATCGCGCACACCGGCGGGCGGGACGTGGTCGATGCCCTGGAGGCGGTCTTGCCCGGGTTCACGCTGACGGAAACGCGCGACATCCTGCGCGACTACGGGAACTGCAGCAGCCCGTGCGTCTTGTTCGCGCTCGAGGAACGGATGCGGAAGGAGGGAAACGACGGCCGGCTGTGGCTCACGAGCTTCGGGGCCGGCTTCGCGGCGCATTCCTTCGAGGTGTGGCGGTAGGGAAGATGGTCCCCGTCGTCCGGCGGCGGGGCGGTGGCGGGCGCAGGCCGCCGGGCGACCCGTCATATTCCAGGGGGGCTTGGCGGTTGCAAACCGCCGCCACGTCACGTCGCGGGGGCGATCTTCTGGAGGCCGAGGGCGAGGGCGAAGAGGGCGAGCGGGAAGAGCCCCAGGAGGAGGGGTTGCTGGATGAAGACTTCGAAGGGGTAGTCGGGTGGGGTCAGGAAGAACGGCCCGGGGCCACCGATCAGGTTTCCGGGATGGGCCGTGGTGATGGCGGCCACGGCAACGAGATCGAGGAGGCAGATCCCGGCGAGAGTGCGGGAAACGAAGACCGGGATGGAGTTGCCGAGATTGCGGAGGGCGAAAATGGTCCACGCGACAAAGGGGATGGCGGCGAGAATGCCGATGACGGCCGGGCTCCAGTCGTAGGGGGGAAGGGGAAGGCGAAGGGTGGTCCACCAGAGGTGCGTGATGAGGGGGATGAAGAGGAGAAACCAGAGGAAGGCCCTGGGGTAGCGATGACCGTCGGGGCGGCTTTCGTAGCGGGCCACGAGGGTGAGTCCGGCCACGTAAGCCGCGAGGCCGAGGCCCATGACGATGACCTCGAGACCGGAACGCACGAGCGGCTCGTAAAAGAGCTGGCCGAAGACCTGGGTCCACGGCCCGCCGCGAGTGGTGATCAGCATCAGCAGCGGGCCTTCGGCCATGGTGACGAATCCAATGACGTAGAGCAGCATGCGGCAGAGCCCCATCGGAACGATGGCGAGCGGGGTGCGCTTGTGGAACCAGGTGTAGAGGATGATGAGGGCCGTCAGGAGGAGGCCCACCACGAAGGTCCTGAACGAGAAGCACCAGAAGCACAGGTTCGACCCGATCGCGAAGCCGAGGGCGACGAGGAGGATGGTGCGGCGGCGGAAGCGCCCGGCGGGGATGGGACGCTCGGGCCGGTGTTCCCGGTCGAAGGGGACGTCCTTCCAGTCGTTGAGGAACGTGCCGAAGAGGTAGGCGCCGGTGGCGCCGAGGAGGGCGAGGAGGTGATAGGCGATCTGCTCGAGAGGCGGGAGGCCGGCCTGGGAATACTGGTGGAGGGCGTACCCCGCGAGGATCCCGACGAGCACGTTCGACCACACCGTCGGCAGGTTCGAAACCCGGCCGATGGCGAGGAGGTCGAGGAGGCGTTGCTTGAATGTGAACGGCACTGAAGGTGGGAGGCGGATGGTTGGGCCGCCCCTTGACGCTGATGGGTCCTGCTACGGATTGCCGGGCGACGGGCATGGCGGTTGGAAGCCGCCGCCGCGGTCATAGTTGCGCGAGCGCCCAGCGATATTCCTCGGCGATCTGGTCGACGATGGGGCGCTGGAGGTCGCCGGGGAGGACGCCCCAGGTGTAGGTTTCGATCTCGTAGTGGCGGCAGAAATCCGGGTGCTTCCGGCGGTAGGCGAGGAGGTCGCGGACGTGGGACTGGGTGGAGTGCAGGGGGGCGGCGGGTTCGGAATACAGCGGGATGTGGAAGTGGATGCGGCCCTCGAGGACCGCCTCGTGATGGCGGGGCGCCGATTGCCGGAAGTCGGGGAGATCCTGGAAGCGGGTGAGTTCGCCGCCCTGGTTCACGATCACCTGGTGGAGGTAAGTGGGTTCGTCGAACTGCCGGACGGCCTCGAGGGCGGAGGCGTCGGCGGGGTCGAAGCCGAGGGCGCTGGAGAGGTGGACCTTGGAGATGCGGAGGCCGGCGGCGCGGAAGGCGTCGAGGGAGTCGGCACATTCGTCGAACTCGACCGCGAAGTGGCAGGTGTCGTAGTTGATGCCGATCCGGCGGCGGAGGAGGTCCGGGTCGGGGGACCGCGCGAGGAAGCGCTCGAAGAAGGCGAGGGTTTCGGCGCAGTTCTCGAAGTGGCCGAGCGGTTCCGGTTCGAGGCCGAGGTGGAGATCCTTGCCGGTCTGGTCCGCGAGGTCCTCGATGTGCCGGGCGCAGGCGTCGAGGTGGGCGAAGATGGCGGCTTCATCGGCGTCGAAGGCCTTGAAGGAGCCGGGGAGGGTCGAGACCGAGCCCTCCACGCCCTCCGGGGCGAGCGCCGCGATGATGTCGAAGAGCTGCTTGGTGTAGGCGAGGCGCTCGGCGGTGGTCCAGTCGGGACGGTAGACGTTCTCCTTCACGCGGGTCCCGTGGAAGGCGCCGTAGGGGAAGCCGTTGATGGTGAAGACGTAGCAGTTTTCGTCGGCGAGCCATTGCTGGAAGGCTGGGAGCTGACCGTCTTCGAGGAGCTCGGCGGCGGCGCGGGCGGAGAGGCGGAGGCCGATGGCGTAGGGGCCGGATGCCGGATTCGAGGGGCTGGATTTGGAGGTGGCGGCTGGCGCCGCGTCGGGTTGGTCATGACCGGGACGGTCATGCCACGGAGCTGCCCCGACGTGGTCGCGGACTTTCAGGGTGTGCGCCTTGAGCGCCCCGAGCGTTTCCTCCCAGCTTTCGGCGGGGTGGATGTTGGTGCAGTAGGCAAGGTGGTGGCCGTGGTCGAGTCGCACGGGGGGAGTCTAAACCCCAAGGCGGGCCGCGGGCGCACGAAAAAATCGGCAAGATTCGGCAGGGCGCCGGCAGCGTCAGCCGGGGCGCCCGTCACGGGGAATCGACCCCGTGCTTTTCCCGCAACCGCTTCCAGTACGCCGACCAATACTTGTCATAGTAGTCGTTGGAGGCCTCTTTGATGTGGGGCGGGTCGACCTTGGCGGGCGCCTTGGCCGGGTCGTAGCCCGCGAGGTGGCCCGTGCCGGCGCGTTGGCGGGGGGAGACGAAGCGCCAACCGCCGTCACGGAGGACCTCCTCGCAGAGCTTCGCGAGGCCGGGGTCGTAGTTCCTGAGTCCCTCGCGGGTGTGGATGTGGTTGTGGTCGTGGTCCATGGTTCGGTTGGTGTCGTACCAACACTGCACGCCCTCGGCCCAGTACTCGGAGCGGTTTTTGCCCGCGTAGCAGCCCTTCGGGCCGCCGAAGACGATGAGAACCTTGTCGTCGCGGGTGACCTTCGCCTTGGAGTCGCGGGCCTCGCCATTGACGAGGATGTCGCCGCCGTCGAGGCACTTGGCGAGGAATTCGCGCGGTTGTTCCGGGAAGGATTGCGCGAGGGCGTCGAGAAGGGAGACGGGTTCTTCGCTTTCCACGCGGCGGAAGCGCTGGGCGGCGCGCCCGTCGTTCCAGATGCCGCGCGCCTTGGCCCGGGCGTAGGCCCTGGTGAGGAGTTCCTGCTGGTCCTCGTCGAAGCCGGCGCCGTGGATGACGTGGCCGAACTCGTGGATGAGGATGCTTTCGTCCTGCATGCCGCCCTCGTATTCGAGAACGTCCTCCTCGGCGAAGAGGAAGACCTTGCGCCCGTCGACGGTGCGCAGGAAACCGCGCTGGCGCCAGTTGTAGAAGTCGAGTTCCTCGCCGGTCCGGTCGGTGGCGAACTGCGGGATGTCGGAGGTCAGCTCGTCGTGGCCGACGAGGATGCAGAGGACCTTCTCGTCGCGGATCCGGGAGGCGACGGTCGGGTCGATGCCGTCCATCACCCGGTCGAACAGGTAGGCGGACTCGAGGAGGGCGAAATCGGAGATGCGGTCGGAGGTCGCGATCAGGATGTCCTGGACCACGAGGGCCTTCTTGAAGAAGGCCGGGTCGAGCTTGTACTCCTCCGCTTGCGCCGCGGTGGGCGGCGCGATGGTGCGTTCCGCGCCGGGGGCGGGGGCGCAGGCGAGGAGGAGAAGGAACAGGGCGCAGCGGCGGGTCATGGCGAAGGGCCTGGCGGCACCGGATTGTCGGGAGGGGGCCTCCCGGTGTCAACCGGCCGGGGCCGGAGAAATTGGGGTGGCAAATCGCGGCGAGGAGGGCTTTTATGGGGCGGTATGCACCTGAAGAAATTGTTGACCGGCGGCTGGCTGGCGCTCGGCGTCGCGGTGGCGCCCGTCCACGCGAAGGACCCGGACGCCGTGGCGAAGGAAGCCCGGGAGGCCATCGCGAAATACACGCAGGAGGTCGATGACCTCCGGGCGCGCTATGCGGCGGCGTCTCCCGAGGAGCGGCAAAAACTGCGCCAGCAGCGACCGGATATCGCCCCCGCGCAGGAGAAGGCGAAGAGCTTCATCGAGGCGTGTCCGGCCCACCGCGAGGTCCCGGAAGTGGCGGCCTTTTTGCTTCCGAGCGTCGAGGGATGGGACCGGGCGCCGATCTACAAGGCCCTCACCGACCACCATCTCGACAGCGAGGCGCTGGCGGAAGCGGTGGTGGCGTCGGCTTACGAGCTGAACGGGCCGGGCGACAAGTTCATCGACACGGTGCTCGAAAAGGCCGCCTCGCCGCAGGCGAAGGGAGCAGCGGCCTACGTGCGCGCCACCCGGTTGCTGCGTCAAAGGGAAGGGGCCCACGAGGAGCGCCTCAAGTACCTGCGCCTCGCGGTGCAGAACCTCGGAGACCTCGAGGTGCGCGGCCGCCGCGTGAAGGAGCGGGCCGAGGGCATGCTGTTCGTCGAGGAGAACCTGTCGATCGGCATGGTGGCGCCCGACATCGAGGGGGAGGACACGGAGGGCGTGAAGTTCAAGCTCTCCGACTACCGCGGAAAGGTGGTGGTGCTCGACTTCTGGGGCGACTGGTGAGGCCCTTGCCGGGCGATGTACCCCCACGAGCGGTCGCTCGTGAAGAGGTTGAAGGACAAGCCGTTCGCGCTCATCGGGGTGAACAGCGACTCGAAGGAGCGCGTGCAGGAGGCGATGAAGAAGAACGACATCACGTGGCGGTCATTCTGGGACGGCGGCGGCACCGGCGGGCCGATCGCCACGAAGTGGGGAGTGAGGGGGTGGCCGACGATCTACGTGCTCGATCACAAGGGCGTGATCCGGTTCAAGAGCGTGCGCGGCGAGGCCATGGACAAGGCCGTCGACCAGTTGCTGGCGGAGATGGATTGACGGGGAGGCACTGTCGGGCGGGCGCTCCGCCTGCCGGGGCGATGGGCAAACCGTCCACCGGGAAGGCGGGGGCGATTCGCGGGCCAGACGTCCCGGTTGGGGAGCGAAACAGGTCGTTTGGCGGGCGGGGCGCCCGGCCACAAGGTGCACAAATGACGCCGCGGGGGGCGCCGGGATCAGAATCGGCAGGCGGAGCGCCCGCCCTGCAATCGGCAGGCGGAGCGCCCGCCCTACAACTGGAAGTTCGGCGACTGGGAGAGGAAAGTCTTCGGGTTGTCGAAGATGACCTTCTGGACGACGGCCTCGGCGTGGTGGCGCTTCTTCATCTCGAGGGCGCACTTCACGACGGCGAGGGGGTCGGAGATGCCCCAGTCGCAGGCGGAGTTCATCCAGATGCGCTCCATGCCGAAGGTCTCGAGGATGTCGATGGCGCGGGCCGGGGTGCACTTCGACTCGGGGTAGAGGGTCATGCCCGCCCAGAAGCCGGCGTCGAGCACGATCCGGGCGGTGTGTTCCTCGATGTGGTCGATGATGACGCGGTCGGGGTTGACCTGGGCGTTCTTCATGGCGTCGACGATGAGGCGGGTCCCCTTGAGCTTGTCCTCGAGGTGCGGGGTGTGGACGAGGATCGGAAGGTCGTGCTCGAGGGCGAGGCCGATCTGCTCCTCGAGAATGACCTGCTCGTTCCTGGTGTTCTTGTTCAGCCCGATTTCACCGATCCCGAGGACGGTGGGTTTGTCGAGGAACTCGGGGATGATGGAGACCACCTCGTGGCCGAAGCCGACGTCCTCGGCTTCCTTCGGGTTGATGCAGAGCCACGTGAAGTGCGGGATCCCGAATTTCGCGGCCCGGGCCGGTTCGTACTCGGTCAGTTGCCGGTAGTAGTCGCGGAATCCCTCGACCGACCCGCGGTCGAACCCGGCCCAGAAGGCGGGCTCGCAGATCGCCCGGCACCCGGCCTGGGCCATCTTCTGGTAGTCATCCGTGGTGCGGCTGACCATGTGGGCGTGGGGTTCGATGTAGTGCATGGCGGTGGACGGAAGTCGGAGGTCGGAGGTCAGCGATTGGGAGAGATGAGCCACTTGTGAGGAGAGGTCATCATGGCGCCGAGCTTCTTTCCGATTTCGCGATTCGTTGCGGTGAGGCGTTCGTGCGTGTCGGTTGAAATGTATCCGCAGTCGTGGGCGAAATCCACGGAGGTATCGGTCTCTCCATTCTCGCCGTCGCAATCGGTCAGCTTGCTGACAAAGTGCGCCTCGTAGCGGCGCATCGCCCATGCTTCGCGGAGGTTCATGCAGACCGAGCGGGAGCTGCGGCGGATCTGGCTCGTCAGGGCGAACCGTTCCTCGGCGGGGAACGCCTTTGAAAGTTCGAATATCTCCATGGCGAGTTCGTATGCGTGCCCGTAAACGCGTAGCTCTTTGGCGGAGCGAATCCGTTGGGTGATGTTTGAATCGCCTGCCATCAGATCCTGAAGTTGGGTTCTGGCATCTGACTACGGACCTCCGTCCTCTGTCATCGGGGCCCCGTAGGCGAACTGGATCGTGGCGGCATCGGCGGGTTCGGTGGAGTGGTCCGAGAGGGCGTCGAGGACGGCCTTGGCGCGGGGTTCGGCCCCGGGGTGGAGCATGGCCTCGAGGGCCTTCAGGAAGCCGCGATGGCGGAAGTCGGGGTCGCCCGCGTGCCGGTCCACGCGGTCAAGGAAGGCCGCGATATCGATGAGCTTGTATCGGGCATCCATGAAATAGAGGTCGAGAATCTCCTTCTTGGTCGGCATA
>JABDMC010000075.1 GCA_013001695.1 Akkermansiaceae bacterium
GGGGAGGGGGGGGTGGAAAAGTTCTCCGGAGTGGGCGGGGCTCTTGTCCTTGTTTGGGGTTGGGAGGGTGGGCATGCTCGCGGCAGATCAACCGGATCTGAAATCTATGACGGCATCCCGGCGCTTGTTCCATTTCCCGTGGCTGGTGGTCTCCCTGTTGTTGGCCTCGATGGGCGCGGGGGGAGCGAGTGAGATCGACGAGGCGATCGACGCCTGGATGGAGCCGATCGCGGATCACCTCGAAGGGCTGGTGTTCGTGTCGGTGCCGGTGGGGGGGGATGTCTCGCTGCCGATCGTGCTGGCGGTTCTCGGGGGGACGGCGATCTTCCTGACGCTCTTTTTCGGGTTCATCAACCTGCGGGCGTTCGGGGTGGCGATCCGGACGGCACGGGGGAAGTACACGGACCCGGACGCGCCGGGGCAGATCTCCCACTTCCAGGCGCTGACGACGGCCCTGTCGGCGACGGTGGGGCTGGGGAACATCGCGGGGGTGGCGGTGGCGGTGGGCATGGGGGGGCCGGGCGCGACGTTCTGGATGATCCTGATGGGGCTCTGCGGGATGACGACGAAGTTCTGCGAGTGCACCCTCGGGGTGAAGTACCGGGTGATCGACGAGAAGGGGAAGGCGCACGGGGGAGGGATGTACTACCTGGCCCGGGGTCTGGCGGAGCGGGGCCTGGGTCCCTTCGGGTCCTTCCTGGGGATCTTTTTCGCCCTGATGTGCATCGGGGGCACGCTGGGCGCGGGGAACATGTTCCAGGTGAACCAGGCCTACTCGCAGTTCTCGGGCACCTTCGGTGTCTTCCAGGAGCACCCGTCGATCTTCGGGATCATCCTGGCGGTCCTCGTGGGGCTGGTGATCATCGGGGGGATCGTCTCGATCGCGCGGGTGACCTCCTTCCTGGTCCCGATCATGTGCGGCATCTACGTGCTGGCGGCCCTCGTGATCATCTTCACGAATCTCGACAAGGTTCCGGATGCCTTCGGGCAGATCATCTCGGGGGCGTTCTCGCCGGAGGCGGTCGGCGGAGGGCTGGTGGGAGTCCTGATCCAGGGGATCAAGCGGGCGGCCTTCTCGAACGAGGCCGGGGTGGGCTCGGCGCCGATCGCGCACTCCGCGGTGAAGACCGACCGGCCGGCCAGCGAGGGCCTCGTGGCCTTGCTCGAGCCCTTCACCGACACGGTGGTGGTGTGCACCATGACGGCCCTGGTGCTGGTGATCACCGGGACGTGGAAGGTCGACGGGGTGGTGGAGGCCGAAGAACTCTCGCTGCGGGCCGCACCGAAGGTGGAGGCCGTGGAGACGGGGACCGTGGCGAAGGGGGATGAACTGCGTCTCCTGGACAAGAAGGACGGATGGGGCCAGGTCTGGCAAAAGGATGCCGACCCGGTGTGGATCAACCTGGAAGGGGTGCGGACCATCGAGGGGATCGAGAAGACCTCGGCCGGGTTCGGCCAGAGGATCGGGTGGTTCCCGAAGCTGCTGGCGATCGCGGTGCTGCTGTTTGCGTTCTCGACGATGATTTCCTGGTCGTACTACGGGGAGCAGGCGGTGATTTTCCTGTTCGGGAAGCGGATTCCGGCGGTGGTCCTGGTCTACAAGGTCATTTTCTGCCTGTTCGTGATCGTGGGCGTGTCGGCCTCCCTGGGGAACGTGATCCGGGTTTCGGACGCGATGATCTTCGCGATGGTGCTGCCGAACATGATCGGGCTCTACATTCTTCTGCCGGTGGTGCGGAAGGAGTTGAATTCCTACATGGAGCATGTTCGTTCCGTGGATGGGAAGAAGTAACAGGGAGGAATGGCGCGGGAGTACACGTTGAAGCGCCGGGCCTCGTCCGGCGGGTCGGGGATCGATTTTGAGGCGGAGCTGAACGAGCAGCAGTACGCGGCGGTGTCGTCGCCGCCCGGGGCGGCCCTCGTGATCGCGGGGGCGGGGTCGGGGAAGACGCGGACCCTGACCTACCGGGTGGCCTACCTCCTCGACCATGGGGTCGAGCCGCGCAACATCCTGCTGCTGACCTTCACCAACAAGGCCTCGCGGGAGATGCTGGACCGGGTGCGCAGCCTTGTGCCGCGGGACATCAGCGACATGTGGGGCGGGACCTTCCACTCGGTGGGGAACCGCATCCTGCGGAGGCACTCCGAGGAACTCGGGTTCACGCGGTCGTTCTCGATCATGGACCGGGACGACCAGAAATCGCTGATGGCGACGGTGGTGGCGGAGTGCGAGATCGACACGCGCGAGAAGCGTTTTCCGAAGCCGGATGTCCTGGCGACGATGTTCAGCCTGATGCGGAACACCGGGGAGACGCTCACGGAGGTCCTGCGGTGGCGCTATCCGTACTTCGAGGAGTGGCAGGAGGAGATCGCGCGGGTGGAGAAGCGCTACGGGGCGAAGAAGAAGCAGATCAACTCGATGGATTTCGACGACCTGCTGCTCCTGACCCTGGAGCTGCTGCAGGGCAACGAGGAGCTGCGGCGGCTCTACCAGAAGCGGTTCCAGTTCGTGCTGGTGGACGAATACCAGGACACCAACCACGTGCAGAGCGAGCTGGTCGACCTGCTGATCGGCGAGCACCAGAGTCTCATGGTGGTGGGGGACGACGCGCAGTCGATCTACTCGTGGCGGGGGGCGGACATGGAGAACATCCTTGGATTTCCGAAGCGCTACCCGGGAGCGACGGTCTACCGGATCGAAACGAACTACCGGAGTGTCCCGGAGATCCTGACGCTGTCCAATGCGGCGATCCGGGCGAACCGGAAGCGCTTCGAGAAGGAACTGCAGGCGGCGCGGGACGGCGGAGCGATGCGGCCGGCCCTCGTGCCGGTGGAGGATCCGAGCAGCCAGGCCCAGTTCGTGGCGCAGCGGCTCCTGGAACTGCGCGACGAGGGGATGGACCTCGAGGAGATGGCGGTGCTGTACCGGGCGCATCACCAGAGCCTGGAACTGCAGATGGAGCTCACCAGCCGGGGGATTCCCTTCCAGATCACGAGCGGCCTGCGGTTCTTCGAGCAGGCGCACATCAAGGACATCGGGGCCTTCCTGCGTTTCGTGACGAACCGCCGGGACGAGGTGAGTTTCAAGCGCATGGCGATGTTGCTGCCGGGGATCGGGGCGAAGGGCGCCGAGAAGCTGTGGGCCGGCTGGATGCAGTCGGGGTGGATGGAGCGCGAGGAGTTCCCGGACGACATCGGGGCGGTGCTCATGGGGCTGCCGGCGCCGAAGAAGGCCGCCACGCACTGGGAACAGCTGGCGCACACCGTCGCCGAACTGGTGGTCGACGGGAAGTTCGCCCGTCCCTCCGACATGATCTTCAGCGTCCTGGAGGGGCTCTACCGCGATTACCTGCAGGCCGCCTTCGACAACGCCGAGAACCGCGAGCAGGACATCGAGCAACTGATGTCCTACGGGGAGCGCTTCGACGACGTCCTCGATTTCCTGGCGCAGCTGTCGCTGATGTCGGCGGTGGACGGTGATCCCACCGGGAACCAGTCGGAGCGGGATCCGGAGCACGTCACGCTCTCGTCGGTGCACCAGGCGAAGGGCCTCGAGTGGAAGGCGGTCTTCGTGATCTGGCTGACGGACGGCATGTTCCCGAACGGGCGCATCCTGGACGCCGACGACGAGGACATGCTCGAGGAGGAACGGCGGCTGTTTTACGTGGCGATCACGCGCGCCAAGGACGAGCTCTACCTGACCTACCCGCAGATCAACCCGAAGAGCTACACCGGGGACGTCATCCAGCGGCCGTCGCGGTTCCTCGATGATTGCCCGGCGGAGCTTCTCGAGGAGTGGCAGGTGGGATCGGCGTGGTGAGGCCTACTGGCCGACCTTGAGGAAGGCGCGGGTCTCCACGACGTCCTCGCGGTAGGGATCGGCATTCCGCCACGCCAGCCCGCACTGGTGGTAGTGGTGGTGCACCCGGGCGGAGGCCGCCTCGGTCGTGATGCCCCGGGCGCGGAGCAGGCGGGCGAGCTCGAAGTGGGCGAACCCGTTGCCCTTGAGGGTGACGGTGGCGGCCTCGAACCAGCGTTCGGCCTCCGCGAGGTCGCCCTTGCGGAGGAAGAGCCTTCCGAACTGCTCTTCGAGCGGCCACGGGGTGTAGGGGGGTTCCATGTAGCCCCCGCGCGCCTGCTCCCGGAGGGCGGAATCGATCCAGACCCGGAGGGTCTCGGGCGGGGCATCGGCGGCCTTGGTCCAGACGCGCAACTCCGCGAGGAGCATGCGGGTCGTTCCGGCGGCGAGACGCCATGGCGCCAGCTCGGCGCTGGAGGTTCCCCGCGGCTCGCCGCTCAAGAGACGCTGCGCGGCGGACTCGAGCCTGAAGCGCAGGTCGGCGAGTTCCGCGGCGGGCGTGCCGGCGAGGAGCTGGTGCTTCATCTCGCAGTAGCCCTTGAGGAAGGTGAGGAAGTGCCGGGCCTCGCAATTGGCGGGGACGGCCCCGGGGTCAAGGGTGGCCGCGGCGGCCTCGTAGGCGTGGAAGCGCATGTGGACCATGGCGGGGGCGGAGGCGCCGAGGTAATAGACCTGCCCGGCGCCTGCCGACCAGCGCCGGTCGGCGGGGATCTCGATGTCCGCAAAGGCGGTGGCGACCTCGAGGGCCTCCTCGTAGCGGCCGGCGTTGGCGGCGGCGAAGGCGAGATAGTGCAGGTTGTGCAGGTTGTTCTGCGAGTCGAAGGGGGGGATCTTCTCCTCCTGGAGGTAGGTTTCCTCGACCTTGCGGCAGGCGCGAAAGGCGGTGCAGGCCTTCTCGAATTCCCCGGCGAGGAAGTAGATATGCCCGGGCATGTGGACGATGTGACCGGAGCCGGGGGCGAGGCTCGGGAGGATATTCGCCGAACGGCGGGCGTGCTCGAAATCGGGGCCGGCCTCGAGCACGTGGACCCGGTAGTGGTGCAGGCCGACGTGTTTCGGATGCCGGGCAAGGTGGGCTTCGGCGAGGGCGATGGCTTCGCGCGTCCCCGGGTTGGGCTTGCCCTCCGGCGCGTAGCCATCCCGCAGCCACAAGACAAGGAAAGCCGCGGCATCGGCATCGTCGGGGTGGGCCGCCAGGATGCGGCGCAGGACCGGAACGGCGCTGCTGGTTCCGCCGAGGAGGATCTGGCGGAGGGTCTCGATGTAGAGTTGCTCGTGCGCGGTGGCCCCCGGCGCGAGGAGCTTGGCCTGCTCGAAAGCCGCGGCGCGCTCGGAATTCGCCTCGGGGCGGGTCCCGGGGAGGGCCATGCAGACGCCCCAGTAGGCCATGGCGCACTGCGGATCGGCCTCGACGGCCTGGAGGAAGCAGCGGTAGGCCTCGAACTCCCAGAAGCAATGGAGGAGATTCAGTCCCCGGTCGAACCAGGCCTGGGCTTCCGGTGAGGAGGTGGTGATGGCGAGGTGGCTCGTGCCGACCTTGCGTCCGGGCTCCGGCGCCGGAAGCTTCTTCAGGTAGGGCGCATACACGCGGTCGAGGCTGCAGCAGCGGCAGTTCGAGGCGGGCTTGGCAGCCACGGGCGCGGGTTCCCCGGCGGGGACCGGGAGGGGGGCGGCCGAAACCACCAGGAGCAGGGAGAGAAGGGCGCGGCAGGAGGACATGAACGGAGCAGGCCGGAGTCGGCCCTGTTAGAATATCAGATCGGGCGGAAAAGAGAAAGCCCCGAGTTGCTCGCAACCCGGGGCTTTCGAAATATCGGGGTCGCAACCGCGTTAGCGGCGGCGGCGCAGGATGAAGGGCAGCAGGCCGAGCAGACCCAGCATGGCCGTGCCGGGCTCCGGAATGCACTTCACGCCGTCGCCGTGAATCCGGATGTTGTCGAGGCCAATGCGGCCATAGTTGAGGCTCTTGCTCTTCTTCTTTTTCTTCTTCGAGCTGGTGGAGCTTTCGTAGGCCACGAGGCGGAACTCGTACTCGTCCTCCTCGCCGAAGTTGCTGTCGAGGCCCTGGCCGCCGAGGTCCACGGTGACGTCCTTCCAGGAATCGCCGAAGGTGCCGTTCTCAGATCCCACGAGCTGGCCGTCGGAATACCACGCCAGTTGGAACGCGTTCACGGAGCCGTCGTAGTTCCTGATATCGAAGTTGAAGCTGGTGAGCTCGCCCATGGCGTCGCCGGTGAAGGTGACCTTCCAGCTGACGTACTTGTGGGCGTTGAAGTCGGAGCTGAACCGCCCGAAGCAGTGGTAGTCGGGGGTGTGCTCGCTGCCCCATGCGCGGGTCGACCAGCAGGTGTTGGTGGTCATCTCGACATCGACGCACTCCTCGAAGTGGTTCTCGTCGTACTCGAAGATCGTCCCGGGTCCATATTTGTGAACATTGGGCGGCAACCAGTAATCGTTGGCGTCGAGATCCCAATGGGCGACAAGGCTTTGGCCGAAGCCTCCGGCAGTAAAGGCGCCCAGGGCGCCCAGCAACATCAGTGCTTTTTTCATGGCAGGGGTAAGGGTGTAGGGGTTGGAACTCATGAACGGCGGATAGCCGTGCATGTCGGACTCCTAAAAATGCTAAAATATCATCTTCGTAAATAAATGTTACTTATGGATCCCCAAGGTATATTGCCCTCTTAAAAGATTAAGAAACCTAATAGTTTGGTGTGGAAAACCAATAGGGGGTCAGCCCGGCCTTGGGGGCAAAGAAAAGGCCCCGCTACCACGGGGCCGAGAGGGCATGTCCTAAACAAATGCTAATATTTAGGAACAGCTTTACGTCTATCTTTCTTTATATTCGGAGTTATGTAATCATCGCGAAACCAGCTAAGACGATTGGGCTTTTACAATATGCAAACTATTCGCTTCTCTTAAGCAATGTGCGCAATTTGGGAACAACTTGCGGCCCGGAGCGGGGGGAGGAAGTGCTGGGAAGAGGGGGAGCAGCGGGCTAGCAGGAGCGCCCGCCCTCGGGGAGGGGCGGGGCGGGGGGGTCGAGGTCCTCGAGGACCCCGCGGGCCCGGGGCCAGGCGGCGAGGGCCTCCACCACGATCCAGATTTCGAGGGCGATCGTGATGGCGCCGATGGCGACGAGGAGCCAGTTTCCGGCCTGGACGAAGTCCCAGAGCTTGATGCTCATGGCCACGCCGGGGAGGAGGAGCATGAATCCGGCGGGGGGGATGACGAACCAGACCGGCAGGTTCCGGCGCCAGAGCCAGAAGGCGATGACGAGGAAGGCGAGGCCGGCGAGGAGTTGATTGGTGGCGCCGAAGAGGGGCCAGAGGATGAGCCCGCCCTTGCCGGCGGATTGGAGGGACCAGGCCGCGCCGGGATTGGGGAGGGCGGCGATGAAGCCCGCGACGATGATGGCGAAGATGGTGGCCCCGTGCTTGTTGGTGAGCCAGACGAGGGGGTTGAATGGATGCCGGCGGCCGTCCGCGGCGGCCCCGGTGCGCCGGTCGACGCCGGACCGGGCGTCATCGAAATCGTGGGCTTCGGCGGCGAGGGCGGACGGGGAGACACGGGGGGCGAAGGTCGAGGCGAGCTCCTGGACGACGTAGCGCTGCAGGCGGCAGGCGGTGTCGAGGGTGGTGGCGGCGAAGGACGCCACGAAGACGCCCATGAGCGCGACCGAGAAGCCGGCCGGGAGCCCGAGGGCCTTGAGGAAGTTGGCGGATCCGTCGACGAAGGCCCCCACCTTGGCGCCCAGTCCCTGGGCCGTCATCCAGCTTTCGTAGCGGGAAAGGTAGGCCTCGCTGCCCACCAGGAGGGTCGAACCCCCGTCGGCGCCGAGGGCCTTGACGCCGAGGCCGAGGCCCGCCACGCAGGCCAGGATGACGAGGGTGGCGAGGAAGCCCTCGGTCAGCATCGACCCGTAGCCGACGAAACGGGCGTCGGTTTCGCACCGGATTTGCTTGGAGGAGGTTCCGGAGGAGACCAGGCAGTGGAATCCGGAGATCGCGCCGCAGGCAATGGTGATGAAGAGGAAGGGGAAGAACAGGGGGGCGCCCTCCGGGGAGAAATTGACGGCCGGCGCGACAATCTCGAGGGACTGCGGGCCGGCGCCCTGGTCGAGCCCGGCGAAGGCCGCCACCACCAATCCGGCGACGATCAGCGCCAGGGCGGAGAGCAGCTGCAGGGAGTTGATGTAGTCGCGCGGCTGGAGGAGGGTCCACACCGGGAGGACGGAGGCGAAGTAGGAATAGACGAGGAGGATGGCGACCCAGCCGATGATGGGGATGCCGTCGCCGCCCACCCCGGCCTGCCCGCCGAGGGCCTGGTTGAAGGCGCCCAGGACCCCGGCATCCCCGAAGGCGATGGTGAGGTACATCAGCCCGAGGGTGAGGATGGAGGGGATGAGGAGGTTCACCCCGCGACGGTGGAGGTAGATCCCGATGAGAATCGCGAGCGGAATCTGGACGATACAGGGGAAGATCGACTGCGGGTAGAGGTCCCACACGGCGGCGATGACGAGGCCGAAAATCGCCAGCACGATGGTGAGGGCGAGGAAGAGGATGGCGAGGAAGAGGAGGCGGGCGCGCTTCGAGAGGACCCGCCCGGCGATGTCGCCGACCGTCTGGCCGCGGTTGCGCATGGAGACCACCAGCGCCCCGAAGTCGTGCACGGCGCCGATGAAGATGGACCCGAGGAGGACCCACAGGAGGGCCGGGACCCACCCCCAGATGACGGCGAGGGCCGGCCCGACGATCGGCCCGGTCCCCGCGATGGACGTGAAGTGGTGGCCGAAGATGACGGACTTGGAGGTGGGCACGTAGTCGCTGCCATCCTCCAGCTCGATGGAGGGCACCGTGGCCTCCGGATCGAGCCGGAAGATCTTGCGGGCCAGCCAGCGCCCGTAGGTGTGGTAGGCGACGAGATAGAGGACGAGGGCGCCGAGGGCGATGGCGAGGGTAGCCATGGGATGTCACGGCCGGTTCGAGCCGGCCAGGTCAGGATAGTGGCGATGCCCCCCGCCGGCGCAACGGAATAGTGCCCCGAACTGCGCTTCGGCGGCGGTCCGCGCGGTCGGCCTACGGTTGCCGCCTGGCGAGAACCTCGAAGACCGGCTGGGGCACGTAGCGCCGCACGTTGTCCTCCCAGCCGTCCGGCCCGATGAGGCCTTTCACCATGCTGGAGCTGAGTTCCGCAATATCCCGGGGCGGCATCAGGAAGACCGTGTCGATGTCCCCGGCAAGGTCGGCGTTGATGTGGCGCATGACGCGCTCGTATTCATAGTCGTCGGCGGTCCGGATGCCCCGCAGGATATACTTGGCGCCCTGCTCCTTGGCGTAATCGACCAGGTAGCGGTTGTTGAAATGGGTGATTTCCATGCGCTCGCAGGAGGGAAGCGAGGCCTCGAGGAGGGCCAACCGGTCCTCGACCGAAAACGAATACTCCTTCTGCGGGTTGGTGCCGATGGCGATGATCAGGCGGTCGAACAACTCGAGCCCGCGCTCGATCATCCAGACGTGCCCGTTGGTGGGGGGGTCAAAGCTGCCAGCGTAGACGGCGGTGCGAGTCATCCCGGGGAAAGTGGTGCTGGGGGGCGGGTCCGGGCGCCGTCGTGGCCGGCGGGTGGCGCCGGCGGCCGGAGCGCGTTCAGATGCGCCGCTCGATCATGGCGCTGCGCTTCAGGAGGCTGATCCACTTCTTGTAGCGGGCGGAGCGCTTCTCGATCTCGACCTCCTTGCGCATGCGGTCGCGGACCTCGGAGAGGGAGGGGGCCGGGCCGTACTTCTTCTTGAGGACCTTGACGATGGTGAAGCCGTTGGGGTCCTTGAGGGGCCCGATGATCTCGCCCTGCGGCGCCTCGAAGAGGACCTCCGCGAAGGCGGGGGACAGGTCGACGCGGCTGGTCTCGGGCCACATCCCGCCTTCCTCCGCGAAGGCGTCCGCGGAATGTTGCTTGGCGTGCTCGGCGAAGTCGGCCCCGTTCTTCAACTGGTTGGCGATCGCTTCCGCGAAGGCGAGGTTGTCATCCGGGTTGGCCCCGGGCCGGTTCGGATCGACGGCCGGGATGTAGATCTTCTGGAAGACGAGGGTGTCCTTGCTGCGGTCGCGCAGGTCGTTGCGGCGCGAGCGGTAGTGCGCCTCGATCTCGGCGGGCGTGGCGGGGGAGACATCGCCGAACTGCTGGGAGCGAAAGGCCTGCACGAGGAACTTCTCGCGCTGGGATTCGCGGAAGGCGCGCATCGTCATGCCGGATTCCTGGAGGGACTTCCGGAAGTTGGCCTCGTTTCCGTTGAAGACCTCGCGGATGATCCGCTGGACCTCGACGTCGATGACATGATCCGGCAACTGGGCGCCCTTGCCCTCGAGCTCGGAGAGGACGATCTTGTTGTCGATGAGCCCTTCGAGAACGGCATCCTGCGCCTTCTTCAACTCGGTGAGGTAGGCCTCGCCGCGGCGCGGGTATTTCGCCCGGAGGAGCGCGAGGCGCGGGGCGAGGTGGAAATTGACCTCCTTCTTGGTGATCACCTTGCCATTCACCTTGGCGGCGATGCCGTTGATTTCAACGGCCCCGAATAGCGGGGCGAGCCCCAGGGAGAGGGCCACGGCGGTCCATGCCGCACATTTGGGGAGTCTGTTCATGGTCGATTCAGTGCTTCGAGCCATTCGACGGCCTCGCGCAGGCTAGTATTCGTCCCGGGAGAACTCAAGCGGGGAAACTTCCTTCCTTCCAGCATGATATAGCCCCCATTCCGCTGGACCATGAGGCGATCGCCCTTGATTTCGACCAATTCGGCCCCGGCGTGGGCGGCCTCGAGGCGGAGGCGGGTGACGAGGATGAGATGGAGGGCCGGGGCGGGGAGGCGCCCGAAGCGGTCCCGCCACCGGGCCTCGAGGGCGCGGAGTTCCTCCTGGCTGGCGACGCTGGCGAGCTCGCGGTAGGCCGCCACCCGCTGCCGGGAATCCGCTATGTAGGCGGAGGGAATATAGGCCGGGAGCTTCTGGTCGTCAGCAGCCTCCATGCGCGCCTCCGAGAAGGCGATGAAATCGGCCCGGAAGACGGTATCGGCCCGCCGCCGCACGGGGGCGCCGCTGAGGCGCTCCACCGATTGGCGGAGGAGCTGGCAGTAGAGATCGAAGCCGACCGCCGCGATGTGCCCGGACTGGCGGGTCCCGAGGAGGTTGCCGGCCCCGCGGATCTCGAGGTCCCGCATGGCGATCTTGAACCCGGACCCGAGGGCGGTGTACTGCTGGATGGCATTGATGCGCTTGCGGGCGTCCCCGGTGGTCAGGAGGTCGCGGGGCAGCATCAGGATCGCGTAGGCCCGCCGGTTGGCCCGCCCGACGCGCCCGCGAAGCTGGTAGAGATCGGCGAGGCCGAAGCGGTCGGCGCGATCGATCATGATGGTGTTGGCGTTGGGAATGTCGATGCCGCTCTCGATGATGGTGGTGGCGAGCAGAATGTCGGCCCGTCCCTCGACGAAGGCATGCATGACGTCCTCGAGTTCATCGCGGGGCATCTGGCCGTGCCCGACGAGGAGGCGGGCCTCGGGGACGAGCTTCTGGAGGCGGTTGCGGACGCCCTCGATGCTCTTGACGCGGTTGTGCAGGAAAAACACCTGCCCGTCGCGCTCGAGCTCGCGCCGCAGGGCGTCCCGGATGATGCGTTCGTCGTAGGGGACGATGGAGGTGTGGACCGGGATGCGGTTCGGCGGGGCGGTGTCGATGGTGGACATGTCGCGGGCGCCCATGAGCGAGAAATAGAGGGTGCGGGGGATCGGGGTGGCGGAGAGGGTGAGGACATCCACGAGCCGGAAGCGCTCCTTGAACTGCTCCTTGTGGGCCACGCCGAAGCGCTGCTCCTCATCGACCACCGCGAGGCCGAGGTCCTGGAAGACGATGTCCCCGGAGAGGAGGCGATGGGTTCCGATGACGATGTCGACGGTGCCCTCGGCGAGCCCCTCGATCGTCCCCTTGACCTCCGCGGCGGTGCGGAAGCGGTTGAGGAGATCGATGCGGACCGGGAAATCGCTCATGCGCTCGCGGAACGTCCGCCAGTGCTGCTCGGCGAGCACGGTGGTGGGCACCAGCACCGCCACCTGCTTCCCGCCGGTGACGGCCTTGAAGGCGGCGCGGATGGCGACCTCGGTCTTGCCGAAGCCGACGTCCCCGCAGATGAGGCGATCCATGGGGCGGGGCGCCTCCATGTCGGCCTTGACCTCGTTGATGGCGCGCAGCTGGTCGGGGGTCTCCGTGAAGGGGAAGGCGTTCTCGAACTCCCACATCCACTTGGTGTCGGGGGGGTGGGCGTATCCCCCGTCCGCCTCCCGGGCCGCCTGGGTGCGGAGGAGGTTGGCGGCGTAGTCGAGGATGGCGGCCTCGGCCTTCTCCTTGAGCTTCGACCAGCGGCCGCCGCCGAGCTGGCTGAGGGTCGGGGCCTTCCCGCCCACCCCGACGTAGCGCGAGACGAGATGCGACTGGTCGATCGGCACGCTCAAGGTCGCGCCGTCGCGGTACTCGATGGCGAGCTCGTCGTCGCCGGCCTCGTTCTTGGCGAGCCCCTGGAAGCGGCCGATGCCGTAGTCGGCGTGCACCACGAGGTCGTCCTCCCCGAGTTCGTTCAGTTCGGTGGCGGCGGCGTGCGTGCGCTGCCGCTCGAGCCGCTGGAGGCGCCCGGTCTGCGCGGGCGAGCGGTGCCGGCCGAAAACCTCCATCAGGGCGATGACCGCCAGCTTGGCGGGGCGCACCACGAATCCCTCGGCGAGCGGGGCATCCACGAAAAGCAGGGCGGCGCCCTTGGGGAGGCGGGTGGCGCACAACTCCTTGAAGCGCTCGCGCTCGCCCTCGGTGGCGGCCGCGACGCACACCATCCAGCCGGTGTCGAGCCAGTCCTCGACATGCTGGAAGACGGTCTCCTGCTGCGATTCGTGGAGGATGAAGTCGCCGGCGTCGAGGTGCGCGAAGGGGGTCCCGTAGGCCTCGAACGACTCGCCGGTGGCGATGGGGTTGTCGGTGAGGATCACGTCGGCGTGGTCGATGCCCTCTTCCAAACCGACGATGCGGTCGCCGGTATTTTTCCAGTCGGCAAGGCGGGCCGAGGAGTCCGGCGCCGCGAGGACGAGGTCGGCGTGCGGGAGGCGGCGCACCGACGCCTGCGAGTCGGGATCGAATTCGCGGATCGACTCGATGTCCTCGTCGAAGAACTCGATCCGGATGGGGCGCGCGGCCTGGAGGGGAAAGACATCGAGGATGCCGCCGCGCCGGGCGAACTCCTGGCGGCTGTGGACCTGGGGGACATTCCGGAAGCCGGCCGTCTCGAGGGCGGAACGGATCTCGGCGAGGTCGTGGGACGCGCCGGGAACGATCCGGAGGGCCCGGCGGGAGAGTTGCGCCACGGCCGGAGCGGCCTGCGCGAGGGCGTCGGCGGAGGCCAGCACCACCCGCGCGGGTTCGTCGGCGAGAACCTGGAAGGCGGCGAGGCGCTCGGCATCGCGCTCCGGGTCGGCGAGCTCCTCCTCGAATCCCTCGTGGGGCGGGTCGGGGAGATGCAGGGCCGGCACGCCCCAGCCCCCCAGTTCCTGGGCGACGCGATCGCGGTGCCGCGGGGAGCTCCCCAGCACCCACAGGCGCCGGCCGGGATGCAGGGTGGCCAGGAGGGCGAGGACGAAGGAATGGGCCGGGGGCTCGACCGGGGAAAGAACCAGCGGGGGCGCCTGGTCCGCCTCAGCCAGGCGCCGGGCAATAGTCGTCCCGCCCGCGGCGTGCTGCAAAAGGGCGGCGGGACCGGAAAACGGGAGGTTCTGGGACCCAGGGGCTGGGATAGCGGGCACGTAGCCACGGGGCCGCCCGCAAGGCAACTTCGTTCTTCACATTCCCAGTAATTATGTTAATGTTCTAATACCTTGTTCCTGTATTTATGATCCCGAGGACGTTTTCACCTGTCGCCCTCGCCGCCCTAGGGGGGATTTTCATGCTGCCGGGTTGCTCATCCAAGCCGGATGTGGTTCCCGCGCACTCGGCGTCGTACACCGGCTCCTATTATCCCTACTCGACGGGGTCGGCCTACGCCACAAGCGCGCCGACCTCCCGCCCGGCCAGCGACGTCGTGTCGGTGCGCAAGTATTACCCGCCGGGGGTGTATCCGGTGGGTCCGGCGGCGCCCGGCCAAGCCTACGCGGCGCAACCCGCGCGGGCCCTGACCGCGAATGCGATTCCGGCGAGCGCCCTTCCGGCCGGAGTGACCCCGTATCGTTCCAGCGCGCCGGTGCAACGTGTCCAGGCTCCGGCCCCGAAGCCGGTCCGGACCCAGCAGGTCGTGGCGAAGCGGTCGCCGCGCCTGAGTTCCACCGCCCTCCTGCACCAGGTGCGGGTGAAGACCGATTACATCCCGCGCAGCGCCCGGGGCCGGCGGGACGCCCGGAGCATGCGGCCGCGCTACATCACCATCCACAGCACGCAGAACTGGAGCAGCGGCGCGGATGCCTGGCGGCATGGTCTCGCCCTGAAGCGCAGCAAGCTCGGAAAACTTTCATGGCACTACACCGTGGACGAGGACGTCGCGGTCCAGCACCTGCCGACGACCATCACCGGGAATCATGCCGACTACGACGGCCCCGGGAACCGGTACTCGATCGGGATCGAGATGTGCGAGCACCCGGGGAACAGCCGCTCGGTCACCATCGACCGGACCGCCAAGCTCTCGGCCTACCTGATGAAGAAGTACAATATCCCGCTTTCCCGGGTGGTCCCGCACTACCACTGGCCGCGCCGCGGGCAGAACCCGCCGAACAAGAATTGCCCGCATTTCCTCCTGAACAACGGGCGGCCGGGCAGCAAGTGGCGCTCGTTCCTCGGCAAGGTGAACGGCTACCACAAGGCGATCACCCTGCCGCGCAGCGAGGCCTGGGCGAGCCGCTAGCCGCCGCCGGCGCGAATGGTCCCGCAGGCGCGAGACAGTCGTCATGAATGTGGTCCCAGGGGCGCCGGTCCGCTACGAATGCCAGCGATGCCTGGCGTGTTGCAAGTGGCCGGGCGACGTGCGGATCGAGAGGGAGGAAGTGGCGCCCATCGCGGACCATCTCGGCCTGCCGGAAGACGAGTTCATTCAGCGCTTCACCCGCCTGCGGGCGAACCGCAGCGGGCTCTCGCTTCTCGAGAAGGAGAACCATGAATGCGTCATGCTGGACGGGGCGGACTGCCGGATCCACGAGGTGAAGCCCGCGCAGTGCCGCGGGTTTCCCAACGAGTGGAACTTCCCCGGGTGGCGGAAGGTGTGCCGGGCGGTCCCGGTGCGCGGGGAGGCCTGAGCGCGGCCGGGGCTCAGCGGGCCCCGACTTCCTCGCCGAGGAGATCCTCCTCGCCGGCTTCGGCCTGATCGTCGCGCTCGGTGCGGATCGCCGCGAGGATCTTGCGGGTGGTGTCGAGCAACCACCGGGCGTCCTCGTCGGGAATCGGGGTGGTGGCGTGGATGGCGCGATTCCGGGCGACGCGCACCTCGTGGAGGAGGCCCACCAATTCGTGCGGAATGATGCCGGCCTGCGCGGCGGCGGGGATCAGCTCGCTGGCGCGGGCCGACTTGACCCGGATGTTCCGGTCGAAGAGCTTCCGCGAGAGGGCGGTTTCGATCGAGCGGAAGGCCTCGAGGGCCGCGAGGTCGTAGTGCCCGGAATCGTGCATCTCCTCGGCCCGGCGGAAGTGGAGGGCCTCGCGGGCGGCGAGCTTGTCGACGTTGGCCTCGCGGTCGCGCCGGTTCATGACGCGCGATATCAGGTAGACGATCAGGATTGCCCCGGCCCCGGCGAGGATGCTGGAGGCCACCATGGATATCTCCCCGGCGGCATCCGAGTTCGACACGAGGACCACCGCCTCCCCGATCTGGGCGGAGAGCCAGATGGCCACGAAGACCGGGGGGAAGAGGAGGGCCACGGCATAGAGGAGGTTGCCGACGCGGTGGGCGAGACCCGGCTGGCTCAGGGTGAGGAAGTCGATCGCGAAAAAGTACACCGACCCGCCGAGCAAGGCGAAGAGGGCATAATAGATGACGCGGAAGTGCAGGACGAATCCCGGGAAATCGAAACCGGCGGTTCCGAGGTCCTCCATCAGCGGATGGATCGCGAAGAGCAACCCGGCCAGCGCCAGCGCGAATGCGACCTTCGCCTTTGCAAAATCACTCACGGGGATTCGATTCTCCCGGGGGGCGGCGCGGCACGCTACGACTCGGTGGGAGCCAGCTCCTGCGCTTCGGGGTAGAAGAACTCCTTGCCTTCGTAATTGCGGAGGACGAGGCCCCGTTCGTCGCGGCGAACCACGTAATCGGGATTGACGGGGATCTTACCGCCGCCACCCGGAGCGTCGATGACGAATTGCGGAACGGCGTATCCGGTGGTGTGTCCGCGCATGGCCTCGATGATGTCCACCCCGGTCTGCAGCGGGGTGCGGAGGTGCGCGGACCCCTTGATGAGGTCGCACTGGTAGAGGTAATAGGGCCGCACGCGGCACATGAGCAGCTTGTGAACAAGGGCCCGCTGCACCTCGGGGCAGTCATTCACACCGCGCAGCAGGACGGACTGGTTTCCGAGGGGAATGCCGGCCCCGGCGAGACGTTCGAGGCCCTCGCGCACCTCGGTGGTCAGCTCCCGGGGGTGGTTGGCGTGAATGGAGAGATAGAGGGGATGGAACTTCTGCAGCATGGCGCACAACTCGGGGGTGATGCGCTGGGGCAGGAAGGTCGGAATGCGGCTTCCGATCCGGATGAACTGGATGTGGGGAATGGCGCGCAGCCGGGTGAGGATCTTCTCGAGCCGGCCGTCGGAGAGCAGGAGGGGATCGCCGCCGGACAGCAGCACGTCGCGCACCTGGGGCGTGTGCGCGAGGTATTCGAAGGCCGCCTCCCACTGGGTTTCGAGTTGCTGGTCGCCGACGCCCGAAACGACCCGCGAGCGCGTGCAGTAACGGCAGTAGGAGGCGCAACGGTCGGTCACCAGGAAGAGGACACGGTCCGGGTAGCGGTGCACGAGGCCGGGGACCGGCATGTGGGAATCTTCCCCGCACGGGTCGCTCATCTCGGCGGGGTCGTCCCAGGTTTCCTCGATGCGCGGGATGACCTGCCGCCGGATCGGGCACCCGGGATCGGAGCGGTCGACGAGATTGAAGAAGTGCGGGGTCACCGCGGAGGCGAGCTTGGTGCCGGTCAGCAGGATCCCGGCGCGCTCCTCCTCGCTGAGCTCGAGGTGCTCTTCCAGCTGGGCGAGGGTCTGGACCCGGTTTTTCAGCTGCCACTGGGCCCGATTCCAGTCCGCAGCCTCGACCCCCGAGTCCTTCCAGTAGCCGGGGGCGGGGGAGCGAAAGGCAATTTCCGCCTCATAATCAAAGGATACCATCGGGTCGAGTCCGCGAAATCTAGAGGATTTCACTTCCATGTCAAAAGCAGGGTTGACAAAAAACCGCAAATGTTGATAATTAAGGCCTCTTAACTGCTTGAACCCTGACCATTAAAATATGTTCTCCCAAGCCCTGCGTGATATTGCCCGTCCGTCCTACTCCGAAATCCTCGAAGCGCTGAAGCGATCCGACGGCCTGCCCGTCTCCGATTTGGCCCGGGAGCTCAACATGAGCTACATGGGAGTGAAACAACACTGTGTCAATCTCGAGAAGAAAGGATACCTCGAGACGTGGCGGGTGCCCCGCACCCAGGTGGGTCGCCCGGAGAAGCTCTACCGGCTGACCGCGAAGACCGATTCGCTCTTTCCGCAGGCCGGGGCCGGCCTGACCCTGAGCATCCTGAAAGGGGTGCAGCAGCTTTACGGCGAATCCGCCGCGGAGAAGCTCCTCTTCCATCACTTTGAAGAGAAGCGCAACGACTGGGCGCCGAAGGTGCGCGCCGGAAAGTCCCTTGCGGAGCGGGCCACCAAGCTGGCGGACCTGCGCGAAAGCGAGGGAAGCTTCAGCAAGTGCTGCTACGATTCCCGCGACGGCCTGCGGATCGAGGAGTTCCACAACGTCCTCACCCCGATTTTCGAGGCCTACCCGAACTCGGCGCGGACCGAGGTCATCATGATGGAGCAACTTCTCGGGACGCGCGTCCAGCGGAAGGAGATGGAGACCGGCAAGGGCCGCAAGCGCATCGTGTTCGAGATCGCAGCCCTGGGCGGACCCGCCATGCGGAACGCCGCCGAGGCTCCGGCCGCGGGCGTGCGCAACGTCCCGCCGAAGACCTCCAAGAACTCCCCGAGCTTCCTCCAGATGTAGCCGCGGGAATTCCCCCCTTGGCGCCGGGTTCAGCGCCGCAGCGAGGCCGGATACTCTCCGGCCTCGACTAGTTCGGCGAGGGCCCTGACGACGTGGGGCTTGTCATCCGGGTAGGTCACCCCGAACCACGAGCTGGTGGTGGCGAGGGCATGGCACTCGGCGTCGCCCCTGGCGACGAGGTCATCGACCACCGTCGGGATGTAGCATTCCGATTTGAGCTCCTTGCCGTGGGCGGCCATGAAGCGGAGGAACTCCTCTTCCAGCTGGGTGAAGAAGCGGGGAGTGAACCCCCAGAAGTTCATCGAGACGACCGCCTCCGGGGCCAGGGTGCGGGTCTCGCCCCGGGCGGTTTCCCCGGTGATCCGGCCGTCGGCCTCCTGCTCGATGCCCAGGATCTCCTCGACGTTCTGCAGGAGCCCGTCCTTCGCCACGGTCAGCCCCCGGTTCACGCCGCCGTGGTCCGACAGGGTGCGCTCGAGGTAGTAGCCCACCAGGCAATAGGTCACGCGGGTCGTCTCGTCGGCGCCATCCAGGAACTCCGCGGCCCGCACGTAGGCGTCCCGCCCGTAAAAGTCGTCGGCATTGATGACCGCGAAGGGCTCGGCGATCACCTCGCGGGCGGCGCGGACGGCGTGGGCCGTTCCCCACGGCTTGACCCGGCCCTCCGGCAGCGTGAATCCCCGCGGGATGTCGTCGAGCCGCTGGTAGGCGTAGTCCACCTCGATCCGGTCCGCGAAGGTGTCCCCGACCTGCTCCCGGAAGACCTTCGCGAAATCCTCCCGGATCACGAAGACCACCTTCCCGAAGCCCGCCCGAATCGCATCGAAGACCGAGTAGTCGAGAATGGTCTCCCCGCCGGGACCCATCGGGTCGAGTTGCTTGAGGCCGCCGTAGCGGCTGCCCATGCCGGCGGCGAGAAGGAGAAGGGTGGGGGAGGACATCGGGTCGGAAGTGTGGCCGGAGGGTAGGGGGCGCCGCCATCCGGCAGCAATGGGGAATTGACGCCGGACGCTTCCCGCGGGGCAATTCCCGGGAGCCCATCGCCCTCCCGGCCCGGCCCGGATCGCTCCCGTCCGGGGTTCTTCCCGCATCTCGCGGGCAAATCGCATTGCGGTCGGGGCAAACCCGCCCGTAAACTCGCCGCGTGCCGGAGGTGGAAACGCAGCACGCGCAGGTCGGGGCGGCCGAGTCGTGGGAGGACCGGGTGCGGCGGACCTTCCGGGCCATGGTCACGGCCTACACCCTCGAGAGCAAGCTCTCCAGCCTCTACAAGGCGGGCAAGATCGTGGGGGGCGTCTACATCGGCCGGGGCCAGGAAGCCCTCAGCGGCGCCCTTGGGGCCTGTCTCCGGCGCGGGCAGGACATCTTCTTTCCACTCATCCGCGACCAGGCCGGCCGCACCGCCTTCGGGGAGACCCTCCTGGATGCCACCCGCACCTACCTGGGCTCGGTCCTGGGGCCGATGCGGGGGCGCGACGGCAACATCCACCGCGGGCGGCCGCGCGAGGGACTGCCCGCCATGATCAGCCACCTCGGCGGCGGGGTGGCGACGGTCTCCGGGATGCTCATGGCGCGCCGCATGCAGGGGTCGCTGGGCACCGCCGTCGGCGCCACCTGTGCCGGGGACGGCGCCACGTCCACCGGCGCCTTCCACGAGGGCCTCAACCTCGCGGCGGTCGAGCACCTTCCGATGGTGATCGTGATCGCCAACAACCAGTATGCCTATTCGACGCCCACCGAGCGGCAGTTTGCGTGCCGGAGCCTCGTCGACCGGGCGGTGGGCTACGGCATGGCCGGGCACGAAGTCGATGGCACCGACATGCTGGCGTGCCTCGAGGTCCTCGGGTCCGCGGTGGAGGCGGCACGGGCAGGCAAGGGGCCCCAGATGGTGGTGGCCTCGCTCCTGCGCCTCTCCGGGCACGGGGAACACGACGATGCCGCTTATGTTCCGGAAAGCGTGCGCCAGTCGCCGCTCGGCCGCGATTGCATGACGGTCGCCGAGACCCAGATGACGGAGGGCGGCTTCGCCACCGCCGGCGAGATCGCGGCGTGGCGCGAGCAGGCCGCCGAGGATGTCCAGGCGGCGGTGGCCACCGCCCAGCAGGAACCCGGGCCGGACCCGTTCCGCGACGACTGGAACGCCTACGCGACCCCCGGCTTCCGCGAACAGACCTGAGAACCATGGCCGAGGTGACCTACATCGATGCCATCCGCGAGGCTCAGCACGATCTCCTCGAGAAGGACGAGCGCGTCTTCATCTATGGCCAGGACGTCGGCAAGTTCGGCGGCGCCTTCAAGGCCACCCAGGGGCTGCAGGAAAAGTTCCCGGGGCGCGTCATCGACGCCCCCATCAGCGAGGACGCCATGATCGCCATGGCGGTCGGCGCCGCGGTCGAGGGCATGCGGCCCATCATCGAGATGCAGTTCGCCGACTTTTCCTCGGTGGGCTTCAACCAGCTCGTGAACAATGCCGGGACGCATTTTTACCGCACCGGCGTGCCGGTTCCGATCACGGTGCGCCTCCCGTCCGGGGGCACCGCGGGGTCCGGGCCGTTCCACAGCCAGATGATGGAAGCCATCTACGCGCACTACCCGGGGCTGGTGGTGGTGACGCCCGCCACGGTGGCGGATGCCTACGCGATGCTCATGGAATCCGCGGCGCTCGACGACCCGGTCCTCTACTGCGAGCACAAGTTTCTCTACCGCTGGCTGAAGGCCGACACGATGAAGGGCGACCCGCTGCCCATCGGGCAGGCGCGCATCGTGCACCCCGGCAAGCACGCCACGGTGGTGGCCTACAGCGCCATGGTACACGAGGCCCTCCGCGCCGCCGAGGAGCTGGCGACGGAAGGGTGGGAGATCGAGGTCGTCGACCTGCGCAGCGTGAAACCGCTCGATACCGACACCGTCATGGCCTCGGTGGCGCGCACCGGCCGGTTGCTGGCGGTCGGCGAGGCCTTCCCGTGGGGCGGGGTGACCGCGGAGGTGATCTCGCGGGTCGCCAGCGAGGGGTTCCACCTTCTCGACGCGCCCCCGCAGCGCATCAACGCCCGCGACACGCCCGTCCCGTACCATCCGAACCTGTGGCGCGCCCACCGGCCGACGCTCGAATCCATCCAGGCCGCCATCCGGAACCTGCTCAGTCTGTGAGGCCTGCTCGATTGTTAGATAGGACCTGAATGGTGTGATTCCGATGTTCGATCCCCCCACCGGCAAAGCTCCCACCAGCCAGCCCCCACAACCACGTCCCAAGATCAAACATCCAACATCGAACATCGTCTCTCCCACGCCGCTCCCCCCAACCGCCACAACCGTCCCTTAGACCACCACCCCATGCCTGAAGTTCCCATCCTCATGCCCCAGCTTGGCGAGTCGATCGCGGAAGCCACCATCATCCGTCTCAACGTGTCGGAAGGCGACACCGTGGCGGCGGACCAGGAAGTCATCGAGGTGGAGACCAACAAGGCCACCATGGGGGTCACCACGCTCTGCGCGGGGACCGTGCAGAAGATCCACGCGAAGGAAGGGGAGAGCTACGCGGTGGGCACCATCCTCGGGGTGCTCGACGTGACCGATGAGGAAGCCACCCGCACCGGCGTCTCGCCCGTGGATGACCAACCGGCCCCGCCGGTCCGCGAGGAGGAAGAGGAGGGGGCCCACTTTTCCACGCCGGAAGGGGAAGGGCGGGAACCGCCCGTGGTGGAGCCCAGCATCCGCGGCCTCCCGGTCCCGGCCGGGGTGAAAGGGGCCCACTACATCTCGCCGCGCATGCGGGCCCGCATGGACGAACTGGGCCTGCGGGCCGCCGACATTTCCGCCATCGTGGGAAGCGGCGCCGGGGGACGCGTCACCGTCGACGACCTCGAGAAGTTCCTGGACTACATCGAGGAATGGCCGTCGAGCACGGCCTCGCCGATGCGGCTTTCGGTGGCGGATTCCATGCGCCGCAGCTGGACGCGGCCGCTCGCTTCGGTGGGTCTTCCGGTCCGGCTGGACACGCTCCTCGCATTCCGCCGCGAGCAGGATCCGAAGCCGCCGCTGACCTTGTATCTTCTGCGCGCCTTCGCGGTGGCCCTCGCGGAGGAGCCCGCCACGGCGGGCTACCTGATCGGCGAGCAGATCGTGCATCCGCGGGCCTTCGACATCGGGGTGGCGGTGCAGGTCGAAGACGGGGTGCTGGTGCCCATCCTGCGCGACGTCGACAGCAAGCGCGTGGGCGAACTCCACGACGAATACCTCGACCTCGTGACCCAGGCCCGGAAGCGGCGGGTCCCGGAGTCGGCCCAGGGCGGCGGCATCGCCACCGTCACGAACTTCGGCACCTTCGGACTCGTGTGGGGCACGCCCATCCCGCTGCCCAGCGAAACACTCATCCTCGGCATCGGCGCCGGCATCAAGAAGCCCGTCTGGAACGAGACCGCCAAGGCTTTCGAACCGCACACCGAGTCGGAACTGATGCTCACCTTCGACCACCGCGTCGTCGACGGCGGCGGCGCCGGCATGCTGCTCAACCGCCTCTCGGAACTGCTCCAGGAACCGGCCGAGCTGTAAGGGGGGAAGGGCCGCGGTCCGCAGCGCCACATCCGCCAATCCGCAGTTTCACAAGCTGGCAGGGTGCCGCCGTCCCACAAAACCCCCTGATCCGCCGCCCATTTGGCTATTCCGCATTACATATATTGTGTGAAGTTATCAAGGGGGTAGGAATCCATGGCGGGAACGCCGGTTTCCCGGGCCTGGGAGCAATCCGGGCTGCGGCGAGGCTTCCTTGCGGGCGTCCTGCCGGTCCTGTCCGGCGTGCGTCGGGCGCGGCCCGGCCCGATGGCGCTGCGGGCGGCGGCCGTTCCGCGCGGCCCGTGTCCCGTGGTCTGCGCGGCGGCGTTGCGGCGGCCTGCGAACGAAAATTGAGACGCGAATCGCTTTGCCGCGGGACGATTCCGGCCCTGGCTGTCGGGGGCGAGTCTTTTTGATTTTCGCGGGCGCAATTTCCTTTAATGATGGGATTTCCGCGGTTTGATCCTGTCCGCAGTCCGGGACGATGAAAGTCATTGCTATTGCCAACCAGAAAGGAGGCGTTGGAAAAACGACCACGGCGGTGAATCTCTCCGCGGCGTTGGCGCAATCCGGGCAACGGATCCTGATGATCGATCTCGACCCGCAGGCCAATGCCACCAGCGGGATCGGCATTGAACCCGATTCCGGCGCGAGCCTCTACGGGACGCTCCTCGGGAACGAGGAACTGGAATCGAAGATTCTCCCGACCCGCTTCGACCGCCTCTCGATGGTGCCGTCGGAAATGGATCTCGCCGGCGTCGAGATCGAACTGGCGCGGATGGACAACCACCTGTCCCGCCTCCAGGGCATCCTGCAGGCCGCCAAGCAGCGCCGCCGCTTCGACTTCTGCCTCCTCGACACGCCGCCCTCGCTGGGCGTCCTGATGACCTCCGCCCTCGCGGCCGCGGACGAGATCCTGATTCCGCTCCAGTGCGAGTGGTTCGGCCTCGAGGGGCTCGCCAAGATCGTGCAGGTCATCGAGCACATCCGGCAGTCCGGGGTGAACCGGCGCGTCCGCCTCGAGGGCATCCTGATGACCATGTACGACGGCCGCACCAACCTCTCCCGCAGCGTCGTCGCGGAGGTCGGGAAGTATTTCCCGGAGCAGCTCTACAAGGCGGTCATTCCCCGCACGGTCCGGCTCGGAGAAGCTCCCAGCCACGGCCTGACGATCTTCGAGCACGACCCCCAGGGGGTCGGCGCGGAGGCCTACGAGTCCGCCGCGAAGGAATTTCTCCGCCGCCACGCGGTGGCGGCCCGGCCCGTCCCGGCCTGAAGTTACTCACATATCAGGCCCCCGCCCCCCCTCCGGCCGGATCGGGCCTTTTCCCTCTTGCCCTTTCGCTTGAGGCACCTAACATTTCCGCATCCCTGAAGGAATCGTGTATGCGGAATCACCCTGCCTGCCGGATCGCGCTGCTTCCCGGGCCCCCGGCCGTCGTCGTTGGGATGGGCCCTAAGAAGGGGTCTGCCTGCCAATTGACCCCCTGACGCATGTTTGCACGACTCTTTGGACTCCTCTCGAACGATCTTGGAATCGATTTGGGTACCGCCAACACCTTGGTGAATGTCAAGGACCACGGGATTGTCCTGCGGGAACCGTCGGTGGTGGCCGTGAAGGCCGGCACCAACGAGGTCCTGGCGGTCGGCGACGATGCCAAGCGCATGCTGGGACGCACCCCCGGCAACATCGTGGCGATCCGGCCGCTGAAGGACGGGGTCATCGCGGATTTCGAGGTCACCGAGGCGATGCTGCGGCACTTCATCCGGAAGGTGAACAACAAGCGCCACTCCCGCCCGCGGGTGGTGGTGGCCATCCCCTCCGGGATCACGGCGGTGGAACGCCGGGCCGTGAAGGAGTCCGCCGAGAACGCCGGGGCGCGCGAAGTGTACCTCATCGAGGAACCCATGGCGGCCGCCATCGGGGTCGGCCTGCCGGTGCAGGATGCCTCCGGCAACATGATTGTCGTCATCGGCGGCGGCACCACCGAGGTGGCCCTCATTTCCCTTTCGGGCATCGTCTATTCGCGCAGCGTGCGCACCGCCGGCGACGAGCTGGATGAATCCGTCATCCAGTACATGAAGCGGGCCTACAACCTGATGATCGGCGAACGCACCGCGGAGGACATCAAGATCCGGATCGGATCGGCGGCTTCCCTGCCGAAGGAGACCAGCATGGAGGTCAAGGGCCGCGACCTCGTCTCGGGCCTCCCGAAGACCATCACGATCACCTCCCAGGAGGTGCGCGAAGCGATGGCCGAACCGCTCAACACCATCGTGGACGCGGTGCGGACCACCCTGGAGCGCTGCCCGCCGGAACTGGCGGCCGACCTTGTGGACCGCGGCCTGGTCCTGGCGGGAGGCGGAGCGCTGCTGCGGGGCCTCGACAAGCGCCTTCGCGAGGAGACCGGCCTCCCGGTGCACGTCGCCGAGGATCCGCTCAGCGCCGTGGCGGAGGGAACCGGAAAAGTGCTCTCGGAACTGAGTTTCCTGAAGCGGGTGACCAACTCGGAACTGTGATTCGCGGCCGTCCCGAAGGGGAGAAATGAAACCGCTCAATCTTCTCGCCCTCCTCTTGTTCCTCGCGGGCACCGTCTACGTCTTCACGTGGAGCGAGCGCACCGTGCGCAAGATCCAGGAGACCTACTACGCGACGATCTCCCCTTTCCTGAAAGGCGGCTCGAAGCTGGAGCTGGCGACGCGGCGGTTCCTCAAGGAGGTCGAGCACTCGGAGGACCTCGAGAAGCGCCTCGAGGTCATCGAGCTCGAGTTCGGCAAGCTGCGCGCCATCGAGAGCCAGTTCCGCGAGCTGGAACGCGAGAACCGCGAGTTGCGCGCCAACCTCGACTTCAAGGAGCGCACGCGCTTCGACGTCGTGCCGGCGCGGATCATCAAGCGGCGGCCGAGCACCTGGCTGCAGAGCGTGACCATCGACCGCGGCGGCAAGTCGGGCATCGGCACGCAGGTCCCGGTCCTGGCGAACGGCGGCCTGGCGGGCAAGGTCGACCAGGTCTTCCCGAACACCGACATCGCCACCGTGATCCTGCTGACCGATGAATCGTGCCAGGTGTCGGTGCAGGTGGCGGGGACCCCGGAGGTCGGCATCGTCAGCGGGCAACGGGGCGCCTACGGCGAGGAGCCGCGCCTGCGCCTCCGCTACCTGTCGAAGAACGCCCCCATCCGGCCGGGGATGAGCGTGGTCACCACCGGCCGCGGCAAGCTGTTCCCGCCCAACATCCTGGTGGGCACCATCGAATCATTCGAGCCGGGGCCCGTCGACAGCGAGGCCCTCGTGAAGCCCTCCGTGGACTTCGTGAATCTCGAGATCGTCTTCGTCATTTCCGAATCCGGAGCGCCGCGGGAGGGCCCCTTGGAGGAATAGGCCATGATCCCCTATCACATCTGCGTTCTCGGTCTCATGGGGGCCGCCTTCATCCTGCAGCAATTCGTCCCGGCGGTCGGCGGCCTCTACGATGCGCGGATTCTCCTCGTGCCCCTCGTCTTTCTCTGTTCGGCGGTGACGGTGAACGTCCCGCCGATGCTCTTCCTGGCGTTCTTCTGCGGCTTCATGTGGGACGCGCAGCACCTCCTCGGCAGCCACGGCGGGGCCGAGGATGTCTACACCAACAAGGTCGAAACGATGCCGTTCGGCTACTCGATCGTCCTCTACGCCGCGATGGGCTTCCTGATGCAGGGGATCCAGCCGCTGTTCCGCGAGGGCAAGTGGCACGTCTCGGCCCTCCTCACGGGGGTCGCCATCTTTTGCTACCTGTTCGCCGAGTATTTCATCATCACCTTCGTGCGCGGCGACCTCGTGGTGACCCGGAGCCTCGCCCTCAAGACCGGCTTCTCGGCCCTGCTCACCATGGTATTTTCCCCGCTGGTTTTTTGGGTATTATTCAAGTGCGCGGCGCTCTTCAGGTATAAGGTGCGCTACGAGGGGCTGAAGTCCCGCCGCCGCCTCATCGTCAGCGAATAGATCCATGGAATCCCGCTACCGCCTCCGCCTGTATCTCCTCACCGCCCTGGTGCTGGTGGGGGCCGGGGTCCTCCTGACGCGTCTCTATGAGTTCCAGATCGAGGACCGGGATTTTTACCTCGATCGCGTGCCCGGGAACAAGACCGTCACGATCCGGGAACCGGGCGTCCGCGGGGAGATCGTCGACCGGAACTACGACCCGGTCAGCGGCAAGGGCGTGGTCCTCGCCGAGAACACCCGCAATTACGAGCTGGTCTTCAACCTCGAGGAGATCCACCGGGCGTGGAAGCTGCAGATCAAGCAGGAGAGCGGCAGCCAGTTCGTGGCGGGCCCGATTTCCCTGCCCACCCGGGACTCGAGCAAGGACATCGTCAAGATCGTGCAGGAATCGATCGAGCCGCGCCTCCGCGCCCACGGCATCGAACCGAAGTACAGCCCGAGCGCGATGCAGACCCACTACCTGACGCACGGCGGGCTGGTCCTCTTCACCTTCCCGGTCGACCTGACCTTCGACCAGTTCTCGCGGTTGGCGGAGCACAACCTCGAGATGCCCGGGGTGTATGTCACGGTCCGCCCGCGCCGCCGTTACCCGTACGGGACGCTCGCCTGCCACACCCTCGGCTACCTGAAGCAGTGGGAGAAGGGCGACATTCCCGATGCCGACAAGGCCACCTACAATCACTACCTCGGCGACACCAAGGGGATCAACGGCATCGAAGCCACCATGAACGACGTCCTGACCGGCTCGCCCGGCCGCCGGGTGCTGCGCATGAGCGAGAAGGGCCGCATCCTCGGCGAGGAGACCCTCGAGTACATCCCCCCGCGGCAGGGATCGCGGGTGGAGCTGACCATCGACGCCCGGGCCCAGTATCTCGTGGAGAATGTCCTCCGCAAGGCGGGGCGGGCCGCGGCGGTCGTGATGGACCCCAACACCGGCGAGGTCATCGCCATGGCCTCGGTCCCGAACTACGACCCGAACGAATTCATCCCGAGCGTGAATCGCGCCAAGTATGCCGAGTACCGCGCCAACCGCGCCTCCCCGTTCACCGACCGGGCGATCTCCAGCTTCACCCCCGGGTCGACCTTCAAGCTGCCGACCGCCATCGCGGGGTGCATGCACGGCTATTCGAACCGCCGTTACTCGTGCAGCGGCGGAATCGCCTACGGGGCGCGGCGCTCGGTCACGATCCGCTGCTGGAAGCGCGAGGGTCACGGAACCCTCGACCTCGCATCCTCCATCCAGCGGTCGTGCAACACCTACTTCATGGACCTCGCCACGACCCTCGGGACGAACCGCATGGTCGACGCCTTCCAACTCGTCGGCTTCGGGAAGCGCACCGGGATCGAGCTCCCCTCGGAATCCGCCGGCATCGTCCCCGGCAGCAACTGGTGGCGCCGCGAATACCGTCCCGGGGCCTCCATGACCCCTTCCCTCGTCGCCCAGCTGGCCATCGGGCAGGGTGACTCGCAGGCCACCCCTCTCCAGATGTGCGCCCTGGTCTCCTGCATCGCCAACGGCGGGCGCTATTTCAAGCCCCGCATCGTCCGGCGCGTCATCCACCCGGACCGCGGCGTCATCGTCAGCAGCGTTCCGGAGCTCCGCTCCGACCTCCTCAAGGAGGGGTTGACCGCCGAGCAGCTCGAAGTCATCCGGATGGGCATGTGGAAGGCGGCCAACGAGCCGGGCGGCACCGCCGGCCGCGCCTCGCTCAAGGAGGTCAGCGTGGCCGCCAAGACCGGGACCGCCCAGACCGCCGACCTCGGCATCAAGTCCCACAATTCCTGGACGGTGGCCTTCGCCCCCTTCGATTCCCCGCGCTACGCCATCGCGGTGCTGGTCCAGAACGGCAAATCCGGCGGCCGGGTGTGCGGGCCGCTGGTCCACATGATCCTCCGCGGGCTCTTCGCCTCCGACGGGGGCCTGCGGCTGCCCCTCGCCCGGATGGGCGAATACGAAGGCCATTTCGACCCGATCGAGCAAATCGACCTCCCGGAAGGCGATCTCCTCCCGCTTGCTATTGACGAGGAGGGAGAAACAGGCGAGGAAGCAGCCGAGGCGGAGCCGGAAGGAGCCCCGGTCAAAGTGAAGCCGCGGACCCTCCCCCTCCCCTCCATCACCCCCGAACCCCAGCAGTAGGGGCATGCCCCCTCCCCCGCCCTGGCCTCCCCTTTCCAAACCCCTTCCCCATGACTTTCCACCACCATGCTGAAAAAGATCAAACGCGCCTTGCGGCTCAGTGGCATCGATCCGCTGCAGGGCAACACCATTGTCATCAATGCTGAAAAGCTCGAGCGCCGCGTGGCGCTTCTCGAAGACGGAATCCTTGAAGAGTATGATATAGAGCGGGAAGGCGACAACAACATCGTCGGCAGCATCTTCAAGGGCCGCGTCAAGAACATCGAGCCCGGCCTGAAGGCCATGTTCGTCGACATCGGCATGGAGAAGAACGCCTTCCTCCACTTCTGGGACGCCATCCCCGCCGCCCTCGACAACAGCCTCGAGGAGATCCAGCGCCACGGGCGGCCGAAGCGCCGCAAGAAGCAGATCACCTCGAAGGACATCCCGAAGATCTATCCGGTCGGCTCGGAAATCGTCATCCAGGTATCCAAGGGGCCCATCGGCAACAAGGGACCGCGGGTCACCACGAACGTCTCCCTCCCCGGCCGCTACCTCGTCCTCACCCCGTATTCCGAGCAGTTCGGGATCAGCCGCAAGGTCGACGACCCCAAGGAGCGCAAGCGGCTCCGCGAGATCATGGAGAAGCTCAACGTCCCCGAGGGGATGGGCATCATCATGCGGACCGTGGCGCAGAACCAGCGCTACCGGCACTTTGTCCGCGACCTCGCGATGCTCCTCGAGGAGTGGGGCGAAGTCGAGGACCTGCGGAACAACACCCCCGCCCCGGTCTGCATCTTCAAGGAACCCGGCCTCATCGAGCGCACCGCCCGCGATTTCCTGACCGAGGAGATCGACAACGTGATCTGCGACGACCTCGAGACGACCGAGGAAATGCGCGCCATCGCGGAGCGCATCTCGCGGCGCGCCAAGAACCGGATCCACTATCATCCCGGTCCGCAGCCCCTCTTCGAGGCGACCGGCCTGCAGAAGCAGATCGACGAGGCCTTCCTGCGGCAGGTCTGGCTGCCGTGCGGCGGCTACATCGTCATCGACGAAACCGAGGCCCTCATCGCGATCGACGTGAACACCGGGAGGAACCGCGGGTCGAAGGACGTCGAGCGCATGATCCTCGAGACCAACGTCGAGGCGGCCGAGGAGGTCGCCCGGCAGTTCCGCCTCCGGAATATCGGCGGGCTGGTGGTCGTGGACTTCATCGACATGCGGCACCGGCGCGACCAGCAGGCCGTCTTCCGCGCCATGAAGGAACGCCTCAAGCGCGACAAGGCGAAGACCCAGGTTCTCCAGATCTCCTCGGTGGGACTCATGGAGATGACGCGCCAGCGCCTGAACGAGAGTATTCGCGAGACGATCCTCGAACCGTGCCCCTACTGCCAGGGCCGCGGCAAGGTGAAGACGACCCTCACGATGAGCGTCGAGATCCAGCGGGTCCTCAGCGGCGTCATCCACAAGCAGAAGCAGGAGGAGGTCGGCGACATCATCGTGGTGGTCAACTCCGACGTCCTGAACCGCTTCAAGAGCGAGGATTCCCATCTCCTCGTGGAATTGGAGCGGTCGCACACCGGCCGCCTCATCTTCCGCAGCGACCCGGCCCTGCACCGGGAGCGCTACGCGATCATCGACGCGCAGACCGAGAAGCCGCTCGCCGAGGGGTAAGCAACCCCGGGGGCGGCCTCACTGCGCGGCGTCCTGGAGCGCCTTGAGCCGCTCGAAGGCCGCGCCGGAATCGATGAGCCGGCGGGATTGCTCGATCCCGTCGCCGACCGTGTCGGCGAGGCCGGCGCAGGCCAGCCCGGCCCCGGCATTCATGAGCACCATGTCACGCTTCGGTCCGTGCTCGGCGCCCTCGAGGATGCTCTTGAGGATGGCCGCATTCTCCGCGGCGTCCCCGCCGCGCAGGTCGTCCACCTCGGCGTGCTGCAAGCCGAAGTCCCGCGGCCGGATCTCCTCGTCGAGGAGCTCCTCGTAGGTGCCCGCCTTGCAGACCCGGGTCGAGCCCATGAGGCTCACCTCGTCGACGGAGCGGCCGTCGCCGGTGGTTCCATGGACGGCCCAGGCGGATTCGCGCCCGAGGCGCTGCAGGATCTCGGCGAAGACCGGGGCGAGATCGCGCTGCATCACCCCCACCAGCTGGCACGTCGGCCGGGCGGGATTCAGGAGCGGCCCGATGAGGTTGAAGATGGTCCGGATGCCCTGCTCGGCGAGCAGCTTGCGCACCGGGACGACGGCCTTGAAGGCCGGATGGTAGGCCGGGGCGAAGAGGAAGCCGATGCCGGCCTCGGACATGCACCGCCGGAATCCCGCCGGCGGAAGGTCGATGCGGATCCCCAGGGCCTCGAGGACATCCGCCCCGCCGCTCTTGGATGTGATCCCGCGGTTGCCGTGCTTCGCCACCATCGCCCCGCCGGCCGCGATGACGAACATGCTGGTGGTCGACACGTTGAAGAGGTTGAGCTTGTCCCCGCCGGTGCCGCACACGTCGATGACGGGCACCTCGATCGCGAGCTTCCCGAGTTCCGGGTCGACGGCGCGTTCCAGCAGGCATTCCACGAAGGCCGCGATTTCGGAGGCGGTTTCGCCCTTGTCCGCAAGGGACTTCAGGAACCCGGCCTTCTTGTCGACCTCGGCATCTTCATCGAGGAGGAACTCGACCGCGGCGGCCACCTGCCGGTCATCGAGGGGCTGCTTGGCGGCGAGGTGATTGAGGAGAGCGTCCATCCGCCCCCAGAGATAGGCCCCTTGCGGGCCGGGTTCAATCGCGGAGTCGGCCGGCGCGCCGCACTTGCGGCGGGCGGCATCCCCGGCGAGACTCAAGGCGATGGATTTCACCGACCGGGAACAAGACCGCTACAGCCGCCACCACTGTCTCCCCGGCGTCGGGACCGAGGGCCAGGCGCGGCTGAAGGAAGCGGCCGTCCTCTGCATCGGGGCCGGGGGCCTCGGCTCCCCGGCGGCCCTCTATCTCGCCGCGGCCGGGGTGGGACGGCTGGGAATCGTCGATGCCGACGCCGTCGAGCTCTCGAACCTGCAGCGCCAGATCCTCCACGACGAGGAGTCCGTCGGCGAGCCGAAGACCGCGAGCGCCGCCCGCCGGCTCACCGGGCTGAACCGCGACATCCGCATCGAGCCCCACCCGGTGCGCCTCACGGCCGCCAACGTCATGGACATGTTCGGGAACTACGACCTGGTCATCGACGGCTCCGACAACTTCCCGACGCGCTTTCTCGCCAACGACGCGGCCTGGCTCGCGGGCAAGCCGCTGGTGGCCGGGGCCATCTTCCAGTTCGAAGGCCAGCTCACGGTCTTCGATCGCGGGCGGGACAGCCCGTGCTACCGGTGCCTGCTCCCCGAGCCGCCGCCACCGGGCGCGGTTCCCGGCTGCGATGAAGCCGGGGTCCTCGGCGCCCTGCCGGGCGTGATCGGAACCCTCCAGGCCATGGAAGCCCTCAAGCTTCTCCTCGGCCACGGGACCCCGCTCACCGGGCGCATGCTGCATTACGACGCCACCGCCGCCCGCTTCCGGGAACTGGAACTGCAGCCCGACCCGGCCTGTCCGCTCTGCGGTTCCCACCCGACGATCACCGCCCCGGTCGATTACGAGGCGCACTGCAGCAGTGCGGACGCCCTCGACGAGATTGCCGTCGCGGATCTCCAGGCGATCCTCGAGGCCGACTTCGAGGGCGTCCTGCTCGACGTCCGGCAACCCGAGGAACACGCCGCGGTGCGCCTCCCCGGCAGCACCCTCCTGCCGCTCGGCGAGCTGCCGGCCCGCCTCGACAGCCTCCCGGCGGACGTCCCCTATCTCGTCTATTGCAAGAGCGGCCAGCGCAGCGCATCCGCCGTGGCCCTCCTGCGGGAAGCCGGGTTCTCCGACGTGCGGAACGTGCGGGGCGGCATCACCTCGTGGATCCGCGAGCTCGGGCCCCCGCCGGCCGCCTGAGCCCGCCGCCTCCCGGCCACCGGGTTTCGGCCCGTCGCTACGCCGTGGCGGCTTCCGCATCGGGGTCGTCGCCCCCCGTATTGCGGTGCACCCACACGCTCTGCACGAAGCCCAGCAACAGCATGCAGATCAGCACGAAGGTCCCGGAATAGCTGATCAGCGGCAGCGGGATCCCGGTGATGGGCATCAGCAGGACGCACATCCCGATGTTCTCGAAGATGTGCGCGAAGAACAGCGCCACCACCCCGGCCGCGATGATCTGCCCCGAAAAATCGCGGCTGTAGAAGGCGATGAACAGGCACTGGATGAGAAGCAGGGTGAACGCCGTGATGAGCAGCAAACTGCCCCGGAACCCCTGTTCCTCCGCGATCACCGCGAAGATGTAGTCGTTGTGCGCCGTGGTCCACGGGACATACTTCTTGTTGTGGACGGACTGCTCGGACTGGGCCGCCCATCCGATCCCCTTCCACCCGGCCTTGCCGACCGCCATCGTCACGTAGTAGGGGGCGTAATTCTCGGGGCTGAACTCGACGTGCCCCTTCTCGAGGATGTCGAGGTATTGCTGGACCCGTTCCGAGCCCCGTTCCGACAGCAAGGGGAGGCCCACGTAGTAGACCGGCGGAATGGTCCCCACCGCGATCAACCCGATGAACAGCAGGTAGCGGAACGGAATCCCGCCCACCAGCATCGCCACCACCGCCACCGGAAGCCACACGATGGCCGACCCCATGTCGCCCGCCTTGGCCACCAGGAGGAACGGCACGCCGCAGAGCAGGCCGATGATCGAGAGCCGCACGATCGGCCACGCGAAAAACCGGTGCAGCTTGGGAAGACTCTCGAACATCAGCCCGATCATGATGATCCCCGCCGCGATCACGATCTGGGTCGGCTGAAAGGTGAAGCCCGCCACCGTCAGCTGGTGCGTCTCGTTCCCCGACCCGAGCATCACCACCAGCATGGTGATCCCGACCCCGTACATGGGGATGCCCAGCCACTTGAGCCAGCGGTAGTCCACGAGTGCGGTGGCAAAATACACGAGACTCCCGATCACAATCCACTTCTGCTGAAGATCTGCGAACACGGATCCCCAGGCATCCTCCGACACGCCGACGAGCGGAATGTGGC
>JABDMC010000215.1 GCA_013001695.1 Akkermansiaceae bacterium
GGACCGATGGGACCGATGGGTCCGATGGGTCCGATGGGTCCGATGAGACGGATGGGACGGATGGGACGGATGGGACGGATGGGACGGATGGGACGGATGGGACGGATGGGACGGATGGGACGGCGGGGGTCGCAGCAGCCGCCGGGCAATCGGCCGGGCGGGCCAAAAATCCGGCTAATTCCGCCTTTCCGGGCCGGGGAGGCCCATTAGTTGGTTGCCAGAATCGGGCGGATGGCGGATAGCTTTGGGCCCCCTTATGGCTACAACCTCCCACCTCGCCGGATTGCTGGCCGGCCTCGTTTTCCTCGGACCCGCGGTGCTCTGCGCCCAGGTCCCGGAACTGCGGCAGCCCGCCACCCCGCTCCTGAGCAACGCGGGCATGACGGTGACGCCCGTCTTCCGCAGCAACTCCCCGATCGCGGTGGTCGACCTCAATGGCGACCGCCGCGACGATATCGTGCGGCTCAACTACTACAGCGAACTGAGCGTCGAGCTGCAGACCGCCCCGGACGACCCGTTCACGCACCTGCGCTGGACGAATATCTTCTCGAATCCGAACGAGTCATGGAAGTATTCGGTCAGCATATGCGCCGCCGATGTGGACCGCAACGGCGTCAATGACTTCCTCATCGCGGCATATGATTTCAGCAACAACGGCGGCCTCGAACTGTTCCTCGGTGATGCCGACGGCACCAGTTGGACGGCGGACCGGCCCTACGTCGAGGACGGCGGCCTCTTTGCCCAGGGCTGCATCTTCGCCGACCTCGACAATGACGGGCACCTCGACATCTTCGCCTGCCATGACATCGCGGATCCCCTCAAGTACATGAACGATGGGTCCGGGGGCTTCTCCCTGGCGGGCCCCGGCGTCTTCCCGACCGCCTTCCCGTCTCCCTCCGACAACGAGGGCAACTACGCCGTCATCGGCACCGACTACGACAACGACGGCGATGTGGACTACTACCTGTCGAAGTGCCGGCAGGGAGATGGTAACCCCACCACCAGCAAGAGGCGCATCAACCGCCTCTTCGTGAACGACGGCAACGGAAACTACACCGACCTTCCCGGGGCCGCCGGCCTCGCGGACCCCGACCAGACCTGGTGCGCCGACTTCGCCGACATCGACAACGACGGCGACCTCGACTGCTTTGTTCTGAACCACCCACTGTCGGCCGGAAATCTAAGCGGTCCCAGCGGCCCGAGTTCCCTCTACATCAATGACGGAAACGGGAATTTCAGCGACAGCACCGCCGCCGCCGGATTGACCGCCACCGGCAACTATCTCGCGAACCAGGCCCTCTTCCGCGATTTCAACAACGACGGTTTTGTCGACCTCCTCGTGACCGACATGGACCTCAACAATGTCGGCTACGGCTACTACCAGAACGACGGCGACGGCACTTTCACGGCCTACGGTCCCGCCCAGGGCATCTTCAAGCTCTCCGGCGGGGCGCCCCTGAACCGCATCCACTCCTTCGCGGTCGGCGACCTCAACCACGACGGCCACCTCGACGTCTACGCCGGGCGCGGGCGGAGTATCAACACCGTCTCTTTTAACGAAGTGGATATCCTCTGCCTCAACCAGGGGAACAGCAACGGCTTCCTGACGATCACCCTCGCCGGCGGGCCGACGTGCAATCCCAACGGCATCGGGGCCCGGATCGAGGCCCACGGGCCGTGGGGGAGCGGCGGTGGCCCGGGCGTGCAGGTCCGCGAGGTCCGCGGCGGCGAGTCCTACGGCATCATGAATTCCCTCAACACCCACTTCGGCCTCGGCGCCGCGACCGGGGTCGACCAGCTCATGGTCCGCTGGCCGAACGGGACCATCGACACCATCGACGATGTGCCGGGCGACCGCTTCGTGACGGTCTTCGAGGGGACCAACGCCGTCGCCATGGACTTCGCCGACTGGATCGGGGATTTCTTCCCGGGTGGCGGTCCCGATGCCGACCCGGATGCCGACCCGGACGGCGACGGAACCGGGAATGCCGCCGAGCAGCTTCTCGGCACCCACCCGGCCGTCCCCGATTCCGCGACCTTCATCGAGGCCTCCATCGTGCATGACGCCGGGCAGGACTACCTCCGTCTCGCCGTCGACCGGGTTCCCACCCAGGACGTGGTCCCGGGGATCGAGTTCTCGGGCAATGCCAGCACCTGGCAGGCCGAGCCCGCCATGGAGGTCCTCGAGGACACCCCGCTCCGCTACGTGGTTCGCCTCCCCGTCGACCTCGCCACCGAGACGGTCGGCATGGCGCGCCTCACGGCCTCCGTCCTTCCCTGACGCCGCGGTCTTATTCGCGGCCCCGCGCTTCGGGATTTTCCCCCGCCCCGGGATCCGCTAAGGTTTCGCCGTGGCGACGAGACGGCGGACGGATTGGTTTCGGCGACATTGGAAGGTGCTGGCGGCGATCTACGTCGTCCTCGTGATCGCCTCGCACCTCGCCACCATCTTCTGGCAGAGCGGGAACCGCCCCTTCGACAAGCAACGCCGCATCCTCGAGGTCGCCGGCCACAACCTCTCCTACGTCGAGTGGGGCGGCAGCGATCCCCGCCGGACGCCGCTCATCCTCCTGCACGGGAGTCCCGGCCGCGGCGCCCGCGACTGGGAGTCCTTCGGCCCCGAAGCCGCCAAGGACGGGCGCCGTGTCATCGCCGTCGACCGCTGGGGATACGGCGATTCCGAACCCTACGTCGAGGACTACTCCTACCATTCCGACGCCGCGGCGGTCATCGGCCTCATGGACCAGTTGGGCATCCAGCGGGCCCACGTCGCGGGTTGGTCCTACGGTGGCGCCCCCGCAATCGTCCTCGGCGACCTCCACCCGGACCGCATCCGAAGCGTCACCCTGGTTTCCTCGATCGGGATCCAGAAGGGCGAGGGGAGCGGCAGTTACCTCGTCGAACACATCAAGTACAGCCTCGGCTTCGTCTTCTTCGTGGCCCTCCCGGAAGTCATTCCCCACTTCGGATTGCTCGGCCCGCGGTCCAGCCGCTACGCGTTCATCCGGGATTTCCTCGACGGCGATCAACGCTCGCTGGAACTGCGCCTCGGGACCCTCACGCAGCCCGTCCTCATCACCCACGGGAAGTTCGATCCCTTCGTCCCGGCGTGGGTCGCGCAGGAGCACCACCGCATCCAGCCCCGGAGCCGCCTCCTGATGCTCAATGGCTCCCACTTTTACCCCTTCGGGTTCAGCCCGGATGTGAACTTCGAGATCGCGGTGAAGGAAATCCGCGGCTTCCTCGCGGCGGTCGATGCCGGGAAGGCCGATTCGACCTTCGGGTTCCGCAACCTCAATGCCCGGAAGGATTTCCGCGCCCTGTGGGATGGCGGGCCGCCGCTCCGCGGTTACAAGCCGTGGTGGCTGATCATGCTCGGCGGCACCGTGCTGGGCATGTTCATTCCGCGCACCGGGGCGGCCTTTGCCGGGTTGGGCGGAGCCCTCCTGCTCTTCGATCTCGGCACCGCCCTCGCCGGGGTGCTCCTCGGTTCCGTGATCCGCATCGGGGAGAGCACCCGCGGCCGGAATGTCGCCTGGGTGCTCGCCCTGGGCCTCCTGATGGCCATCCCCGGCGCCTTTCTCCTCCCCTTCCTCTGATCCCGCCGCGGCCGCGGCTCACGCCACGAAGATGCGGCCCGCCCGCCGGTGCAGGTGCTTCCCGCCCGGCAGGTTCACCTTCGCCGCGGCCCCGGAATCGAAGATCTCCACGGCCCTCTCCAGCAACGCCGCGGACAGGTCCGGAATCTTCTTCTCCGCGAGGTAGCGGTGCAGGGCGCGCTGCTGGAGCGTTTCCGGCAGCTTCCGCAGCTTCGGCAGGTGCAGCCGCCCCTGCGGATCCAGCAGGTCCAGGACCTCCAGCAGGGCGTCGAGGCACTCCCGGTCGTCGTGGCTGATGTCGGTGGCCCGCAGGATCGCGGGGACCACGTCCCGGTCCATGATCTCCTCGAGGAGGGGAAGCGCCTCGTGGCGAATCCGGTTTCGCACCGCCACCGGCTCGGCGTTGCTGGCGTCGTCCCGGTAGGGGATCCCGTGCTCCCGCACATACTCGTCGATCTCGTGACGCCGCACGGCGAGCAGGGGCCGCACGAAGGTCAGCTTCCGCCGGCCGGCCTTCACCACCGATTCGTACTGCATCCCCTTCAGCCCCGCCGATCCGCGGAGAAGGTTGAAGAGGACCGTCTCGGCGTCGTCGTCGGCATGGTGTGCCAGGAGGACCCGGTTGCATTTGTGCTTGGCGGCGCAGACCGCGAAAAACTCGTGCCGGGCGGCGCGGGCCGCGGTCTCGATCGAGCACTGCTGTTCCTCCGCGAGGCGCTTCACGTTGGCGCGCGCAATCTCGAACGGCAGGTGGTGGGCCTCCGCGAGTTGCCGGACAAAGGCGGCGTCGTCGCTCGAAAAGAGCCCCCGGAGCTGGTGATTCAGGTGGCACAGGACCAGGTTCGCCGCCCCCGCCTCCCGCAGGACGTGCAGGAGGGCCACCGAGTCGCGCCCCCCCGAGATCCCCAGCAGGTAGCGCCGGCGAAGCCCAAAATCCTCCGGTAGTTCCACCATCTCCGCCCTGATTCAACCACCCCGAACCCCGACGTCACGACCGAACTCACCCCGGATCCCCGCAACCTTGAATCGTGAACGTTCACGATTCAAGGGCGGGAGACCCTCGGGACTTTCCTTGCGGGGGGAGGGTGGGTAGAAGGAGCGCCATGACGGGAATCCTGATCTGG
>JABDMC010000222.1 GCA_013001695.1 Akkermansiaceae bacterium
AGGCGAGGGCGGTCAGGATGGCGAGGTGCGGCTTCATGGTGCGGGAGGGATACGGGAACAGCGGGGGAATGATTGCAGACGGAATCGGGGCCCGGGTTGGGTTGGCCGGAATCGGGCTTCCTGCAGACCTGTCTTGGACCGCTCTCGGCGGAAGGGTTGCCCCTTCCGACCCCCGCTCCCATGGTCCACTCCTGGTCGTGTCGGTCGGCCTCCCAATCGGAACGCGCAGGCGTTCTGCTGCCCTGCGCTGAAGCAGGCCGGTTTGTGGTGGCTGGTCCGGAGTTGTTGTCCATGACCGGGATGGTCATGCCACGATCACTTTTTGGCGCGTTTCGCCGCGGCGTGGGCGGACCGGGCCCACCGGAGGAGTTCGTCGGGGCGCTCGAGGGCGGTGTCGGGGCACCGCCGGTAGGACATGGTGGAAGTCTTCCCGGTCTTTTTCCTGGTGAAGGTGAACGGCTCGAGGTCGAGGGCCTCGAACTCCGGGGCGTTCTGATCGTCGACTTTCAAAAAGACGATGCCGTCCGCCACGAGGGCGAACATGAGCCCGTCCTTGAAGATTCCGTGCCCGCCGAACATGCGCTTCGCGGTCACGCCGCGCAGCGCCTCGAGATTCTCGATGAGGTGGGCGACAAGGTCGGCTTCGGAGGACATCAGGGAAGGAGGAGGTGCAGAATGAGGGCCGGGGCGGCCGGGAACCCGCGGGATCGGAAGCGCATGGCCGTCACAACCCGAGGAACGCCCGGGCGATGGTGAAGTAGATGACCATCCCGGTGACGTCCACCACGGTGGTGATGGCGGGCGCCGCAATGACGGCCGGGTCGAGGTTGGCGGAGCGTGCCATCAGCGGGAGCAGCGAGCCGATGAGGGTCGAGGCGGTGACCTGCGCGGCGAGGGCGGTGCCCACCGCGAGGCCGAATTCCATGAAGCTGATGCCCGGCGGAAGCGGCGCCTGGAAGGCCGGGAGCAGGACGACGGACACCAGCGTGGTGCTCCCGCCGAGGATGAGGCCCAGCAACAGGCCGAGGCGCAGTTCCTTCCAGGCGACCTTGGCGGAATGCCCGGGTTCGAGTTCCCCGAGGGCCATGGCCCGGATGACCATGGTGGCGGCCTGTCCGCCGGTGTTGCCACCCGTCGCGATGACCATCGGCAGAAAGAGGGCGAGGAGGAAGGCCCCGTTGAGGACCCCCTCGAAGCGCAGCATCACGTAGCCCGAGGCCATGGCGAGGAAGGCGAGACCCAGCAGCCAGATGAAGCGCCGGCGAAAGTGCGTCGCGATGGGGGTGTGCAGGTAGGTCACCTCGTTGGTCTCGCCGGTCAGGCCGGCGGACTTCTCGATATCCTCGGTGGATTCCTCCTCGAGGATCTCGATGGCGTCATCGGGCGTGATGACGCCGAGGAGGCGGGCCTGCTCGTCGACCACGGGCAGCGCCGCGAGGTCGTACTTCGAGATCATGTTGGCCGCCTCTTCCTGATCGGCGGTGGCGAGGATGCTCAGCTCCGCGGGCTGCATGATCTCGCGCAGCGGCGTGCCGTGGTCGCTGAAGGCGAGATCACGAAGCCGGACCTTGCCGACCAGCCGGTCCCGGGCGTCGACGAGAAAGATGCGCGTCAGCGTTTCGGTGTCCTCCAGCTGGTTCCGCAGGGTGTCGAGCGCCTCCTGCACGGAACAATCCGCGGAGAGCCGCCCGATCTGGGTGGTCATGCGGCCCCCGGCGGTTTCTTCGCCGTACTTGAGCAGGGAGCGGGTCAGCTCCTCCTCGTCCTTTTCGAGCAGGCCGAGGAGGCGGCGGCGCGTGTCGTCACTGACGGCCTGGAGAATGTCGACGCGATCGTCGTCGGGAATCTCCGCGAGGAGTTCCCGTTGCTGGGCGGGCGTGAAGACCTGGAGGGCCTTCGCGACGAGTCCCTCCGGGAGGTCCGCAAGGACGTCCGGGCACCGCTCCGGACCGAGGGTCCGCAGGAAGAATTCGCGGTCGTCGTCGTTCTCCAGCGCCTCGTAGGCGGCGGCGAGGTCCGCGTAGTGGATCGCCTCGGCGGTGTTCAGGAAGGCGGAGCCGTCCCGGGCGGCCAGAGCGGCCCCGAGGGCGTGCAGGGTCTCCGAACTCTCCTCGGCCACGGGCGCAGGGTAGATCGGCCCCCCCGATTGAGAAGGGGAAAAAGTCCCATAAACCAAAAGCTGGCGAAGGATATTTCCATTGCGAAGGGAAGCTTTAGACTCCTTATTATCCCACCCCCTGAACGACCCCGGACCCTTGCGAAAAACCCACATCCACCTTCTGGTCACCCTCGCGTGGCTGGCCGCGGCGCTGAGCGGCCGGGGCGAAGCGCTGCTCCAGTATTTCAATACGAGCTGGAAGGAGATCACGGAGAAGATTCCGGAGATCGCGGAGGCGGGGTACGAATCGCTGTGGTTGCCGCCCCCGTCCAAGGCCGGGGGAGGATTCTCCGTGGGGTACGACGTGTTCGACCGGTTCGACCTCGGGTCGAAAGACCAGCGGGGATCGGTGAGCACGCGCTACGGAACCGAGGCCGACCTGCTGGAACTGATCCGGGTCGCGCACCGCTTCGGGATCCGGGTTTATCTCGACAACATCATGAACCACAACGGCTTTGACACGCCGTTGTTCACCCTGTCCACGCCGACCGACCTGTATCCCGGGTTCGTGGCGGGAGATTTTCACCTGCGGGTCCAGGGCGACGGCACCCACCGCCTGTGGGACAACACGCGCGACTACAATGACGAGTGGCAGGTCCTGAACCTCGGGTTGTCGGGGCTGATCGACATCGCGCAGGAGCCGGGAACCGTCAACCGCAACTACGGGACGAGCGAGGGCGACACCGCCACCAAGCCGGTCCTGGTCCGCCATCCGGACAACCCCGAATACTATTGCTACATGCCGGGCATCCCGGCGGTGGCGGGCGAACGGCACGCCGACCAGGACGGGACCTACGTCGGCTTCGGCGGGGGGAACGGGATCACCGCCGCCATGATCGCGGCCGACCCGGAGTTCTTCGAGGAGAACGTGGGGGAGATGCTGTCGCGGGCGGCCCGCTGGACGGTGGACCGCACCAAGGCCGACGGGTTCCGCCTCGACGCCGTCAAGCACGCCCCCTTCGATTTCTTCGGCGACACCGCGCCGGCCACCAAGGATGAGTCCGACTACGGGTACACCGGGCAGATCCAGCGGCAGTTCAACCTGACGCGCGGCTTTGACGACCTGAACCACCGCAACTCGCTTTTTGACACGGGGGCCACCCGTAACGACGCCATGCTGTTCGGGGAGCACCTCGGCGAACCGCCGGGCTACAGCGGCTACATCGAGGCGGGGATGCGCCTCATCGACAATCCGCTCCGCACCAACCTCAACAATATCCTCGGCAACCCGTCCGCGTCCCTGTTCGGCTACGATTCGCCCGGGGTGGGAGGATTCGGTCCCGCCGTCTCGGTGATGCACGCCCAGAGCCACGACAACGATTTCGCCGCGGCCCGGGAACTGCAGCACGCCCTGTATTTCACGCGGGACGGCCTCCCGCTGGTCTACACCGACGGGAACTACCACGCCGGGGTCCTGCAGGGGAGCGGGGGCGCCTTCCCGCGGCATGCCAACACCGCCTTCCTCGGCCAGTTTGCCGACAACCGCCTGCCGAACCTCGCCTACCTCCACCAGCATTTCGCGCGCGGGGCGCAGGAGGGACGCTGGGGCGATGACGATTTCCTCGCCTACGAGCGGCTCGACAAGCGCGAGAACGGCGCCATGCCGGATGAGGACGCGGTGGTGGCGACCATCATGCTCAACGACAACTTCGCGTCGGGCCAGGCGCGCGGCTTCTTCACCAAGTTCCCGTCGACCCCCTTCGAGAACGACGCCTACCTTTACCAGTATGCCCGCGGCTACGGGAGCCAGGTCGGTTTCTACAAGTATGCCTCGCAGCTCGACGAGGTGCTCGTCGACCCGGGGAGCTACCTCGTGTTTTCCTACCGCACGCCGGAGGAATCGGACGCGTGGAAGGACCTCGGCGGGCGGCCCGTCGAGATTTTCGAGAACGGGCTTCCGGCGGCCACCATGACCGTGACGCGCCGCGACGGGCCCGACGGCGACGGGGGGTTCAACGGGCCGGCCGGCAACCCCGGGTTCCACCCCTACCCGGCGGATACCAGCAACCCGGCGGGGGACGACTACGAGTACGACGTCACCATTCCGCGCGTGACCGATGTCAGCAACCTGAAGTTCGTGTTCCGCACCGACAGCTCGTCGGCGAACATCCTCGCCAAGCTCGACGGGGGGATCGACCTGAACGGGACGGGGGCGCCGGACCCGGCGCTGCGGGACAATCCGCCGGGGACCAGCATCGACATGTTCCTCGGCTACGAGCAGCCGACGTTCGTGGAGCGCATGGGCCCGGAGAAGTTCGCGGGCACCAGCACCGGGGCGGATAATGCCCTCGGGTCCGTGGATGCCGGGTTCTGGCAGCGGATTCCGGCCAACCCGGTGACGGGCTTCCCGGGATCGACGGCCAACAGCTTTCCCCCCGACACGGTGTTCTTCGTGTATCACGACCCCTCCGCCACCCTTCCGGCCTCGATCGGGACCGGCACGCAGTTCCAGGAGGATGCCTCCTCGATCGATGTCTACGTGAAGACCAGCGTGGTGGCCGACGGCGACCACGAGGCGGTCTTGTACCACACCGCGGACGGAGCGACCGAACCGCAGGGGACCGCCGGACTCCCGGGGAATGCCGGAACCATGGCGGTCGTGATGACCGATGCCGGGGATGCGCCCGACGGCGGCGACGGCACCTGGTGGCGCGGGACCATTTCGCCGAAGCCGGGGGGCACGGTGCGCTACAAGGTCGGCGTGCGCCGCACCTCGAAGGCGGGAAACCCGTTCGAGCCGGTCTTTCCCAGCGGCGCGACGGAGGTCGATGCGAAGACCGCCGGCATGACCACCTTCGAGATCGGGGCCTTCGACGGGACGACGGTCTCGTTTTTCCCGCACAACGACCTCGCCACCACCCCGGACGGCGCGACGAGCCTGATGCAGACCGGGCTCGAGGAGGGCTTCCACATCATCCGGGCGCGGGCGTTCCTGAAGCGCGACGGGAAGGCGTCGCTCTACAACACATTCCAGCAGACGTTCTACTACGACGCCACCCGCACCGAGGGAGAGATCGTCTTCCCGGCCGAGAACGAGACCGTCAGCGGGCAGAGTTACGAGGGGGTGGTCCGGGCCGGGGCGAGCACCTCGGAGGTGTGGTTCTACGTCGTCGACGGGGCCGCCTCGAACGACGACGACACGACCGGGGCGTCGAACGGAAATGGCGTTGGAAAGTGGGTGCAGGCCCTGGAGGTGGGGCCCGATCCCAACATCAACAGCATCTACCCGAAGGAGTTCCGGTTCAATTACGCCAACATTGCCGCGGGGTCCGACCCCGCCGTCCTGCAGGTCCGCCTCGTGGAAGCGACCTCCTCGGACCCTTCGACGTGGACCGGGACGGTGAGCCCCGCCGACGACGCCAGCGGCTGGTACACGACCCTGACGCGCAATATCATCGCGGACGGCCTCGAAACGCGGATGTTCGTGGCGGTCCCCGCGAACGACGGCACCGTCGTGAGCGAGGGCTACATCCTGAAGGCCTTCTTTTCCAAGCCGCTCGCCAACGGGCTCAGCGAGCAGGAGTTGATCGATGAGTTCGACGTGACCATCGCCAGCGTGCAGTCGGGATCGCCCGACGGCGGGACCCTGTGGGACAGCAGCCTCTACAGCATCGACTACAACACGGGCTCGAACGAATACCATTCCCTCGATTTCGTCATGCCGAACCTCTACAACCGGCGGCCGAATTTCCTGCACACCGTGACGGTGACCCATGAGCGCACCGGCGTGACGCTGGAGGCGGTGCGCCGCGTGAAGGCCGCGGTGCAATCCCTGCCGTATGCGGCCTTCGTGACCCCGCCGGAGCAGGGCGGCGACGGCCAGCCGCATGTCGAGTTTTTGCCGGACATCCATCCGCCGAACCTGACCCCGGCCGACCGCGAGATCACGCTGCAGGTCGAAACCGACGGGTTCGTGCAGGCCGTGGATGTCGATTTCGTGGTGGGTACCGGCACGACGGTGTTCAACGGCGTGCAGGCCGCGGGCTCGCAGAAATATTGGAACTTCACGTGGACGAACGCCGAGCCCGGGACATACCGCCTGCGCGCCAACATCCGGCAGGCGGTGGACGGGCCGATCGTGACGAGAGCCTTCCGAGACGTCACGGTGGAACTCGGTCCGGCGGTTCCGGTCACGCAGGACAACGACCTCGACGCCCTGCCGGACTGGTGGGAGCTCGCGGAGGGGCTCGACCCGAACGACGACGGGAGCGGCGTTCCCGGAAACGGGGCGAACGGCGATCCCGACGGCGACGGGCTGACGAACTACGAGGAGTTCCTCGCCGGTCTCGACCCGCTCGTGCCGGATGCCTTCGCGTATCCGCGGCTGGGCATCTCGCGCAACCCGGACGGCACCATGGACCTCGACTTCCCGGGACTCCCGGACCGGCTCTACCGACTCTACTGGTCCCATGACCTGCAGAACTGGCTGCAGGTCGGTGCCGCGATCGACACCACGGGCGAGGACGCCGGGAGCATCCTGTGGACCGACGCGGGCCCCCCCGACACCCCGACGAGCCCGGCGGTGGAGCCCTTCCGCTTTTACCAACTCGAAATCGACCTGCCGTAATGCGGCTCATCATCATCACCATCCTGCTGGGCATCCCGGCGGCGTTCGGGGCCGGGAAATTGCAGGTGCGGGCCCCGGGGTATGGCTGGCAGAACGGCGACTACACGGTTTCCCACGTCTTCATCGACGAGGTCGCCGGGACTTCGGCCGGAATCGAGGTCCGTTTCGACCCGGAGGCCGGCGGGGTCACCGACGTGGAGGTCTTCACCAATCTCAACCGCCGGGAGCTCGCCACCACCGACAAGAACGGGGATAACGAGCACGACGGAATCCTGCCGGTTCCGGGGAACGACATCACGGACTCCGCGGGCGACACCGATCCGGTCACGGGCCACTACTACATCCCGCACAATTTGGTCTACGACGGGTCGCAATGGTGGACGCTGACGATCCCCGCGGTGAAGACCGGGTCTTACCGGCTCACGGCGCGCTTCAAGACATCCGGGAATCCCGACTGGCAGTGGTACGGCGACGGCGGGGCGCGGGACCACTGCGTGGTGGTTTCCCCGGTGGGGGCGCGGGACATCCGGATGTACGAGGTCAACGTCCTCAACGTCGAGGCCTCGGGGACGCTCGAGTCGCAGCGCAGCACTTGGGAAGACCTCTCCGACCGCCCGGGGGCGATCCACACCGCGGGCGGCCGGGTCAATGACTGGAATCTCGGAACCATGGCGGATCTCGGGGTGAACTGGCTCTGGTTCCAGCCGTATCATCCCTTCGGCCTCGACGGGCGCGATGCCGACGGCCATTCCCGCGTCTGGAACGGGGGCGCCCCCTTCGAGGACTTCAACTATCCCTTCGCGCTGGGCAGCCCCTACGCGGTGAAGAACTTCTGGGAGATCGAGCCCCGGACGAGCGCGCAGTATGATCCCGGCGACAGCGTGGCCGCTGGTCGGGCCAAGGCGATGGTGTCCTTCCGGAACTTCGTGGCAGATGCCGATGCGGCGGGGATGGCGATCATGCCGGACGCGGCCTTCAACCACACCGCCTTTGATGTCGAGCTCGGGCAGGAGGGCGTCGACCGGTGGAGCGGCGGCGCGGCGTGGGCGCCCACCGATGAAATCCGAAACCGGGAACTGCGGGTGTTCTCGCGGGAGGACGATTATTACCAGCGCGCCGGGCTGGGGGCGGGGGAGGGGATCGCGCCGGCTCCCGACCGCTACGACTTCGGGAAGTGGAATGACGTCAAGGACATCTTCTTCGGACGTTACGCGGCCCTGTGGCGCAATTCCGGGAGCACCGATGCGCAGAAGAACGAGGGAGACTGGTTCGACGCCACCTCCTACGGATTCAATGGCACCGACGGCGGGAGCTTTGACGCGGTGACCCGCGGGGTCTGGCGGTATTTCGGGGCCTACGTTCCCTACTGGCTCGAAATGACCCGTCCCGCCGGGCAGAACCGGAACTCGGTGCCGGCCGACGGGGATGCCGCGGCGCGCTACGCCTGGGACGACCGCGGGATCGACGGGCTGCGATGCGACTTCGGGCAGGGACTGCCGCCGCGGTGCTGGGAGTACATCATCAACCGCGCCAAGAGCGTCAAATGGAACTTCGTCTTCATGTCGGAATCGCTCGACGGCGGGGAGGTGACCTACCGGTCGGGGCGGCACTTCGACGTCCTCAACGAGAACCTCCTCTTTGCGGTCAAGGGGGCGGCCGACAAGTGGGCCTTGCGGACCGCCTACGAAGACCGGCGCACGGCCTACGGGCAGGCGGTGATTCTCCTGAACACGACCTCCCACGACGAGGAGAACTACGACGATCCGTGGGCGGCGATGGCGCGCTATGCCGCCAACAGCGCCATCGACGGCGCCCCGATGATATTTTCCGGCCAGGAACTGGGCGCCACGCGGCTCTACGGGTACGACCTCTGGGAATTCAACGCCTCGAAGTGGGTGCCGCACTTCAAGACCTACAACTCCATGATGCCGCTCTGGGGGGACACGAACTTCTGGAACGACCAGCTCGCGACGGTGTATGGCGACATCAACAAGGCGCGCCTCGCGAGCCCGGCGCTGCGGAGCAGCAACCGCTGGATCCTCGACGGCAACGGCAACAACGGGCAGATATTCGGCGTGGCGAAGTACGAGGAAGGGGGCGTCTCCCCGATGTTCCAGGACGTGGTGCTGGCCTTCGTGAACCTCAGCCTCGGGAGCGATCAAGGCGACACCTTCGTCATCCCGGCGGGGCTGGCTCCCCTGTTGGGTCTGGACAACAGCCGCCTCTACAATGTCCGCAACATCGCCGCCTACGAACGGCCCCCCGCCGTGACGGGACGGAAGGAGGCCCTCCTGTGGGACCCGGGAATCAGCGGGTCGGACCTCCAGGCCGGCGGCTTCAGCGTCTTCCTGAAGCGCGTGCCGGCCTCGGAAGGAGATTGGGGGAATGAAAATTCGGAGGGCGCGCCTTGGGAGGCGCAGTACCTGAAGCTCGTCGACGTGACGCCGGTCGCCCCCTTCGAGATCATCGCGATCGCATCGACGGTTCCGGATGTCGCGGTGACCTGCGAAACCGAGGCCGGCCGGTGGTACCACCTCGAAACGAGCACCACGCTCGAGCCGGGAAGCTGGACGACGGTCGTGGGCAACGTGCAGGCCACGGGCCCGACCGTCGATTTCCTGCACCCGGGCGGGGCGGGGGACCCCCGGCGCTTCTACCGCGTGGTTTGCACCGTAGAGCCGTTGTAAGGGGAGCCGCCGGGGGAATCGGCAAGGGACCCTGGGAAGCCGGAACTGTCATTGCGATGGGATCCAGCGAGGGAAAGCTGACAGAACGAAGCGACAGCAGGCGGTATGACTGCCCGATTTCTCCTGGGACCAGCAACTTGTTCGGCTTCGTGTCGAGGTTGCTAGAGGTTTGCCACCTTCCCTAACTGGCCTCGTGGGATTGTGAAGACGTGCGATTGGTGCTGGTTCGCACTGAGATGGTAGCGCACTTCGATGTCATCCACCAATTCGTCGGCCACATGGAAGTAGATGCGGGATCCATCGGGAAACCCCTTCAAGTCTGGCGCTGGACCGACCCTTGGGTCGACCTGAAACAAGATCTGTTTCCCGGTCTTGTCGTAGATCGTTACGCCGCAAGTGCCGAAAGGGTGCTCTCTCCGGGGGCGAATGATCAGGGCGATGTAGCTCTTCCCGAGCTGCGATTTGCGAATTACCGCCAAGCCGTGGTAATCGAGCTTCTTCGCGTTCTCACGGGTGATCTCCGTCATCGAGGCAATTCCTTCAGCGCCAAGTGGCGCTGCCAACGATAGAAAGAGGAAGGCGAGGACCCTTCTCATGGTGTGCATTCTACGGAGGTGGGAATTGTGGCGTCCATTTCAGTCGAACCGTCAAGGCTCACACACCCCTGACCGGAGGGCGAGTGTGGCTCTTGGGATCATGGCTGAACTGTTGTGGCGCTTTCAACTTCGCGGCGGGTCGGGGGTTGTCGTGCAGCCGCTTGTCAGGCCTGATCAAAATATTCCTTGATTGCCCCGGCGAGGTCGGTGAGTAGCCGATCGCCTTGGCCGATGTAGGATGAGCCGTGCATCACGGCTAGTGTTTCGGGTTTGAGTGCGGCAAGGGAGCGTAGGACTCCCTCTGTCTGTTGTGTGTATGGCATGTAACCTGCGAGCGGTCCTTGCTGCATTTGTTGCATAGCCGCCCGCGACGGCTCAATCAGGTCCGACGACGTGACGGGGTCGACGTCGCCAAATTGATGGAAGAGGTCGGAACAAAACAGTGTCTTGCGCGTCTCCTCGAATAGAAGTCCTGCGTCCCACCCGTGGGGCAAATGAGGGGAACGATAAAACCGATAACGGTATTGCCCGGTCTCCAAGACATCGTCGGATGTCATGCCGTGCGC
>JABDMC010000079.1 GCA_013001695.1 Akkermansiaceae bacterium
CGCCAGCTCATGACCGGGACGGTCATGCCACCCGCCGTGTAAGATGCAGATACGTCCCCGCTTCACGATTTACGGGCAGATCCTGTTCTGGTTCTTCCTGAACCTGGCGCTTGTCGCGGCGGTGATCTTTCTCGTGGTGAAGGTGCAGTTCGGCGTCGACCCGCGGGAGTTCCTGTGGGGGCGGACGGAACAGCGCTTCACCGCGGTGGCCACCGCCCTGGCCGCGGACTTGCGGGACGCCCCGCGCCATCAATGGGATGAACTGGTAACCCGCTACGAAAAGGACCAGGGCGTCGTGCTGGCGGTCTACCGGGCCGCCGACCTCGCCCGCCTGGCCGGGAGCGGCAGCGAGTTCCCCGAGAGCCTCCGGGGTCCCCTGCGCATCGTCCTGCCCCCGCGCGAACGCGGCGGACCGGGGACGGGACCGGCTGGCGATCTCTTCGCGCCCGGCGACGGGGAATCGAGGCGCCCCCCGCCACGCCGGCGGGACGGCCCGGCCCGCCGGGGACCGCCCGCCGGAAATGATCCCGCAAACCGCGTGGCCCGCGTCTTCCACGTCGGCCAGTCGGGGGATCCGCCGCAGTATCTCGCGGCGGCGCTGGTGCCGCTGGGCAGCCGCGAGTTCCGCCATCCTCCCGACGGCATCGTGATTGCGCGGGCCGGGTCGCTCGGCGGCAACGGGGTGTTTTTCGACTGGCGTCCGTGGGGCTGGGCCCTCGGGGGCGTGCTCCTCGTCTCGGCCCTGGTGTGGCTGCCGTTTGTCATGCGGCTCACCGGGCGCCTGCAGCGACTCACCGCCGCGGCCGAAACCATGGCGGAGGGCAACTTCGCGGTGGAGGTGGCCTCCAAGCGGGGAGACGAACTGGGCCGCCTGAGCCGCGCCGTGCAGCGCATGGCCGGGCAACTGGACGCCTATGTCACCGGCCAGAAGCGCTTCCTCGGCGACATCGCCCACGAGCTCTGCTCGCCGCTGGCCCGCCTGCGCATGGCCCTCGGGGTCCTCGAGGGGACCATCCCGGACGCCGAGCGCGGCCGCCTCGCCGCCCTCGAGGAGGAGGCCGAGGAACTCGGGATACTCGTCAATGAACTGCTCGACTTCTCGCGGGCCTCCCTCAAACCGGCCTCCCTCGCCACCGAGGAGGTGGCGGTCCGCGATCTCCTCGCCGAAGTCGCCGCCCGCGAGGCCCCCGGCGCCACCTGCCGCATCGACGCCGATCCGTCCCTGGCGCTCACCACCAACCGCGACCTCCTGCGCCGCGCCCTCGCCAACGTGGTGCGCAATGCCGCCCGCTACGCCGGGGCCGGGGGCCCCATCGAGCTGCGGGCCACCGCCCCCGACGGCTCCGTCCACCTCGAGGTCCGCGACCACGGCCCCGGCATTCCCGAGGAGTGGCTCACGAAGGTCTTCGAGCCGTTCTCCCGTCCCGGGACGGCCCGCACCCGCGAAGAAGGCGGCGCCGGCCTCGGCCTCGCCATCGCCAAGTCCTGCATCGACAGCCTCGGCGGCAAGATCCACGCCCGCAACCGCACCGACGGCGGCCTCGCGGTCCTCCTCGCCGTCCCGCAAAATCCTTAATTCCGCCGGATCTTACCCGTCCCCAATGCATGCCGCCCGCCCCCGCCAATCCATGCTTGTTCACAGCCTCCAACCGGCCCCAAAAAAAGTTGCCGAAAGCTATTGACGCCAGCAAAACTGGAGGTAGTTTCTCGGCCGCCGCGCGAAGCGGCACGTGAGAGACAACTAAAAGGTCGATCGCGACGCAAGTCCGGTCGGCTTTTTCGTCCCCACGTCACGGCTCTTTTACAGCGATGGTCCGGTAATGGATTTCCACCGCGGGTTCGCCCGCCACGAAGCCCTTTTGCCGGACAGAGAATTTAAGACTAAATTGTGTGCTGTGTGTCGGCTCAGCCGATGCGCAGGGTCCGCGGGCCTCACAACTCGCGGACAGGTCAATTTTGGCGAATAGCAATCAGCGAAATGCCAATCAAAATTTCTACGGAGAGTTTGATTCTGGCTCAGAACGAACGCTGGCGGCGTGGATAAGACATGCAAGTCGAACGAGGACTACGAATAGCTTGCTAATTGTAGCTCCTAGTGGCGGACGGGTGCGTATCACGTGAGCAACCTACCCTGAAGTGGGGGATAGCCCGGGGAAACTCGGATTAATACCGCATGTGATCTTCGGATCAAAGACGGCTTCGGCTGTCGCTTCAGGATGGGCTCGCGGCCTATCAGCTTGTTGGTGAGGTAACGGCTCACCAAGGCAACGACGGGTAGCTGGTCTGAGAGGACGATCAGCCACACTGGAACTGAGACACGGTCCAGACACCTACGGGTGGCAGCAGTCGAGAATCATTCACAATGGGGGAAACCCTGATGGTGCAACGCCGCGT
>JABDMC010000255.1 GCA_013001695.1 Akkermansiaceae bacterium
GCGGTCCCGGTCGTCCCCTGCCACCTCACGGGCGCGTGGGAGGCCCTGCCACCCGGAAAATCCCTGCCGCGGCCCCGGAAGATCTCCCTCCGCATCGGCCGCCCGCTCGACTTTTCGCATCTGTCGAAGAACCGCGACGACTGCCGGACCATCGCCGCCGACACCGAAGCCGCGGTGCGCGCCCTCGCAACCGACTCATCCGCATGACCCTGCCCCTCCCACTCCGCTTGCAACCTGACTTCGATTACGTGATCGAAGTCAGGTACGGGCGACGGCGGGGGGTGTGGTTTCCGGGAAATCCGGACTTTCGGGGGAGCGGCCTCATCCTGTAGAACCCGTCCGTGCCGAAACCGCAGCTTCTGACCCGCATCCGGGCCGCCCTCGCCGAACAGCACGCCGTCATGACGGCGGCCGCGGACGATGCCCGGCAGAATGCCACCGGCGACGAGACGAAGTCCGACGGGAAGTACGATACGCGGGCGGTGGAGGCCGCCTACCTTGCCGGGGCCCAGGCTGAACAGGCCGCCAAGCTCGCCGAGTCGATGCAGCACTTCGAATCGTTCGACCCGCCGACCTACGACGAAGACGGGGAAATCGGGCCCGGGGCCCTCGTGGAAACGGAGCACAACGGTGAGATCGTCTTCTACCTGCTCGCTCCCGCGGCGGGGGGCCTCACGGTCGAGCACGACGGATTCGAGGCCACGGTCCTGACTCCGGAATCGCGGCTCTACCAGGCCCTTCTCGGGCAATCCGCGGGGAAGCTCCTGGACGACCCGCCGCTCATGGTTTTGGCGGTGGAGTGAGGGGTCGCATTCCGGCTCGAAATTTCGTCCCGGCGGGGGTAGGATCGCCACCGTGCGGATTCTCTGGACGCGCCTGCTTCTGATCCTGCTGGTGGCGGGGGCAGGCTTTGCGCTCTGGTCGAACCGCACCGCGCTCCACCGGATGGGGCGGGACATCTTCGCGGCGAAGGATGGTCCCGGCACGCCCGCGCCGGATCCGGAGACCTACAGCGTCCTCTCCGACGACCTCGAATCGCACCGCCAGCGGCTGTCGGATGCCTACGCCGCGGCCGGGAGCGATGCGGAGCGGACCGCGATTCTCCGGAGCGCGCGGAATCTCCTCGAGGGCGCGTTGCCGCGGCTCATGCGCTGCTGGCTCGGGACGCCATGGGCCTACGAGGGAATCGCCCACGAGCCCGGCGGCGGAAAGGTGGCCTGCGGGTACTTCGTGTCGTCGGTCCTGCAGGACGCGCGGTTCGACGTGGAATGGGGACGTCTCGCGCAGCAGCCGTCCCAGAACATCCTCGGCACCTTCCTCCGCGAGGACGAACTGCACATCCGGGTCGGCACCGACTACGAGCTCTTCCTGACCGAATTGCAGTCCCGCGGCCCCGGGATCTACATCGTCGGGCTCGACAGCCACGTGGCTTTCCTGGTCATCCCGGATTCCGGCGAGATCCGGTTCATCCATTCGTCCGGATCGCGGCCGTGGTGCGTGGTCGATGAAGACCGCGAATCCGCCGACGTCCTCCGGCGCTCGCGGTATCGCGTCACCGGCAACCTCACCGCCAATCCCAACGTCATCGCGCGCTGGCTCATGGGCGAGAAGTTCCCGACGCGGACGTAGCGGGAAGGACCCGGTCCGAGGCGCCCGGTCGGGAGGCCCGCACGGGCGGCCTAGTGCTTCTTGAGCTTCTTGGCGACCCGCTTGTCGAGGTGCTGGGCTCCCTTGATATCCCCGCTGTTCCTGAGGAACTGCGTGTAGTTCGAGGCCACCGCGGCCAGGTCGCCGGGGACTTCGTGGGCGTGCCTGTCGAGGATATTGACCGACTTTTCGAAGTGCTCCTTGGCGGCGGCATTCATCCCGAGGCCCGCGAGGGTCACGGCGAGGTTGCCGTGGGACTGGGCCGTGTCGACATGGTCCGTGCCGAGGCCCTTTTCGCGGCCCTCGAGCGCCATGTGGTGCATCTCACGCGCCTGCTCGAGCAGTCCGCACTTGAGATAGAGCGCGCCGAGGTTGTTGCAGATCGCGGCGGTTTCGGGGTCTTCCTTCCCGTTGTGCTCGTGGGAAATCTTGAGGGCCTTCAGGAACAGGGTCTCGGCCTCCCCGAAATCGTCCTCGCCCTCGTAAATGAAGGCGAGGTTGTTGCTGAGATCGGCGACATCCAGTTCCGCCGGCGGATCCATGCCTTCAAAAATCTCGATCGCCTTGAGGTAGTACTGCCGGGCCTCCTCCTTTTCCCCGAGGTCATCGTGCAGGACCGCGAGGCTGGCGCTCACGCGACCGGTCTGCTCCATGTCCCCCTCGTGCCCGTCGAGCAGTCTGAGCACCTCGAGATAATCGTCGCGGGCGTCGTCGTGCTCGCCCATCTGCCGGAGGAGGTCCCCCTTGACTTCCAGGGAGGTGGCCAGTTCCTCGACGCTGTTGGCGTCATCATCCAGCGAACTGCGAGCCTTGGTGACCGCGGTTTCCGCGGCATGCTTCGCCTGGCTCCAGTTCCCCTCCTCGCACAGGGCACGCACCCTGTCTTCCAGCATGTGTAGTAGATTCGCGGTTCCCGACTCCATCTTGATATACAATGACTTTACGCGCCACGGCCGGGGCTGGCTAGCGGAAATGACGGGGTGGGGCCTTCAGCCTGTACCTTTAAGAACCGCTAAACAGTCCCCCCGGCCCTTGGGAAGACGGCCGAAAGCCCGTTCCAATGCCGCGGCGGCGTTTTTTCCCTCGTGGCCGATGCCCATCAGGCGGGCGACCTCCCGCTCGAAATGGAGCAATCCCTCGCGGTTGGCCTCGGATTTCAGGGTGTAATCGAGTCCCCGGCGGAGGAGGTCGAAGAGTTCCGGCTCGGCGTGCTCCCGCTCGACGACCTCCTCGAGGAGCTGGCAGAAATAGGCCGCCAGGACCGTGGCGGCGTAGCGCCGGCGGAGCCCCTCCCGGAAATCGAGCACCTCCACTTCCTTCAGGGTGTGCAACTCGCTCCGGCGGCTCGGGATCCAGACCACCTCGGCCTCGACGAACAAGTCGATCTTCCCGGCGAAGGGGCTCTTCGGCCGCCGGGCCCCCTTGGCCACCGTCTTGAGCAAGCCGATCTCCTCGGTGAACCAATGCACGATGAGGCTCGTATCGGTCAGCTTCGTGAGGCGAATCGCGATTCCGTGGGCCTTGTCCATCCTCCGCTGCGCCGGGGGTCTCGTCCGGGAGCACCCGTTCTACACGCCGCACCCCGGGGTGTATATCCTCATCTGGTCCCCTCCCCGCGCCGGCCGGCGGGCCGCCGGTCACATCCGCTCGAACTGGAACGCGTGGGTCCGGCCGCTGGCGGCGAGGTTCACGGCCAGGGCGCTGTCCGGACTCGCGAATGTCAGGGTCCAGGTGTTGGAGCCGAGTCGCAGTTCCGCGCCGTGGCTGCCGGTCTTCTTCCACGACCAGCGGCCCGCGTCGCGGCCGAGGGGCTCCCCGTACACGCTGGTCGATTCGCTGAGGTAGGTCCCGTCCTTGAAGAGCGAGACGAGGTGGGCCGCTTCCTCCGTCCGGTAGCTGATGCGGGTCTTGGCGGGGTGATCGATGAAGGGGCGCGCGAGGCTCGGGGGGGCGCCCCCTTCGCCCACGGCGCCACAACCCGCCGCCAGCACGGCCCCCGCCGCGCCGATTCCCGCCACGGCCGCCCGCATTCTGCGCAATGTCATCGCCGGAGAGCATAATCGATCTTCGTCGGGCCGCGAAGCCCTTGTACCATTGACAACGGCACCCTCGCGATCTACCTCCCTCTCCCGCATGGCAGAGACCAGCAGCACCGACCTCCTCGCGCTCGACACCGAGGCCCTCAAGGGCCGGCTATCCGAGCTCAGGAGGTATCTTTGACGTCCCGGCCCTCGAAAAGGAGATCGCCGCCGGGGAATCCAGGATGGCGGCCCCCGACTTCTGGAACGACCAGGAGAGCGCCCAGGCCACCGTGCAGGAGGTCAATCGCGCCAAGGGCAAGCTGAAGCCCCTCGTGGCCCTCGAACAGCGCGCCGAGGACCTCGACGTCCTGATCGAGCTTTCCCGCGAGGCCTCCGACGCCGAGACCGCCAGGGAGGCGATCGAGGAATTCAAGGCCATCGATTCCGAGATCGATTCCTTCGAGCTGGTCACCCTCCTCGACAAGCCGAGCGACGCGAGCAACGCCTTCCTGACGATCCAGGCGGGCGCCGGCGGGACGGAGGCGTGCGACTGGGCGCAGATGCTGATGCGGATGTACATGCGCTGGGCCGAGCAACACGGGTTCAAGGTCACCGTCACCGATGAGCAGGAGGGGGAGGGCGCCGGAATCTCGTCGGCCTACCTCAAGATCGAGGGCGACTACGCGTACGGCTACCTGAAGAACGAGCGCGGGGTGCACCGCCTGGTGCGGATTTCCCCGTTCGACGCCGCCGGCAAGCGGCACACCTCTTTCGCGGCGCTCGACGTCACGCCCGAGATCTCCAAGGACATCAACATCGAGATTCCGGATTCCGACGTCGACATCCAGACGACGCGATCCGGCGGGAAGGGCGGGCAGAACGTCAACAAGGTCGAGACGGCCGTGATCATGAAGCACAAGCCCACCGGGATCCTCATCCGGGCGAGCCAGGAGCGGTCCCAGCTGCGGAACCGGGAGTTCGCATGGGAGCTGCTGAAGGCGAAACTCTACCAGCTGGAAGAGGACAAGCAGCGGGCCGAGGCCGACCGCGAGTACTCCGAGAAGGGGGAGATCGGCTGGGGGAACCAGATCCGCTCCTACGTCTTCCAACCGTACCAGATGGTGAAGGACCTCCGCACCGGCGAGGAAACCGGCAACATCCAGGCCGTCATGGACGGCGCCCTCGACCCGTTCATCGAGGCCAAGCTGCGCGGCAAGACGCGGAAGTAGGCGATTACGACGCGCCCCGGGCGGCGGGGCGGGTGAAGATGCGGAACTCGAGGTTCACGAGGAGCTGGTTGGCGCGGAAGGCGGTCACCGCGAAGGCGAGGCCCGCCGCCGCCACGTAGCCGACCCCGTAGTAGGCGTGGCCGGACAGGAGGGTGGCGAGGGTCACCAGCCCGTTCACACCGAAGAACGTGACGGTGCCCATCAGGGCACCCCGGCGGTCGTCGAAGTAGAACAGGACCGTGAGGAACGAGAGGAAGAGCACCAGGAAGAAGGAGCCCACCAGGGTGACGCGGAGGACGCCCAGCTCGAAGGCCCCGAGGTTCAGGAAACCGGTCAGGGAGTCGGCGAAGACGAGGAGCACGAGGGTGGTGACTCCCTGCACGCGGGTCAGGAGCCCGAGGCCGTCGCTCAGGGCGCGATTGATCTCGGCCTTGGTGGCATTCAGGGTGCCGAGGGAGCTGCCGCCGTTGAGCTGCTTGAAGTAGCGGGTGAAGTTTTCGGCGAACCCGGTCTCGAGCTTCAGGCAGAAGACCGCCATCCCGGGGACGATCGAGAGGACGCTCAGGTACACCGCGACATCGTAGTCCGGCGCGGAGAACATGGCCCCCCGGACCTGGACGCTGCCCGGCGAGAACCACCAGAAGAGGAGCTTGTCGATCCAGAGGCCGGCGTTATAGAGCAGGCCGGCGAGGGCCAGCGCCGGGAAGCGCCGGAAATGCCGCAGGGAAGAGAGATCCACGGAGCGCGAACCGGCGGGCAGCTCGCGGTAAAGGGCCGCGAAGAGCATCAGGAACAGGAGGAGGTGGCCCAGGACGAACCCCCAGAGGGCCAGGGCGGGCTCGCCCGGGTACCTGCGGGTCAGCTCGAAGGCCAGGATGCAACTCAGGACGTAGCCGCTGAAGAACGACGCCAGGATCGACCCGTAGTGCTTCAGGGTGCCGAGGTAGTTGGCCGTGATGAAGATGGCCGCGACCAGCACCGCGAGGGCGGTGCCGGCCCACTGGAAGGCGGGCGAGGAGGGAACCCCGAAATAAAAGAAGGCCCCCGCCCCGAGGGCCGCCGCGGCCATCACGCCCGTGAGGACCGCAAGGTATCCCGGCAGGACCTTCCCGGGCCGGTCCTCCGAAAAGGCGTCCGCGGCATGCCGGGTCAGGATGAGCGACGGGGCGCCCGTCAGGATCAGCATGAAGGCGTAGATATGGGTCACCGACGACAGGACCAGTTGCCGGTCGCCGTCGGCGGCGATGCTGCGCAGGAGCACGCTGAGCACCGCGATGGAGAGGATCGAGATGATCCACGGGCCGCTGGCGATCAGTCCCGAGGCCGAATAGGCGCGCACCGTCCCCAGCAGCGTGTCGTGCCGCTGGAGACGTCGAAGTTCGAAGCCGATTCCCGCCATGATGATGTCCCGGGATCAGGAGGCGCCGGCGGGAACGCCGGACCCGGCGGCAGCGGGCGCCCTGGTGTGAAGGTAGAGGTAGCGGTACTGGCTGATGATGTCCTCCTGCCGGTAGAGGGAGCGGACGCGCTGGAGGCCGTTGGCGCCCAGGGCTTGCCGGAGCTGCGGGTTGGCGGCGAGTTTCACGAGCGCCTCGGCAGTCCCGGCCGGCGAGCCGACTTCGGTGACGAGGCCCGATGGTCCGAGGTCCGGGGCGTTCCCGGCGCCATAGCCCATCATTTCGGCACAGGCGCCGACCTTGGTGGCCACCACCGGCAGACCGGCCGCGGAAGCCTCGAGGATGGCAAAGGGAAGCCCTTCGCTGATGCTGGTCAACACGACGATGTCGCTCACCTGCAGGAACTCGTCCGGGTTCATCCGTCCCGGGAATTCGACGCTGCCCTCGATGCCCAGTTGCCGCGCAAGGCTGAGGCACTCTTCGTGGTAGGCGGGATCCTCGTCGAACGGCCCGGCGATCAGGAAACGCGTTCCCGCGAACCGGTTCAGGACCAGCCGCGCGGCCCGCAGGAGCGTCTTGACGTCCTTGATGGGCACCACCCGGCCGAGAAAACCGATCGTGACCGGTCCGCCGTGCGGCCCGTCGCCGAGGCGCCGGCGGGCGATCGACTCGAACCGCGCCGTGTCGATGCCATTGGGAATGATGACGACCTTGCTCGGATCGGCGCCGAACTCGACCTGGAGCCGGGCGTTGCCGCGGTAGAGCGCCGTGATGCTGGCGGCCTGCCGGTAGGTGATGCACCCGAGGAAGTCGAAGGTGTCGATCCAGAGCGAGCGGAAGGCCCCCAGTTCGCCCTGGAACGGGATGGGAGGATGATACTGCCCGCCGTCCGACAGCCAGGAGGATTTCCGGATGTCCTCGATCCGCTCCTTGAGATAGACGCCGTGCTCGCTGAGCACGAGGGGCGCCTTGTGAAGCCGGGCCGCGAGGGAACCCAGCAAGCCGGCGTAGCCGGTGCAGATGCAGTGGTAGACATCGGCCCGCGGGATGGTTTCCACGGCGAGCAGCAACCGCCAGAAGAGGGTGAGGAGGTCCCGGATGGTGGCCTGGAACCGAAGGAAGGAGATCTCGCCGAAACGCTCCCGGTAGATGCCGATGAGCAGTTCCCACGCCGCCTCGTTCCCGTTCAGATCGGCGAGGGTGAAGCAGCCCGGCGAAGTGCGCAGCAGGCGGACCGCCTCGTAGAGCGCGTCGAAGCGGCCTTCGGGCCCCGGCGCGCTGACGAAGCGGCGAAGGCACGCGAGAAAGGCCCGCTTTTCCTTCCGGGTGCCGCGGCCGGGACGCAGTTCGGACTCGGGCAGCGGGTCGAACAGGTAGGATTCGGTGATCGAGGCGACGTTGGCCGGAACCTCGTACTTGCGCCTCGTGTTGTTCTCCTTCTTGTCGCCGATGAAGTGGAGATCGAAGTCGACGTCCGGCATCGCCTCGATGATCTGGTGCACCCAGGTGGAGACCCCGCCGGCCACGTACGGGTAGGTGCCTTCGAGGAGGAGGGAGACGCGGCGGCGGTCCCGCGGGTGGGCGGTCACGGCGCCATGCTCATGGGGGGGAAGATCCGTTATCATGCAAGTCGTTGTTTCAGGGTGGAAGCCTGCGGTGCAGGCACAGGGGTGATGGGGACCGCTTCATGGGCGGCGGCCTCGCAGCGCATCCGGGCCTCGAGGATTGCGGCCACGGCCTCCTGGCCCGGCAGGAGGCGCAACTGGGCGATGAGCGCCGCGGCATCCTGGTATTCCCGGAGGATCAGGTGGAAGCGCACCAGCCCGGCGAGGGCCACGGGGTTGTCGGGGCTCATCGAGACCGCCAGCGCGGTGTCCTGGAGCGCCCGCCGCGCGGTCGTGGTCCACTCGTCGGGCGGGACAAGCTCGTTGTCGAACAGGTGCAGGTATGTTTCGACGATGGCCGTCAGGGTGGCCTCGTCGGGGGCTTGGCCGTCCCGGCTCCGCTTCAGGATCGCGAGCCGGCGTTCGAGGGTGTCGAGCTGTTCGTTCCGCAGGCCGTTGGCATAGAGCTGCACCCGCACGTCGGGATGGTTCCGGAGGCGCGTGAGGATCGGCCGGCTCTGGCGTTCGGGCAGGGGCGTCATGCCGAGGGTGACCGATTGCAGCGTCTCGGCGTCGAGGCTCCCCAGCACCGAGACCAGGGGGACGTTGCCGGGAAATCCGAAGCGGCCCGCGGGCTGCGCGGGAGGAAGCCGGAAGAAGCCGTCCACGGCGCGCAAGGCGGGGGTTTCGGGCCGCGGCCGGGAGCGATGCATCCCGAAGACGACCGCCATCACGATCACGCCGAGGGATCCCGCCACGGGGACGAGCGCCGCGACAAGGGCGAAGAACACGGCGGGTCCGAGCCACTGGAACCGCGCCTGCCCCGCGGTGACGAGCAAGCCGGCGCCGCCGCCCACCACCGCGGCGGACGAGAAATGCACGGGGAAGACGGGAAACGCGAAGGGGACTCCGGGGACGAGGAAATACCAGGCCGCAAGGAGCTCGCATCCCAATCCGGCGAGCAGCAAGGTGCTCCCGGCGAGGGTTCGGCGCGGATATGGGATGGGCGGCATGGCGGGGATGAGGGGGGATCAGCTGGTGGCAACGAGCCGTCCCCAGAGTTGCTGTGGCGATTCCTCGGGACGGGTCAAATGGAAGCGGGGCTCCGGCAGGGCCGTGAGCCCGAGCCGGTTCCCGAATGAGGCGAAGGCAAAACGAAATTCCTCGGCGATCCGGGCATCCGACACGGCCGGTATCAGGAACAGGATCGACCGGTCACCGTTCTCGAAGGAACTCGTGAGCAGCGCCGTGCGGGGAAGCTCGGCGAGCAGGTCCTTGAAGGCGGACGCGGGGTTCACGTCCACGGGCAGATCGAACGGGAGGCGCACGAGGAGCGAGGGCACCGCCTGCTCGGCGTGGGTGGCCACGGCGGTCTCGATGGCACCGAAAAAGTCGCCCTGCGGGATGGCGCGGTGGCCGGAACCGGCACCGGGCGCGGTGACCCCGAGATACTTGAACCAGTCGCAGATGGCCTTGAGAATCGAAAAGGTCCGCGGCGAGATGTTGTTGAACGGCAGGTCCTGGATGACGACCACGTAGGATCCGGCATCCTCGGGACCGGCGATCGGGTAGGCCATGAGGTAACCGGGGGAGCGCCGCGGCACGGGATCCCAGAGGGACTGTTGCGTCAGGAACCGCTCGCTCTCGATGGCTTCGTGGATGATGTGATGGTCGCCGGACTGCAGGAGGTCCGGGAAACGGCTGGGGTCCCCGATGTAGGCCGCGCGGGTGAGAGTCCGCGACTTTTCGGGACCGCCCGGGGGAAGATGGTAGACGGCGGCGGCGCGGGTGCGGGTCACCTCGTGGAGGATGGCGAGGAGCCGCGCCGGGCCGGCTTCCCGGGTGGCGGACGCCAGGTCCTCGAGGTTCTCGTCCAGGGCGGCAGATTCCGCCCCGAAGAGACCGAGTCTCTGCTGGAGGTCATGCTTGGCGAGGACGAGGAGTTCGCCCTCCACCTCGAGCCGCGCGTTCTCCTCCTCGAGCGCCGCGTTCCTCTGCTGGAGGTCATGCCGGCGCTTGCGCAGCGACTCGGCCAACTGGCCGGTGAGCGCCCCGAAAAACGGCAGCAGGGCGAAGGTCAGGCGATGGTTCCAGGCGTCATCGAAGACCGGCCCGGAGGCGCCATCCACGAAGCGGGCCGCCAGCACGAGGCCCGCGGTGGCGGCCCCTCCGCCCAGTCCGGCCACGAACCCGTAGCGGACGCCCAGGAGCACCGGGATCAGAAGGATCGGGGTGGGATTGACCCGGAGCCACCCCGGATCGTCGCGGGAAACGAAATAGTTGAGCAGCGCCAGCCCGACGGCGAGCACGACGAAGTCGATGATCGCAAAGCGCCGCGCCGGATCCCGGCGGAATCCGGGCGGCGGGGTCGGGGTGGTACGATCGGGTGGAGTCATGCCGCCGGGTGTCAGAAGGTGAGATCAAGGCCGACGCGGCCTTCGAAGAACCCGGCGTCCTCGTTGCCGGCGGTTCCGCTCGAGTAGTAGTTAGCGTCGAGAAGCAGGCGGGCGAAATCGTGGAACCAGTATTCGAGCCCGGCACCGAGGGAGAGCACCGCGCTTTCGGAATCGAACCGGTAGTCCCCGCCGATGGAGCCGTGGGCCTCGAGATCCTTCCGCAACCAGCGTCGCCCGCGGACCACCAACCCGTGGCTGTGAAACTCGTCCTCGATGAGATTGAGCGGATTGACGCCCAGCGCGGCGGCCCGCGCCGCGGCGGCCGACTCGAAGTCGAATTCTTCGTAGGCGCCGACGTAGGCGATCGTCACGGAGGTGCGCCGCATCTGGTAGAGGAGGTATTCGAGCTCGGCGCGGAGTCCCCAGCCTTCGCCGAGGTCCCCGAGGCCCAACTGGTCGACCTCGACCTCCCGCACGTAGCCGTCGGCCTTCAGCCGGAACCGGCGGGCGGAAGGGATCTCGAAGGAGGCGGCCACGCCGAGGCGCCGCTCCTCGGCCTCGAGGGACTCGAGCAGGAGGGAATCATCGGGCCGCCCCCCGTCCGAGAACACCAGCTCGGCACTCCCGCTCTGCGAGGGCCGGCTCCAGCCGAGGGACGCCCGGTAGGCCACGTCGCCATCCACCGAACCGAGGGCCGCGCCAGCGTGCAGATGCTGATTGAATTCATGCCGGGCGGTGAGCCAGGCCTGGTGATATCCGTCCTGGGATCCCCCGGGGATCGGGGCGTCGAGGTTGAAATCGGTGTAGGCGGCATCGACTCCCAGGCGGGAGCGGGCCGAGTTGAAGGGCATCGAAGCCAGCCCCTCGGCCCGGAACGCCTGGCCTTCGTCGGAGTCCTGCACGCGGGCGTCGAGGGAGACGGTCGAGCGGGAGTAGCGGCGGATGGAGCGCACCGTCTGGAGGGGGTACTCGCCGAGCGCGGCCCGCTCCCACGCGGTTTGGGCCGCGGCGGCCGCCACGGCGGCATCTTCAGCCTCCTCGTAACGCCGGAGGTCGAGCAATTGCGTCGCGTAGGCGCCGCCGTACGTGAAGGGCTTGCCGGCGCTGCTCCGGGACTTGACCCTCTCGATGGTCTCGGCGGCCTCCGCGACCTGCCCGAGTTCATCGGCATCGAGCACGGCGCGCAAGATGATCACGTCGAGGTTCTTGGGATCGCGCCGTTCCAGCTCGGTCGTGATGAGCCGGGCGCGCTTCAATTCGCGCAGCTCGAGGGCCCGGTAGGCGGACTGGATGCTGACATCACGGCGGATGGCGCTGAGCTGCTTGGCCGCCTCGGATCGATCCAGGGCGGGGTACCGCTTGTCGTTTCGGACCTGTTCGAAGGCCTTGCGGGCCTTCTCGAGGTCCTGCGCCTCGTAGTAGGTGTATCCGAACTCGAGCTGGTGCGGGAAGGGCTGGCCGGACGGGGTGGCGCGGCGCAGCTTCTCGAGGATGGCGAGGGCCTCGTCGAAGCGCCGGTTCAGGCGGAGGGCGTCGACCATGAGGAGGTCGGCTTCCGGCCCGGGACGCACCGTCTGCAGGCGCCGCGCGTACACGAGGGCCGGGGCGGCCTCGCGCCGCTTTCCATGGATGATGGCCTTCGCCGCGAGGGCCTGGGGATCCTCGGAGTCGATCGCGAGGAGCCGGGACGCGGCCTTCTCGGCTTCGCTGAAGTTCTCCAGCTTCAGGAGCAGGTCGAGGCGTTCGCGATCGAAATCGAGTTGCTCGGTGCTCGTGCTGGATGCCACGATGGGCGCCACGGCATAGTCGGGCTCGCCGCGGAAGGTGTAACGGATCGACGGCAGGGTCTGGGCCGCCGCGGTCAGGGAGGCCAGCACGAGGAACACTCCGGGCACGAGGGCCCGCAGCGCGCTCGCCGGCGGCCGGTTGGAATTCAAGCAGGGGGTGGCAGTCATTGGTCTCAGGGTGAAGGCGATGATTTTCTCAGGCGTGACAGGGCATTCCGGTAAGCGGTCGTCGCCTTCGACCGCTCGCCGAGCTTGGTGTAGATGTCGCCGAGAAAGCTGTAGTCCCTGCTCTGCGCCTGCGGGACGGATGCGAGATGCTTGAGCTGGTGCCGCCGGGCGGAATCGACCTGCCCGAGGTGGAAGCACGCCCGGGCCAGCTCGCCGGGATTCTCGCTCACCCCGAGGACGCGCCGGAACAAGACGCGGGACCGGTCGAAACGGGCGCAATGATGATTCAGTTCGGCGAGAACAAGGAGCTGCTCGCTGGTCAGGTCCCGGCTCTCGAGTTCGCGGCCAAAGCGGCGGAGGTAGCTCGAGACCGCGGTGGCACCCGCGGCGCCGTGAAGCTGCTGAAGGGCCGCCAGCGCCACGGGAGCCAGGTGCGGGTGGGCCGTCAGCGAGACACCCCGCAGGGCCCGCAGCGCCGGTTCGGGACGCTTCAGCGCGACGTAGGCATTGGCCACTTCGGTCTTGAGGAAGACGTTGTTGGGGAAGCGTTCGAGGCCCTTGGCGAGCACCTTGGCGCATTCCTCGAGGTTTCCCTCCTCGCGGTAGATGGCGGCGAGGTGGATGTGGTACTTGACGCGCTGGCGGCCGCCGACTTCGAGGAGCTGGCGCAGGGAATCCTTGAGGCAATCGACGTCGCCGACGCTCGCCGCGACCATGCACAGTTCCACGAGATACTCGGGATCCCGGGTCAATTCCGCGAGGGCGCGCAGGGCCTCCCGGGTCAATTCGCTGTTCCCCAGCGAGGCGGCGCTGGCGGCGAGGTGCTTGAGGTTGGCGACATCCTTCGCATCGAGTTCGTAGGCCCGCTGGAAATGGGCGAGGGCCTCCTCGTGTCGGCCGCACTCGTCGAGAACCGCCCCCATTTCGAACCATGCCCCGGCATCCCCGGGGTGCCGCTCGAGGTAGTCGCCGTAGACCGACATGGCCTCGTCCCGGCGCGCCCCGTTCGCGAGGAGCCGGGCGGTGAGGCGCGTGATCTCGTCATCGTGCCGGTAATGCGGGTAGCCGTCCGCGAGGGCGTCGGTGAGCTCCTCCTCGCGGAAGAGACCCACATTGAGGGCGATGCAGCGGTCGAGAGCCTCCCGGTTCCCCGCCGCGGCGAAGGGGAGAAAGATGTCGAAGGCCCGCGACGGACGGTCGGTCCACTCGCACACGCGGGCGAACTTCATCTTGAGCTCGGGGAGGTCCGGATCAGGCCTGCCCCTCGCCTGGCCCATCGCTTCCGTGACGGAAATGAGCTTTTCGTAGAGGGGAACGAGGGCCTCGAGTTCCCCCGCCTCGGTCCCGACCGTGATGGCGGCGGGAAGAAGACGCCTGAGCACCGCATCCTCGTCGGTCACCGCGATGCGCTCCTTCAGGAGGGCGTAGGCCACCTCCGGCTGGCTGGTTTCCCTGGCGAGGGTGATCCGCAGATCCCCCAGGTCCGCGGGCAGCGGTCGTCCGCCCTGGCCGCGGAGGCGCTCGATGACCTCGAGGGCCCGCTGCGGGCGGTTGCTGAAGCGGAAGATCGTGACGGCCTGGCGCGCGAGATCCGCGGTGAGTTCCTCCGCGTTCTCGAGCAGCTCCTCCTCGACGCGTTCCGCGAACTCGAGCCGGCCCTCGGCGATCGCCCGCTCCACGAGCACCGACCACAGCCGGGTTCGCGGGCCGCGGGGAATCTGATCGGCCTGGCGCCGGACCTCCCCGGCGGCGGAGGCGAAATCACGGTGCCCCCGGAGGAAATCGATGAGAACCGGAAGGGACTTGCCGCTCCAGCTCTCGTCCTCGCACACCCGGATCAACTCGGCGGTGAGGATCACGGTGGCGCCGGCGGTCTCCTCGGTGCCCTCCCCCGGAAGAAGGCCCACCGCGGCCGCGGCGTCCCCGTCGGCCATCAGGCGCTTGAAGAGCTCGTGGCGGTTGGGAACGAGGACCACCAGGCTGACGGCGCCGATCGCGATCCCCGCCCACACCGCGGCCCGCGGAACGATCGTCCCGCGCGCGCCATGAGGCAAGCGGCATGGAGGTGGAATCAGCATCAGTTTGCGGCGGCGGCCGGTGCGAGCGAAGCGACGGCAGAATTCGGCAGGGTGAGGGAAATGGTTCCGGCGGCGTCGGCCTCGAGGGTCGTGACGACCGCCTCCTTCGGCGCATCGGCCGGGGCGGCCGTGAGGGTCCACCTCGAGGCGGGCGCGGCCCCGCCGAGGACGACCTTCCCGGGACGCAGGCCCCGGGTGGTGAACTCGCAGCGGTCGGGAGCGAGAGCGCCGAATGTGATCTGGCTCTCCGACGACTGCAGGCGCAGGTGCCGGCGCGGTTCCGGCAGGATGACGATCTCCGCCGCCGGGGCCCCGTTCGTGTGGATGTAGCGCTCCCCGCCGTGGTCGTTGAACCCCGTCACGTTCGTGGAGGCCGCCACGTCCGGAAAGCCCATCTCGACCGGAATCCGGAAGGTCGTGAGCCGTCCCTCGTTCGACACCAGCCAGCGGTTCGCGCCGGTCCGGCGCACGCGGGTGTAGACCGTGTCGCGCGTGATGGCCGCGGCCTCCGAGGCCGTGACGGGATGCACCGGCCGGGAGATCACCCAATCATGAATGCGCTCCAGCGCCTTGATGGACCCCGGGTAGAGCGCGCTGTAGAAATGATAGTAGACGTTGATCGGCTTGAGCCGGCGGGGGGCGTCGAGCATCTCGAACGAATCGATGACCCGTTCGAACCCGCCGTAGAACGGCCCGTGCCAGTCCCCGGTATAAACGAACTCGTTCTGGTTGGCGGTGTAGATCTGGAGGCGGTCGTCCCACCAGGTGACCCGCGGGGCGATGGCCGAGAGGTTGGGGTGGCGCGGCGAATAGATCGTGAAGCCCCCGTTCATGTTCTCGATCCCGAGCCGATCGGCGACGGCGATGGCCTCGGCGAAGGGCCGGCAGTTCCCCGACCAGAGCATGATCCTGACCTTCTTCCCCTCGGGCAGGAGCGCCCGCTCGATGTACTCGACCGAACCCGCGATCTCGCGCTCGTAGTCGATCCGGTCGTAGTCGATGTGGGTGTGGAGGTGGAGGTGGTCATGATCGTAGTAGTCCCGTTCCGCCACATCCTCCGGCGACCACACGAAGGGGTGGGTGAAGGCGTGGGACGCGGCCTCGACATGGGGCAGCTTGAAGATGTCCCGGGCGATGGCTTCATAGCGTTCCGAATCGGCGGGGTCCTGGGTCTCCTGGATGGAACGGATCTCCGCCTCGATCACCGAGACGGTCACCGGCAGCGGATAGGTTTTGAGGATGCGGTCGCGGATGACCTCCGCGCAGGTGACATCGCGGCGGGTGACGCTCAGCGTCGAGAAGGCGTCGCCGTCGACGTGCGCCCAGTACATCCGCAGTCCTTCGCGGGTGGTCGGGTCGGGAGCCGGGAAATCCCCCGCCGGCCAGATGGCCCCGAGAAATGCGAAGGGGTCGAGGAGGGAGCGCCCATCCCGCGAGGAGCTCTCGAACTTCCAGTAGGGATTCATGACGACCCCGCCCCAGTCCGCGAGATAGGCCGGGTCGGAAAACGGCTTTTCCCCGCCGGGGAGCCGGGCCTCGAGCCGCAGAAGAACCTTGGAGCCTTCCGGGGCGGTGGCATCGAGGAAGCCGATCGGCAGGGGCCGCACCTCGCTCTCGAAATCGTAGAGAGCGTCTTTCGAGGTGATGCGGACGTTGCCCGCCGCCCGGACCGGATCGCCGGACCCCCGGATGCCGAGGGCGGCGAAGAGCGTCCGCCGGGCCTCGGAATCATCGAAGGGATAGGCCCCGGCGAGGAGGAGCTTGCGGCCCTCGCGGACCTGGCGCGCCAGCCATTCGGCGTGCCACCGCTGCTCCGGAGGGGCAACGACGAAGCTGGCATCCACGATGACCCCCGCGAGATTCTCCGGGGGATTTTCCGCGGGGCGGCCGTGATCGGCATGGTGGTAGCGCACCTCGTAGCCCATCCATTCGAGGGGAACCTGGAAGAACTTGGAGACCTCCGTATCGGTCGCCCAGCGGGGGTCCTCGGCGGTGAGCCCGGCTTCCGTCCCGAAGAGGACCAGGATTTGCCGCCGGACCGGCGCGGCGGGGGCGAGAATCATCCCCTGGAGGTCGGGCTCGGTGACGAGCGCGGCCGCCCCGAGGGCCTCGATCCGCGCCGCGGTGGCCGCCGCGAGTTCGGGTTCGGACGGGTCGACGTAATCGATGACCAGCACCGGGAGATTGCGCTTCCGCAGCGAGGCGATCCGCGACTCCAGGGCGCGGGTGTCGTTCCCCGGCACCGGGCCGTAGCTCTTCGCGGCGTGATCGAAGGTCTGGTAGACGGATTCGATCAGGACTCCCGAGAGGGTGCCGTCGGGCAGCTGGTCGACGAGGTCAAAGCCCCGGTTCAGGATGATCGGCAACCCTGGATAGGTGCTGTGGAGGCGGAGCACGAGCGAGGCGAGGGCGTCGAGGTAGGCGCCGCGCTGGCCGGGGTTCTCCGCGCCGGGGAGGCGCGCGATGCTGTCGGCCGTATCGAGGAAGAACCCGCGGAACCCCTTCTCCACCGCCCGGGCCGCCAACTGGTCCACCACGAACGCTTCCCATTCCGGGTTCGCGAGGTCCGCGAGGGTCGAGTTCCAGACCTCGTTGGTCACCCCTTCGAGAAGGAGGCCCTTGCGGTCGGCCTCCGCGGCGTAGGCCGCACCCGCCGGAACCTCGAGGACGCTGAGGTAGGCGTGGTAAACCGGACCCCCGGCGTCACCGGGCGGCGGGTCCTTCGGGAGACGCACCGCCGCGGCGGGGTCGAGAATCACGTGATCGAACCCCTCGTACGCCGCGAGGGCCGGCGACGGGGAATAGTCGACGGCAAAGCGGGGCGCACCGTCGGGATGGACGGCGGACGCAGCGACAGGCAGGGTGAGAAAAGCGGCGCAGGCAAGCGTGACCAGCCCCTCGCCCAGGGTAAAGGCAGGGAGCATGGGGGATGACGAGGCGGGTCAGGCCGTTTGGCAGGCTGGGGTGGTTTTCATTTGGGTGAGTTCGTGCATTGCGTTCTGGAAATCGGTGCGGGCGGTGAATCCGAGGCGGGCCGCGGCGAGTTCCGGGGCGCCCCTCGAGTGCTGGATGTCCCCCGGGCGGGGGTCGCCGAACCGGGGCATGGGCGCCGACGGGCACACCTCCTTCAGCGCCTTGAGCAGGTCCAGGAGCGAGCGGGAGTTCCCGGTGCAGATGTTGTAGGATCCGGACTCGACGCCGGGTGCGGTCGCCGCGAGGAGGTTGGCGCGCGCCACATCGTGAACCGAGATGAAGTCGCGCGTCTGGGTTCCGTCGCCGAAGATCGTCACGGGCTGGTCCTTGGCGAGGAGGTCCGTGAAGACCGAGACCACCCCGCTGTAGGGAGAGGTGGGATCCTGCCGCGGGCCAAACACGTTGAAATAGCGATTGCAGATCGTGGTAAACCCGTAGGAGCGGCTGTACTGCCGCAGGAGCAATTCCGAGATGAGCTTGGCGTTGCCGTAGTTCCCCGCCGGCCCCGGGAGGCCCGATTCGCGCAGCGGCAGGTCCTGCGAATTCCCGTAGACCGCCGCCGAAGACGCGAAGACCACCCGGGGAACTCCCGAGGTCCGGGCCGCCTCCGCCACCACCTGGGTCGCCTCCACGTTCAGCCGGAAATTCAGGGCCGGATCACGTTCGGCCCGGTCCACACTCACCAGGCCCGCGAGGTGCACGATGGCGTCGGGACGCGTCGTCGCCACCAACTCGCCAAGAAATCCGGCCTCGAGAACATCCTCGTGAACAAACCTGAAGCGCGCGTTGCTGACGGCCTCGTCCAGATTCGCGCGGGATCCCGTGCTCAGGTCGTCGACCCCGATGACCCGGTGGCCGGCTCCCAACAGCGCCTCCGCCGTGTGGCTGCCGATGAATCCGGCAGCCCCGGTGAGCAAAATGGTGCGTAGCGGGACCGCATCGTGCATGAGTCAGGGGGCGAGGGTTTGGCGGAAGGCTCGCCGCCATCAGGTTGCTCACATTTTTCGCAATCCTCAAGCAGTCTGCGCTAGCTGGAGATCAGTTTTTTAAATTAAGGTAGACAGACGCTAAATCTTGATTAAGAAACAGCCCGAATCCTCTTTAGTTTATATCTAAGAACTCCTAAGTGAACTGCGGGTTTCGCCTGATTGCGGCCCGGCCCGCCCGCGTGGCGCCCCTCCATTTCGGATCCGCCTTGCGCGGCCCGGCGAGGGGCGCGGAGGGGCCGGATGGGAAACGTCCTGACAAGACGGGGCGCTTCGCGGTTAACTCCTCCCGCCGCCCGCCGCGATGCGCATCGACATCCTCACCCTCTTTCCCGAGGTGGCTCTCGCCCCGCTCGACGAGAGCATCATGAAGCGGGCCCGCGATGCCGGCGTGGTGGAAGTCGAGGCCCACCAGCTGCGCGATTGGGCCACGGACAAGCACCGCAAAACCGACGATTACCTTTGCGGCGGCGGCCAGGGGATGCTGCTGAAACCCGAACCGATCTTCGCGGCGGTCAAGGATCTCCGGGGCCCGGAAACGAGGGTCCTCCTGACCACGCCGCAGGGCAGGCCCTTCCGGCAGGCCACCGCCCGGCGCCTCGCCGGCGAAGCCCACCTCCTCGTGATCTGCGGCCACTACGAAGGGGTCGATCACCGGGTCGTCGAGGAGCTCGTCGACGAGGAGATCTCCATCGGCGACTATGTCCTGACGAACGGGGCCCTCGCGGCGGCCGTCCTCTGCGACGCCATCATCCGCCTCCTTCCCGGCGCCCTCGGCGACGAGCGCTCTTCGCAGGACGAGTCGTTCACGGATCCCCGTCTCCTGGAAGCCCCGGCCTACACGAAGCCCGCCGAGTTCCAGGGCCTGGAGGTCCCCCCGGTCCTCCTCTCCGGTCACCACGGCGAGATCGAGAAGTGGAAGCGGGAGAAGGCCCTCGAGCGGACCCGCCAGAACCGGCCGGACTTGCTCGACTCCTAGCCCGGAAATTTCATGAAATTTCCGCCCCCGCGAACGCGGGGGCCG
>JABDMC010000266.1 GCA_013001695.1 Akkermansiaceae bacterium
GCGGTGCCGTCGAGGAGGTCGTTGAAGCCGTCGGCGAAGATCGTCGAAACGTCCGCCACGCCATCGCCGTCGGTGTCCTGCAGGAGTCGGACCTTCTCCGACTTTTCGGTCATGGAGTCCACGGGGAACTTGTGGTTCCACTTCTCGTGCATCCGGCGGCGGTCGTCGGTGCTGGTCAGCGCGATGTCATCGGTGTGCCAGTAGCGGTGGGCCCGGTTGTCCGCGACGCCGTACCGCAGGCGGTGCGTTTCGGCGACGAGCATGCGGTTCTGCTCGTCGAAACACAGGGCGGTCGGGGAGTAAAGCTGGTGGTCGTCCCACGTGGCGAAGATCCCGAGCTCGGAACCAATCGGGATGGTGACCCCGGGGATCACCTCGGTCGCGACGAGTCCCGGCTCGAACGGCTTGCCCCCGCGCGTCGCGGCCGGGAACTTGGTGTTCGGGTAATCGGTGAAAACGATGTGGTCCACCATGATGAACCCCTGCTCACCCCGGCCTTGATCCACGATTCGGATCCGGGCCTCCTGGCCCGCGAACTGGCTGACGTTCCAGGTGGAGGGGCGGAGGAGGAGGTCGCCCTGGCCGCGGGCCGAGCGCTGGACCGCGCCGCCGACCACCAACTCCATCGCCACCCCGTCGCTCCCCCTGCCGCCGCCGACGAGAAAACTGATGTAGGGAAGATTGAGGGTGAACTCCGGGGAGGTCAGGACCCCGGTGGCTTCCGGCCCCGGATGGGCGGAAAACGCCAGGGAGTCGTTGGCGAATCCCTGCACCTTGCCGAGGAGACCCTGGTCCGCGGGCGTCGCCGGAGCCTTGCCGAAGGCCTCGCCCTCCTCGCTCCACGTCCCGAACCCGTCCCCTTCGAAGGCTGTGAACACCGTGTCCGCCCCCGTGGCGGCCCCCGGAATGATCAACAATGCCGCTGCCCATGCCCGAATACCCCCCGAAATCCTGCTCATCACCGGCGGGACGCTACCAGCCCGACCCCGCCCCGCAAGGGTGGAATCCGCCCCGCGCACCCCCGGGGAAATCAAAAATGCCGCGCCTCCCGGCGACATTATTGTTAATAAGTCTTTATAATCATAAAATCTTAACTATATTGCGCGGCGAGCCCCAAAAAATGGATTCCCCCCGGATGATGAAGCAAGCGGACGCCCCGGCGCCCCTGACGCGCCTTTTGGCAGCGAGGAGGTGGTTGTTGGCGGTGGCGGTGTTGGGATTCGGGGGCGCGCTGCCGGCGCAGACCTTCTCGACCCTGGTGTTCAACGACCCCGATCCGGAGCTGGTGGCGGGAGTCGACCTCGCGGTGGGGGCGCAGTATCTCTTCCAGGAAGTCTCCCTCGGGGTGGACGCCATCGTGGAGATCATGGCGCTCGACAACGGCGCCTCCCTGGGCCGGATCGATGATCACGCCGAGACCACGCCGACCGATCTGTTTTATCCGACGTTGACCGGGGATCCCACCCAGAATTCGCGGGTCATGTTCGAGATGTCCTTCGTTGATTCAGGGACCGGGCTGCCGGTGGAGCTCGACTTCCGGTGGACGCTCGCCGACCTCGATTCGTCGGAAAGCGGCAACGGGACGATCTTCGAAGTCGGCATCCTGGAAAACATCGCGAACTACACGCTCGAGGGAAACCCGGCCGATCCCACCAACCTGACCCACACCGAGGGGCCGTCCGGGGAGCACCTCTTCAGCTCGAACCCGAATATCGAGAACTTCTCCGGGGTGGACCTGAACGACACCGTCGTGATGGTCTACACGGAGTACACCGACACCTCGAGTTTCCAGTTCGGCTTCGAGTTGGAAGGGACGCAGACCTCCAGCACCCGCAACGTGGCGGCCTCCGGGCTATCGACCATCTCGGACAACTTCGTGGACCCCGTCACGGTCCAGACGCCGGAGCCCGGGATCGCCGTGCTGCTGGCCCTGGCCTTCGCGGGAGCATGCGGCTTCCGGGCCCGGGAGGCGAAAATGTGCTGAATCGGGCCTCGGGGGGGCGTATGCTGGGCCATGAGCAGCATGCGCACGCGTTCCCGGCGGCAATTCCTGGCCACCACGGCCATGGGCGGTGGGCTCCTGGCGTCCGGCATCCCGCCGGCCCGGGCCGCCGCCGCGAAGATCGAGACGCCCTTCAAACATTCCGTGATGGGGTGGTGCTTCAAGGGGCGGGGGGTCGACGCCGTGCAACTCGCGAAGTGGTGCGTGCAGCTGGGGATGCACGGGATCGAGGGGATTCCCCGCGACGCCTACAAGGACGTCATGGACCTCGGCCTCGAGATCGCCCTGGTGAGCGGCGGCCACGGGTTTGCGGAGGGACCCTGCAACCCGAAGTTCCATGACAAGGTGGTCAGCGGGCTCAAGGACGCCATCAACCTTGCGGCCGACATCGGCTCCAAGCGCGTCATCACCTTCACCGGAATGCGCTACGAGGGGATGGATGACGAGGACGCCGCCACGCGCTGCGTCGAGACATGGAAGGAGGTGGTGCCGCTCGCCGAGAAGAAGGGGATCACGATCTGTTTCGAGCACCTCAATTCCCGCGCCATCGAGGGGAAGATGACCGGGCACCCCGGTTACTTCGGCGACGATGTCGATTTCTGTGTCGACCTCGTGAAGCGGGTCGGATCGGAACACTTCAAGCTCCTCTTTGACATCTACCACGTGGCCATCATGAACGGGGACATCATCCGCCGCATCCGCGAGTACAAGGAGTACATCGGCCATTACCACACCGCCGGGAATCCCGGGCGGTGCGAGATCGACGGGAAGCAGGAGATCAACTACCCGCCGATCATCGCGGAGATCGTGAAGACGGGCTTCACGGACTACATCGCGCAGGAGTTCATCCCGACGTGGGACGATCCCTTCGCCTCGCTGAAGCACGGGGTGGAGACGTGTTCCTGAGGGGGGCGGGCGTCCGCGCCTCGGGCCGCGCGCCCGGACGCTCTGGCCCTACGGCTCACCGAGGCAGTAGAGCGACCGCTCGCCGCGGAGGATGAGCTCGTCCCCGACGATCGCCGCGGAGGCGCTGAAGCTGTCGTCGAGCTGGTTCTGCGCGAGAACCGTCGGGTCGTCGCCGGCCCGGATCACGACGGTGAGGCCGTCCATGCCGGTGATGTAGATCCGGCCGTCGGCGGCGACCGGGGAGGCGTAGACGTTCCCGATGCCGGGAAGGCGGGCCCGCTCGTAGACGACCTCCCCGGTGGCGGCATGGCGGCAGGTCAGGATGCCCTGGTAGTGGCGGAAGTAGTAGACGCGGTTTTGGTAAAGGAGCAGCGAGGGAACATAGGGCGTGTCGCGGCGCTTGATCCAGGCGACGTGGCCGGTGCCCGTCAGGTCGCCTGTCGCGCCGTCGAGCCGGATGCCCATGATGGCGCGCGTTTCGTAGCTCGAGCCGACGATGAGGATGCCGTTCTCGTAGACCGGCGAGGCCACCACGTTGTGGGACAAGCCGCCGCATTCCCAGAGCACCTCGCCGGTGGCCGGGTCGTAGGCGCGGGTCCGGTTCGTGGCGGCGATGACGGCCTGCGCCTGCCCGTCGTGCACGAAGACCTGCGGCGAGGACCATGAGGTCGGCTCGTCGCGTTCCCGCCGCCAGCGTTCGTCGCCGGTCCGCTTGTCCAGTCCGACCACGAAGTCGTCACCCTCGTGGTCCCAGTTCACGACAAGGATGTCGCCGGAGAGGGCCGGGGAACTGCCTTCGCCGTGGGCGTGCTTGGTGTGCATGTCGCCGAGGTCCTTCTCCCAGAGGACCTCGCCCGCGGTGTCGAGGCAGTAGAGCCCGTGGGAGCCGAAGAAGGCGAAGACCCGCTCGCCGTCGGTGACCGGCGATGCCGAGGCGAAACTCGCCGTGAGGTGCCGCGATTCGTGCGGGAGGACGTCGCGCACCGTGCGCTGCCAGGCGATCCGGCCGTCGTCGCGGCGCACCGCCACCACCATCAGCTGGTTGCGGCGGACTTTCACGAGATTGTCGTGCTCGCCCGGCCGGCGGCCGGCGGGCGGATCGACCTCCTCGCCGTGCGCCACGGCGGTGGTGAGGAAGATGTGGTCGCCCCACACGACCGGAGACGACATCCCGCGGCCGGGAAGGGGTGTTTTCCAGCGGACGTTCTCGGTCTCGCTCCACGCCAGCGGGGGACGGGCGCCGGGCGCCACGCCATTGCCGAGCGGTCCGCGCCACTGGGGCCACGAGGCCGCGGGGCCGGCCGCAGGGGGCGAATCCCCGGGGCCCGCCTCCGGGAGGTCCGCGGACCGGTTCCACACCATGGACCCGACGACGGCGGCCACCAGGACCACGCCGATCCACCACGCCTGCTGTCCCGCTCCCGGCATCGTTGTGCGGGGGACTCTAGCACATGCCCGGCCCGGGGAAAGAAGGAGGAACGGTGAGGGTGTCTGTCAGGAGTTCATGCTTTAGCATGCGTGAAGAGTGGCGCCGGCTTGGGAAGCCGCTTCGGGAAACTTCGGGGTGCGCGAGGCGATTCGGTGCGGGCTGAAGCCCGGACTCCTGACAGATTCCGGGGGCGGTCGAGGGCGGGAGGAGGGGCGATGGCTTCGTCCGCCGCGCTCGTCACCGGACCCACTCCGGCGTCCCGAACCAGTCGTGCATCTCCTTCTCGAAGGGCGCCACGACATCCCGCGGTTCGGGAATCGCGCCGCGATCGCCGGTTTCGACCATCCAGGTGTCGAGGGCGGCGCGGAGGCGCTCGAGGGCCACGCGGTGGTCCGCGGCCGGGCGCGCCGCGAGGTTGTGGATCTCGTGGGGGTCGGCCTCGAGGTCGAAGAGCATCTCGTCGGGGAACGGCTTCATGAGGTCCGCCGCGGGCCCCTTGAGTTGGCCGGCGGCGTGCAGTTCCCGCATGAGCGGCTTCACCAGGAAGCACTTCTCCTTGTAGCGGTTCAGCGTCAGGAAGCCCGCGCCGGGCGTGAAATTCCGGATGTAGTGGTAGCGGCCGTCGCTGACGGACCGCATGCGCACTTCGGTCTCGTCGATGCGGTCGCGGGCGCTGAAGGCATAGGTGCGGTCCGGGTCGGCGTCCGGCCCGAGGAAGATCCGGCTCTGCATGAGCGGCGGGCGCTCGACCCCCGCCATCCACAGCGTCGTGGCGGTCAGGTCGAGGAGGCTGATGACGCGCTCGTCGGGCTCGCCCGGCCGGATCTGCGCGGGCGCCGGGAGATTCTCCGGCCAGCGGATGATCATCGGGACGTGCAACCCGGAATCGAACGGCCAGTGGATCCCGCGGGCCTCGAGCCGCCCGTTGTCGGAAAAGAAGATGACGATGGTGTCGTCGGCGAGGCCGTCCTTCTCGAGTTGCCGCAGCATCCAGCCGATCCGGACGTCGGCACCGCTCACGGAGTTCAGGTATCGCGCCCACTCCTCGCGGACGACCTTGTGTTCCGGGTAGTAGGGAGGCGGCGTGACGTTTTCCGGCGTGGCCACCTGCGGATGCCATTCCTCGCCGACCCATTTCACGCGTTGCTTCTCCGCCGACTTCCGGTCGTAGATGTCGTATTCGGCCTCCGGCATGTTGACCTGCGCGAAAAACGGCTGGTTCTCCTTCAGTTCACCCCACTTCCCGGTCTGCGAGGTGTAGAGTGCCCCCTCGTTCACGAAATTGAGATCAAGCTTGCCGGTCCCGATGACCTTCCCGCCGAGCGTCTTGAGGTTCGAGGTGAAGTAGCCGGCATCGTGCAGCCGGTGGGTGAGGGGGCGCACCCCGGGCGGAAGCTTGAAATCGTCGTCGCGGTGGGACCGCATGTGGTGCATGTCGGTGGTCGTCTGGTACATCCCGGTGAAGAAGGCCGAACGGCTCGGGGCGCAGACCGGGGAGGTCGCGTAAACGTTCGTGTAACGCACCCCGGCCGCCGCCAGCGCGTCGAGGTGCGGCGTCTTCACGTTTTCCTGTCCAAAGCATCCGAGGTCGTTGGCGAAATTTTCCCCGACGATCCAGAGGATGTTCGGCTTCGGCGCGTCCCCCACGGGCGGATTTTCGGCGGCATGGATGCCGGTCGCGACGAGGACGAGGGCGAGGGAAAGCGCGGTCTTCATGGATCGTTTCATGCTGCCTCCGCGCCGCGATTCGCCAAGGGAAAACCATGGTTGTTTCCCGGAATCCCGCAGGCTAGCGTGCCGGGGTGATGCAACTCTGCCTGCGGGCTGTTCCGGGGCTCATGGCGGCATCCGCGGGAATCGCCATGGCCGCGGAGGCCCCGGTGGTGCCCGACGACATCTCGCCGCGGGTCGAGATCCTGCAACCCGGGGTGAAGCTCACCCTCCTCGCCGAGCACCCCGCCGTCGTGACGCCCACCGGCATCGACGTCGGTGACGACGGCCGGATCTGGGTGGTGGCGAGCCACACGCACTTCCGGCCGGATGGATACGACGGCCCGGAGCACGACGAGATCCTCGTGTTCGCCAGCGACGGATCCGGCCGCCGCGTCTTCTACAACAAGACGGTGGCGACCATGGACCTCGAGCTCGGCGACGACGGGTGGGTGTATCTGGCGGAACGCGACCGCATCCTGCGGGTGCGGGACACCGATGGTGACGGGACTGGCGACGAGGAGGAGGACCTCGCGGTCCTCGAGACCGAGGCGGACTACCCGCACAACGGCTTGTCGGGCCTCGCGTGGCACCCGGACGGCGACCTCGTCTTTGCGCTGGGGGAGAATTTCTGGAAGGAATGGACCCTCACCGGGACCGGCGGCGCAGCGGTGCGCGGCACCGGCGAGGGCGGGATCTTCCGTTGCGCCCCGGACGGCACCGGCTTGCGCCGCATCGCCCGCGGCTTCTGGAATCCCTTCGGGGTCTGCGTGCGGAAGGACGGGGTGATGTTCGCGGCCGAGAATGACCCCGGCGCGCGCCCGCCGTGCCGGATCCTCCACATCGTGGAGGGCGGCGACTACGGATACAACCGCCGCTACGGGAACGCCCCGGTGCACCCCTTCGTGGCGTGGAACGGCGAATTGCGCGGGACCCTCCCGATGCTGCACGCCAGCGGCGAGGCCCCGTGCGGGATCCTGCCGCTCGCCGGCGGACTGCTCGCCGGATCGTGGACCGACAACCGCGTCGACTTCTATCCGCTGAAGGCCAGGGGGGCGAGTTTCGAGACGGAGCGGGTGACGCTGGTGCGCGGCAGCGATTGTTTCCGGCCGACCTGCTTCGCGCGGGGTCCCGACGGGGCCATCTACTTCACCGACTGGGTCCTGACCTTCTACCACCTGCACCAGCGCGGGCGCGTCTGGAAGCTGGAGATCGATCCGGGCGATGCGGACTGGTTGCCGCCGGAAGTCAGCGCCCCGCCGCATCCGGACCACGTCCTGGCCGGACGGCTGCGGGCTGGCGCGCCGGATGTGCCCGTGCCGCGCCTTCTCGATCTCGCCGCCGGCGGCGACGCATTTCTCGCCAGCGCCGCCCTTTGGGAGTTGTCCCGCCGGGAGGGCATCGCGGGCGGCTGGGAGGATTTCTCCGACCGCGACCGGGTCAGCGTGCTCCTCGCCCGGCGCCTGGCCGCGCCGCAAAGCGTGAAGTGGGCCCGCGCCGCGCTGACGGACGCGGACGAGGACGTGCGCTTCGAGGCGCTGCGCTGGATCGCGGACGAGGACCTGCCGGGCTTTGACGGGGAGATCGCGGCCCTCCTGAAGCAGCCCGAGCTCCCGTTCCGCCTCTTCGAGGCCTGCCTCGCGGTTTCGAACACCCTCGCCGGGAAGTCGCACGCCGGTGTGACGGATGACAAGATGCTGTTGGAACGCTTGTCGGATCCCGACGCGCCGCCCGCCATCCGGGCCCACGCCTTGCGGCTCCTCCCTCCCATGCACAAGAAGCTCCCGGTGCAGTTCCTGCGCGGGCTGCTCGAGGTCGGGGACCCCGACCTGACGCGGGAAGTCGTCCGGACCCTGTCGTCGCGAATGGGGATGAACGACTCCCTGGCGGTCCTGCGCGAGGTCGCCGCGGACGAATCGTTGCCGCCGGCGACCCGGGCCGATGCCCTGGTGGGGCTCGCCCATGGTCCGGACGCCCATGCGGATCTGCTGTGGACGCTCGCGGAGTCGAAGGAGAAGCCCGTTCGCGAAGAGGCCCTGCGGGCCCTGCGCGGCGCCACCATGACCGACGACGGACGCCGGAAGGCCGACCGCATCGCCGAAAGGTATCCGGAGTCGGCCGATCTCGTGGCGGCCGTGAAGGATCCCGCGGCCGTCCGCCCGGGACTGCCCGCCCCCGGGGACACGACGACGTGGAAGAAGCGGCTCGACGCGGTGGGAGGTAAACCGGACCGCGAGGCCGGGCGGCGCCTGTTCCATCACCCGATCCAGGGCCGTTGCGCGAGTTGTCACCGCCACAGCGGGCGCGGGGTGGTGTTCGGTCCGGAACTCACCACCGTCGCGGACCGCGACGACCCGCAGTGGCTCCTGGAGTCGATCCTGGAACCGAACCGGGAGGTGGCCCCGCAGTACTACCCGCGATCGCTCAAGCTGGCCGACGGATCGACCTTCACCGGCTTCCTTCTGCGCTCCGGGGGGCGCAGTGGAAAGGCGGTTTACCGCGACATCACCGGGGCGGAACGCGCGATCCCGAAGACCGCCATCGTGAGCCACGAGGAACTGCGCACCTCCCTGATGCCCCCCGGATTGCTGGCGAACCTCACCCCGCGGGAGATCCGCGACCTCCTGGCCTTCCTGACCGCCCCGTAGCACGCCGGCTCCGATCCGGAATCAACGGAATCGGCACGGTAGCGTGCCGCGCCCGGCGCGGGTCAGGAAGCCATGACCGGGACGGTCATGCTGCGGAGCCGTCATCCCACGTGCCGTCACCGCGGCAGCTTGCGGTCGTGGTAGGGGTCCCCGGCGGGCGGGCGGAGCGGCATGACGAGACCACCGGACGCGGCGAGTTCCTCGAAAAGCTGCTTCTTGAGGGCCTCGGCCTTCTCCGCGAAGGCGGGCACCTCGATGAGGTTGTGGCGCTCGTGCGGGTCGGTTTCGAGATCGTAGAGCCCGTTCTTGTCCCACACGCCGTGGTAGTAGACATACTTCCAGCGGTCGGTGCGGATCGCGAGGGTCGTCGGCGTCGCCGGGAAGTTCCACTCCCAGTGGTATTCGTAGAGGATGTGGTCGCGCCAGGGCGGGGCGGGCGTCCTGCCCTCGAGCAGCGGGAGGAACGAGCGGCCGTCGAACTTCGGGGCGGAGCCGGGGACTCTCGCCCCGGCGGCCTCGAGGAGCGTCGGCGCGATGTCGATGTTCTGCACCATCTCCGGCACCACCGTCCCGGGCTGGATTCCCGGGCCGCGGGCCAGCATGGGGACGCGGATCGATTCCTCGAAGGCGTCGCGCTTGTCGTAAAACCCGTGCTCGCCGAGGGCGAAGCCGTTGTCGCCCATGTAGACCACGAGGGTGTCCTTCGCGTGGCCGGCGTCGTCGAGGTGCTTCAGGACGCGCCCGACATTCTCGTCGAGGCCGTGGATCGTTTCGCAGAAGTTGTAGTAGAGTTCGTCGAAGTCGGGGACCGGATCGTGATCGAGGGCGCCGGTCTCCATGTGGTCGATCCCGTGGATCCCGTAGCGCCGCTCGCGCACCCAGCGCGGCTGGGTGGCGTAGTTCTCCTCGGTGTTGGCCATGGTGGCCGGGTAGGGGATGGGCTTCCCCTCGTAGCGGGTGGCATGGCGCGGGGCCGGCGTGAACGGGAAGTGCACCGCCTTGTAGGAGAGATAGAGGAACCACGGTTTGCCGCCGCGATCCTTGAGCCACTCGAGGGCCCGGTCGGTGAGGATGTCGGCGTTGTAGCCCTGGAAGGTCCGGCGCTGGCCGTTGATGTTCAACTCCGGGTCGAAGTAGGTCCCTTGTCCCTTGAAGCTCACCCAGTGGTCGAATCCCGGGCGGGGCTCGTCGTGCTCGTGTCCCATGTGCCACTTGCCGACGAAGGCGGTTTCGTAGCCGGCCTTTTGGAGATGCTGCGGGAAGAAGACCGTGCCCTCCGGAACCGGCCGCTGGTTGTCGACCACCCGGTGGTGGTGCATGTACTGGCCGGTCAGGATCGAGGCCCGGCTCGGGGAACACAGCGAGGTCGTGACGAACGCGTTGGCGAGGTGGGCACCCTCCGTGGCGAGGCGATCGAGGGCGGGCGTCTCCAGCCACTCCGGGGCGTCGGCATGGAACCCCATCAGGTCGAAGCGATGGTCGTCGCTCAGGATGAAGAGGATGTTGGGCGCCGCGGGCGCCGGCAACGCCGCCAGCCACCCCAGAATCACGGCGGTGAGGACCCTGATTTCAGGACCATTGAGGATCATTCCCCATCACAACCCGTGCGCTCAGACCGGTCAAGGGTCCCCGGCCGAATGTTAATCTGATCGTATACGTATACGGTCAGAATGACAGGAGATGGAAAGAGGGGGTGCGGGCTGGGGCGTATGAGGAGGGATGAGAGCGATACGATGGGTGGTGGCGGCGGTGGTGCTGGGGGGAGGGACGGTAACCGGGGGGAACTGGCCGGGCTGGCGGGGTCCGAACGGGGACGGGGTGGCCCCGGCGCCGCGGCCCCAACCATTCCCGGGGGGACCACCGATGTCGTGGGGGCCGGAGGAGGTGAGGTGGCGGCAAAAGTTGCCGGGACCGGGGAATTCGTCGCCGGTGGTGTGGGGCGAGCGGGTCTTTGTGACCTGTGCGGAGGAGAAGGGGAAGCGGCGGGGGACCCTGTGCTTCGGACGCGACGACGGGAAGCTGCTTTGGGAGCGCTGGGTTCCCTTCGCGGGGAAGGAGCCGACGCACCAGACCAATCCCTACTGTTCGGCGACGCCGGTCACGGATGGGGAGCGGTTGATCGTCTCGCACGGGTCGGCCGGGATCTTCTGCTATGATCTTTCCGGGAAGCTGCTGTGGGAGACGCCGGTCGGAACCTACACGCACATCTGGGGGAACGCCTCCAGCCCGGTCCTCGACGGGGATCATGTCTACCAGCACATGGGACCCGGGTTGCTGGTGAAGATGTTCTGCCTCGACAAGCGGAGCGGGAAGATCGTCTGGGAGAAGCGGCTGAAAGGGGCGGAGGCCAAGGAGGAGGGGCAGTTCTTCGGGTCGTGGGCGACCCCCGTCCTGTTAGAGCGCGGAGGGAAACGGGATCTGGTGCTTCCGCTGCCCGGGCGCCTCGTCGGGTTCGAGGCGCGCACCGGCGAGGAAGCGTGGTGGTGCGAGGGGTTGACGGACCTTTGCTACGTCGACGCGCACGTGGGGAAGGAGGCGATCGTGGCGATGTCGGGGTTCCGGGGGGCGGCCCTCGGGATGCGGCGGCCGGGTCCCGGGGACTCCGGGGATCTGACCGCGACCCACCGTGTCTGGCAGGTCAAACGGAACCAGCAGCGGATCGGGTCGGGGGTGATCGCCGGCGGGCGCCTCTACATGCCGAACGAGCCGGGAGTGGTGCAGGCGATCGACATCAAGACCGGCGAGGAAGTGTGGAAAGGGAAGCCGGGCGGGGCGATCTGGAGTTCGGCGATCCTGGCGCACGGCCGGATCCACATCGTGGATCGCACCGGCGTGACGCATGTCCTCGCGCCGGGCGACGAGTTCAAGAAGCTGGGGGAGGGCCGGGTGACCGGGGAGGTGGAGCGCACCCACGCCACGCCGGCGATCATCGACGGCGAGATCTACGTCCGGACGTGGGAGGCGCTCTACCGGGTGGGGAAGGGAAAGTGACGGCGGTTTCCAACCGCCATGCCCGGCCGGAACGATCCCGTCGTCGGGCGCGGGGGGCGGGCCATCGGATTCGACCCGGTCCATTCGGGATTGACTCTTCGCGGCGATGCTGGAGATTGGATTCGCCGCGAGGCGAAGGAACGGGGTCATAGCTCAGTTGGTAGAGCGTCGCGTTCGCAATGCGAAGGTCAGGGGTTCGACTCCCCTTGGCTCCATTCCTCGCCCGGGTTTCCGAAGCGTGCGAAGCAGGTCCTCGGGGGCCTCGGCGCAGAAGGACCGGCGGGCCGGGGGCATTCCACCCCCGAGCTACAAACCGCAAGCCATTCTTCTCAGGCGCCTGGTGTCGGTCGCTTGTTCTTCGAGGCGGTTCTGAACAACCGTTCCGGCGCGCTGAATCCCTGCGAAGAAGGAAGTTGTTCTCCCGGGCCGCGGTGTTCTTGACCGGGGCGGCGGATGAAATTCGCCGCCACGAGACGGCCCATTGACGCGGGCCCCGGAATCCGGTTGGGTCGAGGGCATGAGAATGTTGGTGCTCCTGTTCGTGCTGACGGCCGGGGTGGCGCCGGGAGCGGACCTGCAAGTGGCCGAGACGGCGGCGGCCATCACGATCACGCGGGGGACGATCCCGGTCCTGACCTACCACAAGGCGGAGGTTGATCCGCCGGAGGGGGTGGATCCGGTCTTCCGGCGGAGCGGATTCATCCACCCGTTGTGCGCGCCGTCGGGGGCGCCGGTGACGGGGATTCACCCGAAGGATCATGCGCACCACCTGGGTCTCTGGCACGCGTGGGTGAAGACCGGGCACGGGAAGGACAAGCCGGACTTCTGGAACCTGAGGGCGAAGACCGGGCGGGTGCGCCATGCGCGGACGGTGTCGATCCTGGACTCCACCACGGAAGACCCCGCGGTGGGATTCGTGGTGGAGCAGGAGCACGTGGCCTACAAGGGGGACGACCGGAAGGAGACCGTGGTCCTCCGCGAGTTGCTGGAGGTCAAGGCGGAACACGACGACGGGCAGAACGTGGTGAGCTACGTCATCGAGCAGGAGAACGTGAGCGGGGAGACCCTGCGTTTGCCCGCCTACCGCTATGGCGGGGGATTGGCATTCCGGGGGCCGCACGACTGGGACCGGACCAACAGCGATTACCTGACATCGGAGGGGCTCGATCGCGCCAACAGTCATGCCACGCGGGCGAAGTGGGTCATGATGCACGGCCCGACCGCGAAGGGAGTGGCGGCCGTGGCGGTCCTCATCGCGGCCGGGAACCGGGATTTTCCGAACCGGATCCGGACGTGGCCGGCGAAGACGAACAACGGGGCGGTCTTTTTCAACGTGGTTCCGACGCAGGAGCATGCCTGGGAGATCAAGCCGGGCGAAAAGGCCGTGATGGCGTATCTCCTCGTGGTGACGGACCGGAAGCCGGCGGCCGGGGAGGTGGATGCATGGTGGGAGGCCTATGCCGGAAAAAAATGACGGGGGGAGGCGTGCATGGGTGAGGTGGTTGTGCGTCACGGAGAGCCGGGCGACTACGCGGCGATTCATGAGATCTACCAGCAGCCGAAGGCGATCTGGGGGACGCTGCAGACCCCGTTTCCCTCCGGGGAGATGTGGAGGGAACGCATGGCGCATCCCCCCGAGGGGCTGAAGCACCTCGTGGCCTTGATCGACGGGACGCTGGTCGGCCAGCTCGGGCTGCACGCGTTTCCCGGCAGCCGGCGGCGGCACGCCGCCTCGCTCGGGATGGCCGTCCACGACGCCTGGCAGGGGCAGGGGGCCGGGAACGCCCTGATGGCGGCGGCCATCGACCTCGCCGACAACTGGCTGCGCATCGTGCGGCTGGAACTCACCGTCTTCACCGACAACGAGCCCGCCATCGCGCTTTACCGGAAGTGGGGATTCGAGATCGAGGGGACCCACCGGAAGTACGGGCTGCGCGCGGGGGAGCTGGTGGATACGCACGCCATGGCGCGGGTCCAGGAGTAGCGCCATCGGCACGACCAGCGGGGGAACGGGCGGCCAATTGCGGCGACGGGCGGCGGGCCGAAGCGACGATTCCTTGCCCGCCGTGGTTGGCGGGCCTACAACCGCCGCCATGAATCGGCCGGGCGCGCTGCTGTTGCTACTCCTCCTTGTCCCGGGACCCTGGCAGCGGGCGGCCGCCGACGAGCGGCCCAACATCCTGCTGATCCTGACCGACGATCACCGCTGGGACGCGCTGGGGTGCAAGGGGCACCCCTACCTGAAGACGCCGCATCTCGACCGGCTCGCCGCGGAGGGGGTGGATTTCGAGAACGCCTTCGTGACGACCTCGTTGTGTTCCCCGAGCCGGGCGTCGATCATCACCGGGCTCTACGCGCACAACCACGGGGTGGTCGACAACTACCATGCGGTGCGGGACGACCTCGTCTTCTTCCCGGAACTTCTGCAGAAGGCGGGATACGACACGGCCTTCGTGGGCAAGTGGCACATGGGGGACACCGACGAGAAGCAGCGCGGATTCGAGCACTGGGTGAGCTTCAAGGGGCAGGGGGTCTATTGGCCGTTTGACGAGGGCTTGAAGGTGAAGGGACGTTACGTGCCGCAGGCGAACCGCACGGGGTTCAACGTGAACGGGGAGCGGGTGGCGCAGAAGGGGTACATCACCGACGAGATCACGGACTATGCGCTCGAATGGCTGAAGAAAAGGCCGGATGCGGGGGGCGCGGGCGAGGGGAGGCAGCCGTGGTTTCTTTACGTGTCGCACAAGGCGGTGCACGCCGACTTCCTGCCGCCGAACCGGCATGCCTACAAGTTCGAGGACGAAGCCTTCGAGCGGCCGGTGACGTGGGCCGAGAAGCCGGAATTGTTCCGGGACGTGCCGCAGTGGGTCCGGAACCAGCGGAACTCGCGTCACGGGGTGGAGTTCGCCTACTACATGGATCTCGATCACGAGAACTACTACAAGCGCTACTGCGAAACGCTGCTGGCGGTGGATGAAAGCGTGGGGCGCCTGCTGGAGGCGGTCGAGGCGGGCGGGGAGGCGGGCAACACCCTGGTCCTCTACCTTGGCGACAACGGGTTCTTGTTCGGCGAGCACGGCCTGATCGACAAGCGCTGCGCCTACGAGGAGTCGATGCGGATCCCGATGCTGGCGCGCTGGCCGGAGGGGATCGCGGCGGGCACGAAGGTGGAGGCCCTCGTGGCGAACATCGACGTGGCCCCGACGCTGCTCTCGGCCGCCGGGATCTCGACGCCGGAGTTCATGGACGGGGCGAACCTCCTGCCGCTGACCGCAGGGCAGGATTCCCCGTGGCGGGAGGAGATCCTCTACGAGTATTATTGGGAGCGGAATTACCCGCAGACGCCGACGATGCACGCCTTGCGCGGGCCACGTTACAAGTACGTGCGCTATCACGGGGTGTGGGACGTGAATGAACTCTACGACCTCCAGGAGGATCCCCGGGAGCGGCGGAACCTCATCAACGATGCGGCGCACGCGGAGCGGGTGCAGGCGATGAACGAGCGCCTCTTTGCGTCCCTCGCCGCGACGGAGGGGCTGGCGATCCCGCTGTTGGAAGATCGCGGAACCCGTTTTTACCACCGCAAGGAGGGCGGGACCCGGGAGGCGCCGTTTCCGGACTGGTTCTACCGGGCGCCGGGGACCGACGGGAAGTGAGGCCCGCGGCGGCCGGGTCACTTCCGGGCGGAGAGGACGCGGGCCTTGAGTTTCACGGCGAGGGCTTTGGCGAACCCCTTCTTCTTCGGCAGGGCATTGGTTGTCTCGCCGGGGTCCTCCCGGAGGTTCGTGAGGACGGAGGAGACCACCCGATCGGTGCCGTTTTCCCACCACTCGGTGTAGCGGTAGACGGGGGTGCGGATGGAGTGGCCGACGGTGCCGGGGGACTCCTTCCCGGGTTTGGCGGGGTACGAGGTGTAGGCGAACTCGCGGTGGGGCGCCTTGGGATGATCGAGGACGGGTTCGAATGATTTTCCCTGCAGGTGGTCGGGGAGGTCGAGGCCGCAGAGGCCACAGAGCGTGGGGTAGAGGTCGATGAGTTCCACCAGCGCCCGGGTGACACCGGCCGGTCCGCCCGGCCGCCGGATGATGAGAGGGACGCGCGCGTCGCATTCGAAGTTGGTGTGCTTGCACCAGCTCGAGTGGTCGCCCAGCTTCCAGCCGTGGTCGGCCCAGAAGACGACGATGGTGTTGTCGGAGGCGCCGGATTGATCGAGGGCGGCGAGGAGGCGGCCGACGTTGTTGTCCACGTAACTGACGCAGGCGTAGTACCCGTGGATGAGGCGCTGGTTGAGTCCGGACGGGAAGCCGGTGGGGAGGCCCTCGGGGGGGATGTCGCTGTATGCGCGAAGCTCGCCGGCAGACTTGTTGCGGGCCCAGTCGGGATAGCCCGGCGGGAACCCGAGGTTGTCCGGAAGCGAGAAATCCTCCCGCTTGTAAAGGTCCCAGTACTTGGCCGGGGCGTTGAACGGGAGGTGCGGCTTGGTGAAGCCGATGGCGAGAAAGAACGGCTTTCCGGCTTCGGCCAGCCGGCGGATCTGCCGGACGCCCTCGGCGGCGCGGGCCCCGTCGGGGTAGTCGTCATCGCCGCCGCGGCCCGCCTCGGTGGCCGGCCCCTTGGTGCGGCTGGTTTTGGCGTTGGCCCGGCCGGCTGTCCTGCGGGTCGACTCGAGGCTCTCGGGGTTGAGGTACTGCCTGCCGCCCATCACGGGGATCCACCGGCTCCAGTTCGCCGGGTCGACGCCGGGGCCGCGGGTGCCGTGGAAGATCTTCCCGAGCCCGACGGTTTCGTACCCGCCGGCCTTGAAGTGCTGGTTGAGGGTGACGACGCCGGGCCAGCGCTTTCGCCAGTCGGTGACGTGGTAGGTCCGCTCGCCGGTGAATTCCGGGTAGAGGCCGGTCATGAGCGACAGCCGGGAGGCGCCGCAGACCGCCTGGTTGCAGTAGGCCCGGTCGAAGCGCAGGGCGCGCGCCGCGAAGGCGTCGAGGTGGGGCGTTTTGGCCGGCGTCCCGTAAGCGCCGAGCTCCGGCCGCAGGTCATCGACCGCGATGAAGAGGACGTTGGGCCGCCCGACCGCGGCGGCCGGAAGCCATGCCGCCGAGACGAGCAGGGTGACGATGAGCGCGCGCATGGATTCAGATACCCGGACGCGGCAGGGAGTCTTGCGGCGGGGAGGCCCGCACCGCGTTGGTGTGAGCGGGACCGGCCGTCACGGCTCGGCGCGCTGCCAGGGGACCCGGCCGGCATGGTTGATGTGGAGCATGAGGGCGTTGAAGAGGTCGTTGTAGGTCCGGCGGGCCTTGGCCTCCGGGATGGGGTGCTCCTCCCCGGGGTCCTCGGCGAGGTTGAACAGTTGATACGGTTCGAAGGGGGTGTTGCGGAGGAGCTTGAAATCGCCCCGCCGGATGGCGTGATAGGGGAGGCCGCCATACTTCCGCCCACCCTCGAGACGGACCCAGACGAGGTCGCGGGGAGGCAGCTCCGCGGACTTGCCCAGCAGCACGGGAAGGAAGGAACGGCCGTGGACGGGATGCGGCACGGTAGCCCCGGCGACCTCGGCGAGCGTCGGGTAGAGGTCCATCGTGATCCCGCGATAGGCCGAGCGCGAGCCGGCGGCGATGGTGCCGGGCCACGTCGCGCAGGTCCCGACGCGCAGGCCGCCTTCCCACATCTCCTGCTTTCCTCCGCGCAGGGGGGCATTGCGGGCCGCCACGTTGGACTGCCCGCCGTTGTCGGAAGTGAAGACGACGAGGGTCTCGCCGGCGAGGTCGTGTTCGCGAATGACCTCCATGACCCGGCCGATGCCGTGGTCCATGTGCTCGATGAGGGCCACCAGGCGGGCCCGCGCGTCGGTGATGCCCGCTTCGCGGGCCTTGACCTTCCGGAACCAGTCCTCCGGCGGCTGGATGGGCGTGTGCGGGGCGTTGTAGGCGAGGTAGAGGAAGAACGGCTGGTTGGGATGGCCGGAGGCCCGGGCCGCGATGTATTCCCCGGCCCACTGCGAGAAGAGGTCCGTGGCGTGTCCCTCGGGTTCGATGGTGGCGGTGCCGCGGCGCATGTAATTGATACCGTGCCGCCGGTGGGTGTAGTAGTCGTCCATCATGTCGCCGAGCCACCCGTGGAAGTGATCGAAGCCGCGGTCGGTGGGGCGGTTCGGCGCCTCGAGGCCGAGGTGCCACTTGCCGACGAGGGCGGTGTGATAGCCGGCGGCCCCGAGGACGGCGGGCAGGGCGGGGGTGTCGCGCAGGTGCCCCCACGATGAGGGGCGGTCGGGTTGGGGCGTCCGGATGACGCCGGGCACCCCCGCAAAATCGGGATAGAGGCCGGTCATCAGCGAGGCCCGGGTCGGGGAGCACACCGGGCAGTTCGCGTAGAACTCGTCGAAGCGCATTCCCGCGGCGAAGAGGGCATCGATGTGGGGCGTCCGGAGGTCGGGCGCCCCGTAGCACCCAAGGTCGCCGTAGCCGAGGTCATCGACCATGATGAGCACGATGTTCGGGGGGCGGTCCGCGCCCGCAAGGGGGGCGGCCAGAATCGGGAGGAGCGAGAGGATGACGAGGAACGGCTTCATGGCAGGAGCGGCGGCGGGGTGGGGGACGGCGCAACCGGGCTCAGGGATAAGGGAAACGCGGGCCGGCTGGCGAACGGAAAGTGGCGGGGGCGGGGGATGCGAAGGGCGGGCGGGCGGACCGGGCCCGGGGAGGGCCGGGGGCGGGCACCCGCCGGATTTGGGAATGCAAATCGGTGACGCCGGCGAGATTTCGCGCTATTTATGGGGGTGTCCCCCGCGATGAAGATCCTTCCGCTGATCCTTGCTGCGGCCGCCGGTCCGTTGGCGGCGGGGGCGCTTTTGCCCGGATCCACCGAGCCGCGGCCGTTCACGGATGCCCTCGCACACACCTTCAGCGCGGATGTGCGCGCCGCCGACGAGCGGCTCTGGGAGATGCGGAGGGAACTGGCGATGCTGCCGAACCTCCGGCACTCGCGGCAGGTTCCGCGCTACGGTTTCCAGAGCCAGCCGGTCTTCAATCCCGGAACCCCGCAGTGGCTGCAACTGCAGCTTCCGCGTCCGACGCGCATCGACGCGATTGTCCTTGTGCCGGTGGACCTCAGCGCCCCCTCGGTGCAGGACGAAGGATACGGGTTTCCAAGGCGGTTCAAGGTCGAGGCGGGCATGCGGGAAGATCTTTCGGATGCCGTCATGGTGGTGGACGAAACCGCCCGGGATGTCCCGAACCCGCAACGCTCGGCGCTCATCTACGACTTTGAACCGATCGAGGTGCAGTTCATCCGCATCACCTCGACCAAGCACTGGCCGACGATGGACCAGGACCGGTTCGTGTGGGCGCTCGGAGAAGTGATGGTGATGTCGGAGAACTACAACGTGGCGGCGGCTGCACCCCGCGAGGCGTCGAGCAGCGTCGAACTGCTGCCAAGCTGGTCGATTCGGTGTGTGAACGACGGGTTCAGCATCCTGGAACTGCCGGTGAGCACGAGGCGCAGTCCCACCAACGGGTATCTCTCCGCGGAGGCGAGATCCCCGGAGGAGGAGAAGTGGGTGACGGTCGATTTGGGCCGGTCCTACCCGGTGGATGAGATCCGCCTGATCCCGGCCCGCCCGCGGGGGTTCACCGGGGGCATGGGGAGGGGGTTTCCCCAGCGAATCTCGGTGGAATTGTCGATGGACCCGGACTTCATCGAGGACGTGCGGCGGGCCGGGACGAACCGGGGGATGACCCCGCCATGGAACAACATGATCCTCGTCCGCGCCCACCGCCGGACGGCGCGCTACGTGCGCGTTCTCTGCCACGAGCTGGTGGGGGGAGCCGGCGCCTACCGCTTCGCGCTGGCCGAGCTGCAGGTCTACTCGAAAGGCGAGAACGTGGCGCTGCGGAAACCGGTCATGGTCAGCGACGCGGCCCGCGTCCCGAAGAGCTCCGGGTGGGCCCCGGAATTCCTCGTCGACGGCTTCTCGAGTTCACGCGAGCTGGTGGAGTGGCCGGAGTATCTCGCCGGGCTGCGGAAGCGCGCCGCCATGGAGAAGGAACTCGAGGAGTTGCTGGCGCGGCGCGATGCCAAGGCGCACCGGGTGGCCGCGACATCGATCGCGACCGGCACGGGGGTCGCCGGCGGGGGGCTCCTCTGCCTGACGGCCCTCCTCGTCCGGCAGCGCGCGGCCCGGAAGCGCGACGTGCTGCGGCTGCGGGAACAGATCGCGAGGGACCTGCACGACGACCTCGGCAGCAATCTCGGGAGCATCTCGCTGCTCAGTGAACTGGGGAGCCGCCTCGCCAGCCTGCCGGAGGAGGCGCGGCGCGACTTCCGGGAGATCCATGACACCGCGGAGCGCTCGGCGGAGGCCATGCGTGACATCGTGTGGCTCATCGACTCCGGCAGCACCAGCCTGCCGGAGCTGGTGACGAAGATGAGGGAGACCGCGGACCGGATGTTCTCCGGGATCGTGAAGGTGGTGGTTGACCCCGAGCACGTCTCGGGCCGGGAGCTCTCGCTCCTCTTCCGGCGGCACGTCTTTTTCGCGTTCAAGGAGGCGCTGAACAACGTCCGCAAGCACGCCGGGGCCACCGAGGTGGAGGCCCGGATCGTGACCACGCCCCTCAAGATGGCCTTCGAGGTGAGCGACGACGGGGCCGGGTTCGACCAGGCCGGCTGGCATGGCGGCGGCCGGGGGTTGCGGAACCTCCAGCGCCGGGCCGACCGCCTCCGGGGGACTTGCCGGGTGGAAAGTCAAATTGGTCATGGCACTTTGGTTAGATTTGAGGTACCTTTCAGGATCTGGCCCAATGGAGGAAGCAATGGAGGACAAAGCGTCGCAGCAGACCAGGGTATGGCTGGTCGAGGATAACTCCTCGTTTCGCACCAGCGTGCAGCGTGTTGTGAACCAGCTCGACGGGCTGGTGTGCGACGGGAGTTTCGAGTCGGTGGAGGCGGCCTTCGAGGCCCTGGAGACGACGGCCGCCCCGACGGTGATGTTGCTCGATGTGCAGCTTCCCGGGATGGACGGAATCTCCGCGCTCGGGAAGTTGAAGGAGCTCGCGCCGGAAACGCACATTCTCATCCTCACGGTGTTCGACGACGCCGATAAGATTTTCCGGGCCGTCTGTGCGGGTGCCGCCGGCTACATCCTGAAGACCGCCGGGATGGATGAAATCGGGGAGGCCATCCAGCAGGTCGTCGATGGCGGCGCACCGATGACGCCGAAGGTCGCCAAGAAGGTCCTCAGCGTGTTTTCGAAAGTGGAGCTGAACCACGACGTCAAGCCCGACTACAACCTCACGGGGCGCGAGCAGGACATCCTCCGCTTGATGGCCGACGGCCTGATCAAGAAGGAGATCGCGGAGCGTCTCGAGATCAGCGTGCACACCGTCAGCACCCACCTTCGGAGCGTCTACGAGAAGCTTCACGTGAACACCAATACCGGGGCGGTGGCGAAGGCCCTCCGGGAAGGGATTATCTGAGAAGCGGGCCGGCTGGTGGGGCAGCGGGACCGCCGCGAGGCGGGGCCGATCGTTGAGGCGGATTCGGGCCCCTGGTCCCCCCTGTCCCTTCGTGCGAGGGCGCCGGACATCGGTTCTTCAGGGCCGGGGCGCGGCAATCGCGGGTTTCGCCCACAATGCGGGGCTGATTCATTGACAGGGCGGGATTATCCGAGGTAATCACAATGAATTGACCCAAAACCCATGATGAAGAACTACGCACTTGCCGTAACCCGTGTGAGGACGCTCGCATTGGTTCTCGCCGCCGGCTCATTCGCGACCCTGACGCTCCCGGCCGAGCCGAGGATCGGGGTCCACTACCAATTGAATGGCAGCGCCCTCGAAGCGCGTGGCCTCGGACAGGGAACGCTCACGGGATTCGGCGCGGATCCGTTCGTGAGCGGCCAGGTGGGTCCGAAGGCGCTCCGCTTCAGCAGTCTCGGCCAGTCGGTGGCCCTTCCCTCGTTCTACACCGGCAGCGACTATCCGGCGGTTTCGGTGAGCGCCTGGATCAACACCTCGGTGGGGACCGACCAGGTGATTGCGTCCTACGACCGCGATCAATTCTGGCGGCTCGGCATTGATGGCGCCAGCGCGGGACCCGGGCAGGTCGGGTTTGCGGTGCAAACGAACGACGGGGTGAAGGATCTCGCCTCGGTCTCGACGGTCAACGACGGCCAGTGGCACCACGTCCTGGCTGTCTTTGACGGAAACGCCGAGAAGATGGAAATCTTCATCGACGGTGTCTCGGACAGCTCAGCGGCGGTTCCTGGAGCGAAGACCTTCGGAACCGGGGTGAAGCGCTACGGCTACCTCGGGGTGGGGTCGAAGGCCGCCGCGATGGGAGGCCCGACGGGGCCGAAGAACTACTTCCAGGGGGACCTGGATGATGTGCGCGTGTACTCCTCGGCCATTCAGCCAAGCCAAGTCACGGCGATTTTCACGGAGGATCCGTCCCCGGCGGCGGACGGCCTGCGCGCCCCGGCGGACCGGGATGCCGACGGCATCTCCAACCTCTGGGAGGAGCAGTTCGGGCTCGATCCGGACAATCCCGCCGATGCGGTGACGCCCACCCCGGATGCCGAAGGAACCGCCATCGGGGCCACCTATCTCCAGCAGTACCGCGCCGGGGCCGACCCGACCGTCGACAATGACTACAGCCACCCGTCGCCCCTGCCGGTGGTGACCGCCAGCGTGGTCTCCGCGGAGGCCTACGAGCTGGAGGGAACCCCGGCGACCCTGCGCATCAGCGCGGACGGCAGCGGCCCGGCGATCCCGGTGTTCTTCTCGATGGGCACCAGCTCCGATCCCGGCGAAGGGGCCTCCGATCCCTCCGATTACATCGTCACCGACACGGCGGGCAACCCGCTGGGCGGATTCGTCATGGTGACCCCGGGAGGCTCCGCCGACGTGGTGATCGATCCGGTCGAGGACACCATCGCGGAGTTCCCCGAAGTGGTCGAGCTGTCCATCGACAGCAGCGACGACTACGTGGTCGGCACGGTTTCCAGCGCCCGCGGCACGATCAGCGACGCCACCGACACGCCCGAGAACGTCACGACGTTCAAGGCCATCTACACGCCGGAACTCGGGGCCACGACCGGTGGCACCGGCTTCGCCACGCTGACCCTCAACGGACCGAAGACCGAGGCGACCTTCTACTCGACCTACAGCGGGCTTTCCTCCCCACAGAGCAACCAGCATATTCACCACGTGGCGGAGTCCTCGCCGGGGGTTCCCGATTTCGGCGCCCGCGGGCCGGTCATCGAGCCACTCGACATGATCAACCCCCACGACGGATCGGCGGCGCCCGAGCACGTCTGGACGATCACCGACACCGGCGGCTACAGCGTCCAGGGTCTCATTGATGCGCTCTTCCGGCAGAACGGACTCGCGCTGTACTGCAACGTCCACACCCAGAACTTCGGTTCCGGGGAGATCTGGGGCTTCTTCGAGGAATTCAACGGCGCCGTGGCCCTCTCGACCGAGGAGATCACCGCCTACGAAAGCCCCGCGCCGGCCGCCTCGCTGCCCGCGGGGGACGATCTCCGGCGGGAAGTGGCCCGCTTCCTGACCCAGACCACCTGGGGCCCGCGGATGGCGGATATCGACGCCCTCTACAACGAGATCACCACCAACCCGGCTTATGACAACGGGGACGGTTCCTACGACCAGCAGGGGGCCTTCCAGCAGTGGATGAC
>JABDMC010000287.1 GCA_013001695.1 Akkermansiaceae bacterium
GACCGCATCGCAGCCATCCTCATCCGGGTGGTACGGGAGGTCCCGGGCCACCTCGCGCAACTCGAGGAGCTGGCGGAGGCCCCGCGGCGCGCCGGCATTCCGTTTCATTTCTTCCGCCGCAGCGGGGAAGCGGCCCGCATCCTCGCCGGCCTCGGCTGGCTCACTCCGGCGCAAGCCGACGAGGTCGCGGAGGCGGATCACACCGAAGGCGCCGGGAAGGAATTGTCCGCCGTCTCGACCCAAGCGTCGAAATGTTTTGATCGACCCGGCCATCCGCGCTCATCATGCCGCCGGACCCTGACCAAGGAACAACCATGAAGACCCTGAAAGCACTCGCGGCCGTGACCATGCTGGCGGCCTCCCCGGCACCCGCCGATGACGAAACTGCCGGACTGGAAAAAGCGATCCTGCAGGACATCATTCAGAACACGAAGGTCTCGGTCGAGCCCCTCAAGGATGCCGCCCTCGCGAAGTGCTTTGCGGTCCCGATGCACCGTGCCACGATCACCACCAAGGACGGGAGCGGTTCGATGCAGCGCAAGGCGATCTACGCCAAGACGGGCGACGGCCTCCAGAAGGTCACCGACCCCGGAACCGATGCCGAGATCGCAGGCCTGGCGGACATGGTCAACCCGGCCTTCGCACTGAAGACCGACGCCGACGGGGAAACCATGATGGCGGCCTTCAAGGCGATCTTTCCCCGGCAATTCGATGACAAGGTCGAACCGCGGGTCGTTCGCGACGGAACCAAGTGGGAGTTCATCGCCGACAAGTTCTTCAAGAAGTTCTCCGGCTTCGAGGTCACCACCGATGCCGCCGGGAAGATCTCCAGCATCAAGCGCAGCCTGGATATTGCGGGCGAGGACGGCTAGGCGCGGACGCGCGGTCTACCGGCTGAGGTCCTCCTGGGTGAGGATCTTCATGCCGGCATTGTGGAGGACCGACTGGCCGAACTCATTGTCCTCGAGATGAAAGGCCACGAGGGTCCTCCCGTCCGGGTGGGGAAAGAGGGCGTAGAGGAAATCGACGTTCGTTTCCGCGATGTGGAACTCGCGCAGGCATTTCAGCAGTTCGCTGTTGGGGTCGCGCATCGCCACCACCACGAGGGTGCTCTCGGTGTAGGCGATCCCCTTCTCCATGAAGATCTGCTCGGTGATCTCCGGGTCGCTGGTCACGAGGCGCGCCACGGTGGCGTCGCGGGAGTCCTGCACCCCCAACCCCAGCAACTCCACCCGGGATTGATGAAGAAGGTGCATCAGGGCCTCGAGGGATCCGGCCCGGTTGGGAAGCATCACCGCAAACTGCCGAACGGGCTCGCCCGCGGGCTTGGTCAAACTGTCGCCTTCCATATGCAGCCCTGTTAGAACATGGATCGGCGCCCCGCCGCAATCTCCATCTGGGCCTTCAGGACGATTCCCGCAGGCCGAGAATCCGGCAGGTTCCGTCCCGGATCTCCCAATCGACCTCCACGCCCGCCATGGCGGTATGGTAGACGCGCTCCCCCTCGTGATACGCCGGCCGGGCGTCCCAGGCGAGGGTGGCGGTGATGAGATCCCGGGCGGCCTCCGGCAGGGCGGTGAATCCGGCGGTCGCGGCATCGGCCACGGCCACCTCCATGCGTTCCGGCGGCTTGTCGGCGAAGGCCCCGGTGGCCCCCTCGACCCGGTCCGCGTAGGGCAGGTAGGGCTTGATATCGAGAAGCGGGGTGCCATCGACGAGATCCACGCCGGAGACGGCGAGGATGGCGCCCTCCTTCCCGGTCCGGACACGGTCGAGTCTCACCGCGGACAGCCCGATCCGGTTCGGGCGGAACGGCGAGCGGGTGGCGAAGACGCCCACCTTGTCGTTGCCCCCGAGGCGCGGGGGACGCACCCGCGTGCGCGCCTCCCCGTCGTCGACGCGGTCAAAGAGGAAGACGACCCAGAGGTGGGAAAAGCCCTCCAGGCCCTCGACGGCCTCCGGCCCGAACTCCGGATCGAGGACGATCTCGCCGGCGGCTTCCGGCACCATCCCGGCCTGCCGGGGCACCCCGAACTTCGCGGGGAACGGCGTCCGGACCACGCCGATGGTGCGCATTGTCACGTCCTCCATGCCGGCAGCCTAGCTTTCGGCGCCCGCCAGGCAATGACCGCTTTCCCCGCCGCCGCCGGCTCGACCGGCCGGGGCCGACTTACGCCGCGAGGCGCTCGAGGTCCTTTCCGAAGGCGAGGACGTCGTGCAGGAGGTTCTTCCCGGGGGCGCACTTCAGGGCCATGCCGTCGAGGTACATGAGGCTCTTGATCACGGGAAAGGCGCCCTGCGGAAACTCGAGCCCGGCGTGCACCGCCAGCTTCACGCTGGCCATCATCTGGACGGTGAGGCTCACCTCCCCCACGGATCTGCCATGGAACCCGGCGTAGAGGTTCTCGAAAGAGCGCACGAAGGCCTCGTTGTCGGGCAGGGGCTGCACCGCGAGGCCCTCGATCCGCCGGGCCGCGTCCGCGAAGCGCCCCTCGCCCAGCAGGCCAAGGAAGTCGAGGAGGCCCTGGGTGAATTCCGCCGGGACGTTCTCCACGTTCGCATTGTCGATGAACCAGAACCGCCCGTTCTCGTAGTGGACGTTCCCGGGATGCAGGTCGCCGTGGAAGATCCCGCGATGGAAGAGGAAGTAGCCGTGGATCTTGAACAGGTCGAGCAGCGCCTCGTAGGGAAAGCTCCCCGCCTTGAGGTGATGCCGCACGCTGTGGGCCGTGAGCCGCTCCGCGATGATCACCCGCGAGGTGGCATACTCGGGGTGGAGACCGGGAAATTCCAGCCGGTGCATGTGTTCCAGCTCGCGCCCGTCGTCGCGGACCTCGCGCAGGAGTTTCGTCCCGCGCAGCTCGTTGCGGAGGTCGATCTCGGTCAGGGTGAGGCGCTCCACGGTCCCGATGGTCCCCAGCGGATCGGCGAGGCGCTCCAGTTTCGGGTACATGAAGAGGGCCACCTTCGCGAGGATGCGGAGGGCCTTCACGTCGCGCAGGAACTCCTCCGCATTGGCGCTGCGCACGACCTTCACGACGACCTCCTCCCCGGTCTTCAGGCGGCCGGCGTGCACCTGCCCCAGCGAGGCCGAGGCGAGGGGCTCGCGGTCGAGCGCGGCGAGATCCTCCTTCAAGGCCGGGCTCGCCTCCCGCTCGAAGACCTCCTTGAACTCCGCCCAGCCGAGCGGGGTGGTCTCCTCGTAGAGCTCCTGCAGCTTCCGGCACTTTTCGGGCCCGAGAAGGTCGGCCCGGACCGCATACATCTGCGCGATCTTGACCGCGAGGAGCCCCATTTCCTCGATTTCCCCGACGCGCAGCTTCTCCGGCGGGCCGAACAGCCGCCAAAACAACTTCAGGAACCGGAACCACCGCACGTCCGACCCTCGCCGCCCGGGGCCAAGGTGCAAGACGAAAGCGCCCGCCATGGCACGAGACTTGCTGTCCGGAGTCTTGCTTTCGCCGCCAGGAGACAGCAAAAAGACCTCGCACCGGAGTGGGATTCAACGGCTACGATACCGGACCTTTCTACGATGAAATGTTCGAGGGCCCCAATGTCACACGCCCGCACTATGCGGCCGTGGCCGATTGCTTTGCGGCCTACTCCGATTCCGACCTGGCCGCGAAACGGGAGATCATCGACCGGGCCTTCCTCGAGCACGGCATCACCTTCACGGTCTACAGCGACCAGCGGGGAACGGAACGCATTTTCCCCTTCGACCCCTTCCCGCGGGTCCTCTCCTCGGACGAGTGGCGCACCGTCGAGCGGGGGCTGGTGCAACGCATCACGGCGCTCAACCTCTTCCTGCACGACATCTACCACGACGCCCAGATCGTCGCGGATGGCGTGGTTCCCGAGCACGTCATCGCGTCCGCGGCGCACTACCGCCCGGAACTGAAGAATTTCGACATCCCGGGGGATGTCTACGTCCACATCTGCGGGTCGGATCTCATCCGCGACGAGAGCGGGGCCTACGTGGTCCTCGAGGACAACCTCCGCTGCCCGTCCGGGGTCTCCTACGTCCTGGAGAACCGGCAGGTGATGAAGCGCGCCTTTCCGAACCTCTACCAGAGGATGGGCGTGCGCCCGGTCGCCCAGTACCCGCGCCTCCTCCTCGAGACCCTCCAGCGCGTGGCCCCCGGCGGAAAGATCGATCCGGTCTGCGTCCTCCTGACCCCCGGCGTCTACAACAGCGCCTATTTCGAGCACACCTTCCTCGCCCGGGAGATGGGCATCGAGATCGTGGAGGGCCGCGACCTCATCGTGTCCGATGGCCGCGTCTACATGCGCACCACCCGCGGACTCGTGCAGGTTGATGTCATCTACCGCCGCATCGATGACGACTTCATCGACCCGACCGTCTTCCGGAAGGACTCCATGCTCGGGGTCCCGGGCCTCGTGGACGCCTACCGGCGCGGGAACGTCACCCTCGCCAACGCCCTGGGCACCGGGGTGGCCGACGACAAGGCCGTCTACGCCTACGTCCCCGAGATGATCAGGTATTACCTCGCCCAGGAGGCCATCCTGCCGAACGTCGAGACCTACCTCGCCTTCCGGGACGACGACCTCGCCTACATCCTCGACAACCTCGAATCGCTGGTGGTCAAGGCCGCCAACGAATCGGGAGGCTACGGCATGCTGATGGGACCGACCTCCACGAGCGAGGAGCGGGCCCGGTTCGCGAAGCGCATCAAGGCGAACCCGCGCAACTACATCGCCCAGCCGGTGGTGCAGTTCTCGCGCTGCCCCACGGTTTGCGACGGGGCGGTGGAAGGCCGGCACGTCGACCTGCGCCCCTTCATCCTCTACGGGGACGAGCCCTCCATCATACCCGGCGGCCTCACCCGCGTGGCCCTGAACCGCGGGTCCCTCGTCGTCAATTCCTCCCAGGGCGGAGGATCCAAGGACACCTGGGTGCTCCGCAGCCCCGGCGACGATTAATGCCATGCTCTCGCGTGCCGCCAACAACCTCTTCTGGATGGCCCGTCTCATCGAACGGGCCGAGAACATGGCGCGTCTCGTGGACGTCAACACGCAGTTCCTGCTCGACGCGAACCTCAACCCGGATGCCCCGGCGGCCGCCGGCTGGCAGCCGATCCTCGCCGCCACCTCCCTCGAAGACGCGTTCAGGGAGCAACACGACGCCGAGCCGAAGCTCAACGCCGCCGACTTCCTCGCCCTCTCGCCCGACAATCCCGAATCCATCCGGGAATGCATCGCCCAGGCACGCGAGAATGCCCGCATGGTGCGCGACCAGATTTCGGAGGAAATGTGGCGCGAACTGAATCGGCTGCACCTCTTCCTGAAGTCGCCGTCGGCCGAGGATGAATGGAGCTTTTCCTCCCAGGAGTTCTGCGAGCGCATCATCCAGTTCTCCCTGCTCTTTCACGGCATCACGGATGCCACCATCGAGCACGGCGAGGAGTGGCTCTTCATCCGGCTGGGGAAATTCCTCGAGCGGGCCGACAAGACGACGCGCATCCTCGACATCCCCTCGCACCTCGGCCCCCTCCTCCCCGTGGCTCCGTGGCCGACGGTCCTGCGGGCCTGCAGCGCCCGGTCCTCCTTCCTGGCGAATTTCGGGGCGACCATTTCGCGCGAGAAGACCCTCTCGCTCCTCCTCTTCTCCCACAGCTTTCCCCGCTCGGTGCGCTTCTGCCTGAACCAGGTCGATGACGCCCTGCACCGCATCTCGAGCACTCCCCGCGGCGGGTTTGCCAACGAGGCGGAACGTCTCGCGGGCGCCACCCTCGCCGCCGTCGATTTCAACGGCTCGAGCGACCTCGAGGCCATGGGCATCCATGAATACGCCGACCGTCTCCAGAAGCAACTCAACGACATCGGCCAGCAGATCTTCGAAACCTACGTCCTCCTCCCCTCCTACCTCGAGGAGTCGCCCCAGTCCGGCTACGCCATGATGTCCCGGCAATCACAGAGCCAGCAGTAGTTCCGGCCCGGTCGTCATGAAGCTCTCGATCCTGCACCGCACCACCTTCCTCTACGGGGAGCCGGCCCGGGACAATGTCAACGAGGTGCGGATCTGCCCCCTGCACACCTTCAGCCAGAACCGGGAGTTCTTTGTCCTGAAGGTCATCCCGGCCACCCGGCTCCGGACCTACTACGACCTCTTTTCCAACCTCGTCTACCAGTTCGGCATCAGCCATGCGCACTCGCGGCTCGTCATCGAGGCCCGCTCGCTGATCACCACCGAGAGCCGCGTCGACTACGAGGCCCTGCCTTACGGAGTGTCGCATGCCGCGCTTGCGGCCTGCGACTCGGACGAGGGCTGCCACCAGTTCCTCGTCGACAGCAAGTTCGTGCAACGCACGCCGGAGATCTGGAGGGAGGCCATGGATATCCGGGGCGACTCCACGGATGTGTTCCAGACGTGCTACGCTCTCATGGCGTTCATCTTCGAACGCTGCGTCTACCAGGCGGGGATCACCGACTCCGAGACGGACGCCCAGCACGTCTTCATTTACAAGTCCGGGGTGTGCCAGGATTTCACGCACCTCATGCTCGCCTATTGCCGCGCCCTCGGAATCCCGGCCCGCTACGTCAGCGGCTACGTCTGGGACCCGGGACACGACCGCGGCTCGGAAGTGATGCGCGGCTCCCAGGCGTCGCATGCCTGGGCCGAGGTGTTCATCCCGGACCACGGGTGGATCGGGATGGATCCCACCAACAACAAGGTGGTGAACGATCAGTACGTCGTGATCTCCATCGGCCGCGACTACGAGGACGTGGCGCCGGTGCACGGGAGCTTCTACGGTGGCGGCCAGCACCGCTCGATGTCGGTGCAGGTCGACGTGCGGAAGGCGGGGCGCGACGTCATGACCGCCTGAAGTTCCCGGTTCCCAGCGGCCGGACCGCATGGTAGGAACCCGGACATGAAGGTCCCGCATCTCCTGGCCGCCGTCCTGCTCGCGGCCTCCATCGCCGCCGCGCAGCCAAACGAGGCGGCGCGGCCCCGGCCCAACATCGTCTTCGCCATCGCGGACGACTGGGGGTGGCCGCACGCCTCGGCCTACGGGAACGACGAGGTCTGCCGGACCCCCACCTTCGACCGGATCGCGGCGAACGGGATCCTCTTCCATCACGCCTACGTTTCCTCGCCGTCGTGCACACCGTCCCGCAACGCCATCCTCACCGGCCAGTACCATTGGCGGCTGGGACCGGGCGGCAACCTCTGGAGCGTGCTCGATACGAGGCACCGGACCTACCCGCACCTCCTCGAGGACGCCGGCTACTTCACGGGTTCGTGGCGGAAGTCGTGGGGCCCCGGCGACGCCTCGAACTGGAAGCGCTACCCGGCCGGGGAACGCTACAAGAACCCGGAGATGTTCCTCGAGGCCTGGAAGGACAGCGGCAAGCCGTTCTGCTTCTGGTTCGGCGCCAGCGACCCGCACCGCGGATACAAGCTCCACTCGGGGCGCGAAAGCGGGATGGACCTCTCGAAGATCAAGCTCTTCGACCACTACCCGGACCATGAAACCGTCCGCGGGGACGTCGCCGACTACTACTTCGAGGTCCAGCGCTTCGACCGCGAACTCGGGCAGTTTCTCGGCAAGCTCGGGGAGCGCGGGCTCCTCGAGAACACCCTCGTGGTGGTCACCGGCGACCACGGCATGCCGTTCCCCCGCTGCAAGTCGAACCTCTACGACTCCGGGGCCCGCGTCCCGCTCGCCATCCAGTGGCCCGCGGTCATCAAGCCGGGCCGCGTCGTCGATGACTTCATCTCGACCACCGACCTCGCCCCCACCTTCCTCGAAGCCGCCGGACTCGAGCCCCTTCCCGTCATGACCGGCCGCAGCCTCCTGCCGATGCTCCGGGCGCAGGGGAGCGGGCGCCTCGAGCCCGGCAGGCGCGATCATGTCCTGACCGGCAAGGAGCGGCACACCCAGGCCCAGGAGGCCCCGGACACCGGCGGCACCCCGATGCGTGCCATCCGCAACCACGATTTCCTCCTCATCAGGAACTACCGCCCCGACCGCTGGCCGGCGGGCACGCCGCACTGGCAGAAGGCCTCCATCCCCGGATCGTGGCTCGCGGACTGCGACAACGGCCCCACCAAGACCTACATGGTCGAGAACCGGGACCTCGACGCCGCCCACAAGCGCGCCTATGAACTCTCCTTCGGCAAGCGGCCCGAACTCGAACTCTACGACCTCGGGAAGGATCCCGGCCAGCTCCGCAACGTCGCGGGGTCCGCGGAGTACGCCGGGGTGGTCGCCGCGCTCGGCGCCCGGCTCGAGAAGGATCTCAAGGCCAGCGGCGACCCGCGGGTTCTCGGCGGGGGCGCGGAGACCTTTGACCGGCCGAAATACCTCGGCGGAACCCCCAAGCACCCCGCTTTCAAGGGGGGCGCGAGGCGCAAGCCCAAGCCGAACAAGTAAGGTCCGCGGGGGACCCCCCGGCCCGGGGACCCGCCGCTATTGCGCCATCACCGCGGAGGCGAGGTCGGACTTCTCGTAGGCGACGCCGCGCGCCTCGCACAGCATGCCCGACGAAATCCGGGCGCTCTCGAAGATCGTCGGCAGGCCGCTCCCCGGGTGCGTTCCGCCACCCACCAGGTAGAGGTTGTCGAACCCCTGCATGCGGTTGTGCGGGCGCAGGTACATCATCTGGTCGATGGTGTGCGCGAGGTTGAAGGTGGCGCCCATGAAGATACTCCCCTTGTCCCGCCAGTCCGCCGGCGAAATGATGGCTTCCTCCACGATGTGGTCCCGCAGGTCCTTCATCCCGGTCTTCTCCTCGACCCGCTTCAGGACCCGCTCGCGGAACTCCGGGCCGATCTCGTCCCAGTCGTGCCCGGCCCGCGTGTTGATCGTCGGCACCAGCAGGTAGAGTTGCGAGTGGCCGTCCGGCGCCACGGTCGGATCGGTCACGCTGGAATTGCGGATGTAGACCGAAACGTCGTCCGAGACGATCTTCTCCCCGCCGACCTCCGCGACGTTGCGGTGGTAGTCGTCCGCGAAGATCACATGGTGATGCGGCTCGTCGCGGTAGATCTTGTCGAGCCCGAGGTAGATCATGAACGTCGAGCACGAAAACTTCTTCCCGCGCAGCTCCTCCTCGGACTTGCCGCGGCCGTTCATGAGGTTCGTCACGGCGTGGGCGTAGTCGGCGTTCATGACGACATCGTCGCAATCGAGGGTTTCGCCGCTCTCGAGGATCACCCTCGAGACATTGCGCCCCTCGAATTCCATGCTCTTCACCGGCGCCTCGAGACGAATCTCCGCCCCGCATTCCTCCGCGGCCTTCGCGAAGGCGTGCGAGATCCGGCACAGCCCGCCCTGCGTGTGGTAGATGCCGAACTTGTATTCCGTGTAGGAAAGGATCGTGAAGAGGGCCGGACATTTCCACGGGCTCATCCCGAGGTACTTCGACTGGAACGTGAACGCCAGCTTCAGCCGGTCGTCGGTGAAGTACTTCTCCAGTTCCTCCACGACGCTCTTGGTCGTCGCGATGTAGGGAATCACCTTCAGGAGTTCGGAGCGCACGTAGGCGGTCAGCTTGTGGTAGGGCTTCTGCAGGCACGGGTAGATGGCGCGCAGCTTCGGCCCCTGTTCGGCCATGAAGCGGCGAAACCCCTCCTCCTCACCGGGGAAGACGCTCGCGATGTTGCCCTCCATCTTCTCCTGGTCGAAGCTCGTCTCGAGGCTTGCCCCGTCCGCCCAGCTCAGGCGCGTCATCGGGTCGAGCTTCACGAAGTCGAGGTAGTCGGCCGAGTCGCGGTCCATGTCGGCGAAGATCTCGTCGAGACAGAACTTCTGGTGGAGGAACGTCGGGCCGGTATCGAACGAGTAGTCGCCGAGCTTCAACTCGGCATTGCGTCCGCCGACCCGGTCGCCCTTTTCGAGCACCGTGACGTCAAATCCCCGATTGGCCAGGATCCCGGCCGCCGCCAGCCCTCCCGGACCGGCGCCAATGACAATAACTCGTTTTCCCGCCATGCAGTGGTGTAAAGCGCGGTATTCATAGCTCAAGTGGCCCCGAACGGCTAACGATTTTTCCGTGTTTGGGGGCCCCCGTGTTGGTAGATCCGGGGTCCGCGCATGAGAACCCGCTTCGCCCCGAGCCCCACCGGCTATCTGCACCTCGGCCACGCCTATTCGGCGCTCGTCGGCCATGATTTGGCGCGATCCCGCGGCGGAAGCTTCCTCCTGCGGTTCGAGGACATCGACCACACCCGGGTCCGCCCGGAATACTACGAGGCCATCGAGAGCGACCTCCGCTGGCTGGGCCTCGATTGGGACGGCGAGGCCCTCCGGCAGACGGACCGCCTCCCCGCCTACCGCCGGGCGCTGGAGGCCCTCCGGGGCCGGGACCTCCTCTACCCGTGCTTCTGCACCCGCCGGGAGATCCGGGAGGAGATCGCCCGGATGGCCCACGCCCCCCACGGTCCCGAAGGCCCCCACTACCCGGGGACCTGCCGGCGGCTGGGGGCCCCGGAACGCGAGCGGCGCCTCGCCGCGGGCCACGACCATTGCTGGCGCCTCGCCGCCGGCCGGGCCGCGGAACTCACCGGCCCGCTGCGCTTCACCGACACCCGCCACGGGACCATCGACGTCGCGCCGGATCTCCTCGGGGACGTCGTCCTGGCTCGCAGGGACATCCAGACGTCCTACCACCTCGCCGTGGTGGTCGATGACGCCTACCAGGAGATCACCGACGTGACCCGGGGCGAGGACCTCCTGCCCTCGACCCACGTGCACCGCATCCTCCAGGAGCTCCTCGGGCTCCCCGAGCCCCGGTATCACCACCACCGGCTCCTCACCGGGGACGACGGCGAACGCCTCGCCAAGCGCACCGAGGCCCCCACCCTGCGCGATCTCCGCGTCGCCGGCGAATCACCCGCGCAGGTGAGGGCCCTTCTCGACGCTTAACCCTTGCTAGTCGCCACGGGCTGTCCAACACTCCGCGCATGTCCGACATCGCCATCACGATCACGACCTCCAAGGGCCCCATCAAGCTGAACCTCTTTCCCGACGACGCGCCGGTCACCTGCGCGAATTTCCTGAACCTCGCGGCGCGGGGATTCTACGACGGGCTCAAGTTCCACCGGGTCATCCCCAACTTCATGATCCAGGGCGGCTGCCCGGACGGCGTGGGGACCGGCGGCCCCGGGTACAAGTTCGAATGCGAGTGCAAGCCGAACCGCAAGCACGACAAGCCGGGGATCCTCTCCATGGCGAACGCCGGCCCGAACACGAACGGCTCGCAGTTCTTCATCACGCACCTCCCCACCCCGCACCTCGACGGGAAGCACACCGTCTTCGGCGAGGTCACCGAGGGCCAGGATGTCGTCGATTCCATCGTGGGCGGCGACACCATCACCGAGATCGTGGTGCACGACTCCACGGACGAACTGTTCGAATCCCAGAAAGACCGCCTCGACGACTGGAACAAGGTCCTCGGTTAGGCCGGGGGGCTGCGGCCACCCGCGGCAGGCCGTGGTTGCGGCCCCTGGCCGCCACGTGGATCAGGACCCACCCGTGATGGCTGCGCCCATCGCCCGCCCCGTCTCCCCGTGCTCGCCATCTCCAACCTCCGCGTCGAGTTCGGAGCCCGCGTCCTCTTCGACGGGCTCTCCTTCAGCGTGGGCGAACGAGACCGGATCTCGTTCGCGGGTCCGAACGGGGCCGGCAAGTCGACGCTCATGAAGTGCCTCGCGGGCGTCCTCGAGCCGAACGCCGGCACGATCTCGAAGCCCAAGGACGCCCGCGTCGGCTATCTCCCGCAGGAGGGGATCCACCTCTCGGGCCACTCGCTCTACGACGAGGCCGAATCGAGCTTCGCGGAAGCCCGGGGCCTGCAACGGCGCATCGACGAACTCTCCGCCGAGCTTCGCGCCCTCGATCCCCGCTCCGCGCCCTACTCGGACCTCCTCGAGCGCATCGGCACCCTCGAGCTCCAGCTCGAGCACTTCGACCCGGCCCGCATCAAGCCCCGCATCGAGTCGGTCCTCCAGGGGCTGGGATTTTCCCGCGGCGACTTCCGGCGCGACTGCGGGGAGTTTTCCGGCGGCTGGCAGATGCGGATCGCGATGTCGAAGCTCTTCCTGCAGGAGCCGGAGGTCCTCCTCCTCGACGAGCCCACCAACCACCTCGATGTCGACGCCCAGCGGTGGATGGAGCAGTTCCTGCACGGGTACCGCGGGGCCATCATCCTGATCTCGCACGACAAGGCGCTCCTCGACACCCTCACCAACCGCACCATCGCCTTCGAGAACGGCAAGGCCACCGAGTACGCCGGGAACTATTCGTTCTTCGTCGAGGAATCGCGCAAGCGGCGCGAGATCCTCGAGAAGCAGTACAAGGCGCAGCAACGCGACATCCAGAAGGCGGAGGCATGGATCAACCGCTTCCGTGCCAAGAACACCAAGGCGACCCAGGTCCAGAGCCGCATCAAGCAGCTCGCCAAGATGGAACGCATCGAGCTGGACCTCGAGGAGGCCGGGATGAACTTCACCTTTCCCCCGCCGCCGCCCAGCGCCCATTCCGTGGCCGTCCTCGAGAAGGCCTCCATGCGCTACGGGGCGCTCACCGTCTTCGAGAACTTCGATTTCGAGATCACGCGGGGCGAGAAGTTCGCGGTGGTGGGGCCCAACGGCGCCGGGAAGTCGACGTTCTGCCGCCTGATCACCGGGGAGGAGGCCCCCACGGAGGGATCGGTGGAGTTCGGCTCCAAGGTGTTTCCCTCGTTCTTCTCGCAGAATCACGCCGATGAGCTCGATCCGGCCCGCAACGTCCTCGAGACCGTGGAGGCGGTCGCGAGCCGGGACAACATCGGCCACGTGCGCAATCTCCTCGGCTGTTTCCTCTTCCGCGGGGACGACGTCTTCAAGCCGGTGGGGGTCCTCTCCGGGGGCGAGCGCTCGCGCGTGGCGCTGGTGCGCATGCTGGTGCGTCCCGCGAACTTCCTGATTCTCGACGAGCCCACCAACCACCTCGACATGCAGTCGCAGGAGGTCCTCCAGAACGCCCTCCACCATTACACCGGCACGGTCATCATCGTCTCGCACAACCGGGCCTTCCTCGACCCGCTGGTCACCAGGACGCTCGAGTTCCGCCAGGGACAGGCGCCGCGGATCTTCTTCGGAAACCTCACCTACTATCTCGAGAAGAAGGAGGAGGAGGAATCCGGCCGCGCCGCGGGCGGCGGCGGAAAGGAGGCCGTCCACGACCTCGCGCCGGAAACGCCCGCCAACCGCAAGGAACAACGGCGCCAGGAAGCGGAGTTGCGCAAGAAGCGGGCCCGCGTCCTGAAGCCGCTCGAGGACGAACTCGCCGTCCTCGAGGAAAAGATCGCGGAACTGGAGGCCGCCAAGGCCACCCTCACCGAGCACCTCGGCAAGCCGGAGGTCACCGGCGACCCCGAGGAACTGCGCAAGGCCACCACCGCCTTCCAATCGCTCTCCGAACAGCTCGAAACGGCCTTCACCGAATGGACCTCCCTCTCCGACCAGGTCGAGAAGGTCCGGGCCGAAGTGGGTTGAGCTCCACGCGCCCCCGCTGCCGCCGATCCCCGGGATCCCCTCCCGAACACCCGCGGATTTCCCGCCGCGATTCCGCACCCCCGCCCGCCCCCGTGAATCCCAACGGGATTCCGCACTCCAGCCCGGGGTTGGCACACCCCCGGGGCCAGCCGGCACGGACCGGGCCCAACGCCAACGGCGTTGCGGAGGCTGGATCACCGATCAGTCCCAAACATACTTCTCGTCAAACTCCACGGCGTGCTTTCGAAGGAACTCCCGGTATTCATCCTGGAAGGTGACCCGCCGATGGTGCTCCTCCTGGCCGCGGATGTATTCGACCACTTCCTCGACCTTCGATTGCGAGACGGAGAACACCCCGTATCCCGCCTGCCAGTGGAAATGGACCGGCATCCCGCTCTGCTCCTGCAGCCACCCGGTGGAGATTCGCTTCGCTTCTTTCACTACCTCCGCGATGCTTTTCGTCCGCGGATGGAGAAGGAGAAGATGCACATGATCCGCGACTCCGCCAATTTCGACCGGGACGCAATCGAGATTCTTCAAGACCCCGCCGAGATAAGCGTGCAACTCGTGGCGCAAGGCTGGGGGTTCCAGGAACGGATACCGGTCCTTCGTGGAGAACACGACGTGCAAGTAGACGCGGGCGAGAGACTGGGGCATCGGCGCCGAAGGCTACGCAACCCCTTTGGGGTTGTAAACGCACGGCCGCGCCGAGGACCCCGGGTTGTCCCAACCCGGGGCTAAGTTCCGGAAGCCCCTTGGGCTTCCATTCACGCCGCGAAGAACCGAAAGGAGCCGGGATCCCCACCGGATTCCGCTCCCCCGGCCCGCCCCCGCGAATTTCCACCGGATTCCGCGTTCCCGCCCGTCCCCGTGAATCCCAACGGGATTCCGCACTCCAGCCCGG
>JABDMC010000350.1 GCA_013001695.1 Akkermansiaceae bacterium
GCCGAAGGCCCACTCGGCGTCCTCCATCCGGTAGCCGAGCCGCATGTTGTCCCAGATCGAGTAGCGCTCGAAATTGTAGCCGCTCGAGTACCCGAAGATGAAGTAGAGGTAGGCCGCCACCCCGGCGGCCACCGTCACCATGATGGCGGGTGGCAACCAGCGTTCTTTTGAGGACAAATCCATGGAAAATGAAGGATGGCGCCCTGGGCGGGGCGCCTGCGTGGCGGCCCCGGGCCGCGGTCACGCGCAACAGATACGGCAAATCGGGGGGGATTTCCAGCATCCAGCGCCGGAATGGCCCCATCTAGGAGTTTCGGGCGGGGTCGCCGGCCCGGGAAAACCAATCCACCGTCCCGCGGAGGCCGTCCCGCAGGGCGATTTTCGCCTCCCAGCCGAGCCGCTCGCGGGCCTTGGCGGTATCGCTGAAATTCCGCCGCACGTCGCCCGGACGGACCTCGCCGTGGGCGAGATTCACGTCCTCGATCCCGGCTTCCCGCAGGACCGGGAGGAGTTCCTCCACCAGTTCCAGCAAGCTCGACTCGCGGCTCGTCGCGATCTGGAAGAGCTCCCCGCCGATTCCCCCGCACCGCGCCGCGGCCATGATGGCGGCGACGATGTCCTCGACGTGGATGAAGTCGCGCGTCTGCCCCCCGTCGCCGTAGATCTCGAGCGTCTCGCCGGCCTCCGCCTGCCGGATGAACTTGGCCACCACGCTCGACTTTCGGCCCGAGAACGGTCCGTAGACGTTTCCGAATCGCAAGGCCACGGTTTCCAGCCCGTAGGAGTGAAAGTACGCCGAGCAGTACCCTTCGCCCGCCAGCTTGCCGGCGCCGTAAGGCGAGGCCGGCCGGGCCGCCATCTCCTCGTGGATCGGCGGTTCGCACTCGCCGAGCGGGGCTCCGCTCGAGGCGAACACGAAGCGCTGCGCGCCGGCGGACCGGGCCGCTTCGAGGACATTCAAGAGCCCGAGCACGTTCGTCCGGCAATCGGCGCGGGGATCTTCCACCGACGGGCCCACCCCGGCGTTGGCCGCGAGGTGCACGACCACGTCGGCCCCCGCCGCGGCCTGCATCACGGTGTCCGCGTCGAGGATGTCCCCCACCATGAGTTCCGCCCCCTCCCCGAAATCGCCCCGCGCGACGGGCACCTCGGTGAACTCCGCGGCCTGCGCGAGATCCTCCCGCGTCCCTGTGGCGAGGTTGTCGAGAACCCGCACCCGCTCCCCGCCCTCCGCCAGGAGCCGCCGCACGAGGTTCACGCCGATGAACCCGCACCCGCCGGTAATCAACCAGTTCATTCCAGGATCAGGTCCACTTCACCCCGCGGAAAATCCGGCCCGTCGCGATGCGGTCCTTGTGGGCCTGCACGACCTCGATGAGGCCCTTCAGGACGTCCTCCGTCAACGGGTGCGGCTCGAGGCCGAGATCGAGAAGCCCGGTGTGCGCCGGGTTGTAGTAGTGCTCCTCGAGTTCCTTCCGCGGGTTCTCGATCCGCTCGATCTTCACGCCGAGCCCCATCTCGTCCCCCACGTACTTCACCCGTTCCGCGAGGTCGTTCACCGAGAAGGTCTCCACGAACTGGTTGAAGATGCGCAGCTCTCCGCGGCCCGCCGGGTTCTCGATCGAGAGCCGGATGCAGTTCAGGGTGTCCTTGATGTTCAGGTAGCCGCGCGTCTGCCCGCCTTTTCCGTAGACCGTGAGGGGATGCCCGGCGACGGCCTGCACGATGAAGCGGTTCAGAACGGTCCCGAAAATCTCGTCGTAGGCGAAGTGCGGATAGAGGTCCGGGCGGTCCTCGTTCTCGTATGTCACCATGCCATAGACGGGTCCCTGCATGAGGTCCGTGACGCGCAGGTCCCACATGCGCACGTAGAACCACAGGAGGTCGGTATCCATCACCTTGGTGGTGTGGTAGAGGCTCCCGGCCTGCCGCGGATAGAGGAACTTGTGGCTGCGGCCCTTGTGCTCGACGTCCAGCCAGCCCTCCTCGATGTCGATGTCGGGCGTGCCGTATTCCCCCATCGTCCCGAGCTTCACGATATGGGCGTCCGGGCAGAATTCCCGCACCGCGAGGATGGTGTTGAGCGTGACCCCGAGGTTGTTGTGCAGCGTCAGCGAGGCGGCGCCCCGGCGCAGCATCGAGTAGGGCGCCGAGGGCTGCTCCGCGTAGTGCACCACCGCGTCCGGGGTGAACTTCCGGAAGACGTCCGCCACGAAGTCCCAGTCGCACAGGTCCCCGATGAAGGGCTCCACGCGCTTGCCGGAGTGCTCCCTCCACAACCGGCAGCGCTCGGCCAGGTTCGGCAGCTCGTAGAGGGGCTCGGAATCCTCCTCCCGCGCGAGGTTGCGCCGCAGGTAGTTGTCGACGACCGCCACCTCGTGCCCCCCGGCGCTCAGGTGCATCGCCGTCGGCCACCCGAGGTAGCCGTCGCCTCCTAGAATCAGGATCTTCACCTTGGTCGCTTGGTTCGCATCGCCGGCACTACTTGTCCCCGGGCCAGAAGCGTTTCGGGGGAAGCTGCAACTCCCCGCGGTCATCGTCGAGGAGGCCGTTCTCCCGCAGGTAACGCGTCAACTCGTCCGGCGTCATGACCTCCTCGGCCTGCGAGTTGTAGGCGTGGTCGAGCGTTTCGCGGATCACCCCGTCGTAGTTGTAGTCGATCTCCTGGTAGATCCCCCGGAAGGCCGGCAGCACCGAAAAATAGCGGTCCAACTCGACCGCCCGCCGCGTCTCTTCGTCGCTCATCAGTTCCTCGTAGAGCTTCTCGCCCGGCTTGGCCCCGATGGTCTCGATCCGGATGGCCTCCGGATCATGACCATAGACCGGCCCCAGTTCGCGGATCATGACCCTGGCGAGGTCCTCGATCCGGATCACCGGCATCTTGGTGATGAACACCTCCCCGCCGCGCGCCAGTTCCGCGGATTCGAGGACCAGCCCGGCCGCTTCCCGGATGGTCATGATGAACCGCGTCATCCCCGGGTCCGTCAGCGTCACCGGCCCCCCCGCCGCGATCTGGCGCCGGAACACCGGCACCACCGAGCCGCTCGACCCGAGGACGTTCCCGAAGCGGGTCGAGGCGAAGATCGGACCGCTCCCGCGCTTGGTGTTGTTGGCGGCCGTGATGAGGCGCTCGCCCATGAGCTTCGAGGTCCCCATGACGTTGGTCGGGTTGACGGCCTTGTCGGAACTCGTGAAGATCACGCACTCCACGTCGTTGGCGGAGGCCGCCTCCGCGACGTTCTGCACCCCCTGGATGTTCGATTGCACCGCATTGAACGGGGAACGCTCGCAGAGCGAGACATGCTTCAGCGCCGCGGCGTGAAAGACGACGTCGATGTTGCGCATCAGGCGGTGCAGCGTCCCCGGATCCCGCACGTCCCCCACGAAGAAACTCGTGTTCGGGACATCCACGTACTTCTGCTCGAGGTAAAAGAGACCGCTCTCGTTGTGATCGAGCCCGACGATCTCCCGGGGCTCCATCCCGCCGGAGGTCAGGCGTTCCAGCAACTCCGCGCCGACGGTCCCGCACGCCCCGGTGATCAGGATGCGCTTGTTGGTGAGGAACTTCATGATGATTCGTGATCGAGACGCCTGCGGTTGCGCCGCGGACCGGCCCGGCGGTCCTTTCCCTTGGTCGGCGATACCGAGATGTCTATGGACTGGTCCCGTCGGCGTCAACGATTACGCCCCCCGATCCCGCATCTGTTCCCAGCAGCTCGTCAAATAGCGCCCGGACCCGCGCCCCGTAGCAATCGACGGTGAAATTCCGGCGGACCTCCTCGTAATTGTGGCGGCCCATGTCGCGGCGCAGGCGATCGTCCCGCACGATCCGGAGGATCGACTCCTTCAGGGCCGCGGTGTCGCCCGGGTCGTTGAAGAGGATTCCCCTATCATCGAAGGCCTCGGGCAGGGCGCCCACGGGGGTCGCGATCACCGGGAGGCCCGCCGCCATCCCCTCCAGGACCACGGTGGGAAAGGCCTCCGAGTGCGACGGAAACACCAGCACGTCGGCGCTGACGAACTCGCGCACCTTGGCATCCCCCGAGAGAACCCCGAGGAACCGCGCGTGACTGCGGACCGCCTCGTGGACCTCGAGCTCCTCGAGAACGTCATTCGGGGGGCGCTCGATGTCGTCGATGTAGAACACGTTGCGCTCCACGGTGACCCGCGGCCCCATGAAACGGAACATCACATCGGGCTCCTCCGCGACGACCTCCGGCAGGACCCGCAGGATGTCGAAGGCCCCCTTGGCCTGCGACAGGTATCCCACGAACAGGAAATTCACGACCCCCGGCCGGTCCTCCTTGAGGTCCGGACGCTCGAATTCCTCCACCCGGATCCCGCTGTAGATCACCCGCAGCTTCTCGAGCGGGATGACGCCCTCGAATTGCTTCTTCAGCAGTTCCGCCCGGACGATCACCCGGTCGATGCGCCGCACGGTGGCGTCCACCAGCCACCGCAGGTTCGTGCTCCGGTAGAAATGACCGAATCCCTCGCCCATCACGCGCGTCACGACGGGCGTCCGGAACAGCCAGGCGGTCCAGATGAAGGACGCATACCGCAGGAATCCCCACCGGTTCTGCGCGAGGTTCGTGTAGATCGCGTCGGGACGATGCCTCAGGATCGCCCATCCCAGGGCGAAGGGCTGCACGAGGCCGAAGAAGACATTCACGAGGTCGAACTTCGCCTTGGTGTCCATGTCGGTCCGGCCCTTGCTGAGGTTGAAGTGCACCAGCTCGTAGCCGTCGCGCAGGCTCGAGTTCAGGAGGTGCTGCGTCATGATCTCCGGCCCCGACGCCGGCGGCGGGGTGGGACTCACAATCAACAGGCGTGGTTTCGACCGGCTCACCAATTTCAATTCGCTCGCAATTTGCCGCTTTCCCGGGGGCCGCCGGCCGGGGTCCCCGGCGAGGCCCCGCGCCCCTCGACGGGGGCCGAACTCATTCCACGGTGCGCTCGTAGACCTCGCGGTAGCCGTCGGCCACCCGGTCCCACGAATAGCGGCCGACCGCCGACTCCCGGGCCCGCGCCGAGCAGGCCTTCCATTCGGCATCATCCATGTTGGCCAGGAACTGCACGCGGTCGACCCATCCGTCGAGGTCCGCGGCGTCCCGCAGCCAGCCGTTGCGGCCCTCTTCGACGATCTCGGGCATGGAGGACTTCGGCTGGACCACCGCCGGGACGCCCATCCCCACGGCCTCGATCACGCTCAGCGGGAGGCCCTCGCGCTCGCTGGGAAAGATGAATCCGCGGGCGCCCGCAAGGAGTTCCCGCAGCCTCTTCCGGTCCACCGCCCCGAGGTGCACGCAATTCTCGACCCCCCGCATCTCCCCGAGCCAGTCCCGGTCCCATTCCGCCTGCCGCCCGACCGCAAGGAACCGCTGGTCGGGACAACGGCGCGCCAGCTCGATGAGGACATCCGGACGCTTCCGTTCCTCGATGATGCCCACCCAGAGAAAGTAGCCGCTTCCCTCCGGCCCCGGGACCGCCACGGCCGGATCGAAGAACTCCGCATCGAAGCCGTTCGGGACGATCCAGTCCACCTTGCGGCCGAAGTCATTTTCCACGGACCGTTTCACGGCTTCGCTCACCGCCACGACCCGGTCCGCGAATTTCAGGGACGCCACGAACTGCCGGTAGTGCCCGTTGTCCGGCGTGACCTCGAGGTTCGCGGTGAAGAGGTGCCTGCACCGGCCCAGCGAGCGCACCTTCCCCAGCAGGGCCGCCGCGACGTTGCGGTTCGTGCTGGATGCGTGCTGCACGATGTCATAGCGCCGCGTCAGGACCTCGTGCGGGGAAATGAGGTGCATGTGCGG
>JABDMC010000363.1 GCA_013001695.1 Akkermansiaceae bacterium
ACTCTGCGGAGTGCGGGCGCCCCGCGCCCGGAGGAATTGTTTCGCCCCATAAAAGCGGCAGAGCAGTCGAACGGCATTCGAAGGCTCTTCATCAAAGATTGGGGACATGAGACCGCCCTTAAAGAATGGTCACCATGTCCCCAATTGGTACTTGGATAGGATTGAAAGGCTACCGGGTGATCCGGTCGCAGAGCAAGCCCGTGTTGCGGGCGGTCGTAGAACCGGAGCAGGATCCCTGCTCTTGCGCCCGCTGCGGGGGCTGTCGGCTCCACAGCAAGGGGCGCTACCGGCGCCGCGTGAAGCACTTGCGCAGTTTCGGCTCTCCGGTCGAATTGGTCGTGGAGTGCCGGCGTTTCCAGTGTTTGGAGTGCCGCCGCAGCTTCGTCCAGCCCCTGCCCGGCATCCAGCCCGGCCGGCACTCCTCCGAGCCCCTGCGCGAGCAGATCTACCTCCGCCACGAGGAGGGCGTCTGTGTCTCGCGCCTGGCCAGCCTCATGGAGATGGGCAGCGCCACCATCGAGCGCATCTACCATCAGTTCACCGCGCGGCGGGCCCGCGAACGCCGCGACTGGCAATGCCCGGTGGTGCTCGGCATCGACGAGCACACCCTTCACAAGGGGTGCCGCTTCGCCACCACCTTCTGCGATCTGCGCAATCACAGCGTCTTCGACGTGGTGGAAGGCAAGAGCGCTGCTGCCCTCGAGCCGTTTTTGGCCTCTTTACAGGGGCGAGAGCGCGTCCGGGTCGTCTGCATCGACCTCAGCACTCCCTACCGCGCTCTGATCAAGCGCTACTTCCCCAAGGCCCGCATCGTGGCGGATCGCTTCCATGTCATCCGCATCGTCATGCACCACTTCCTTACCCTCATGCGCGCCATCGCTCCCGAGCTCAAGAACCACCGCGGCAGTCTCGCCGCCCTGCGAAAACGTCCCGATCGGCTCAGAGAGCGACAACGCCAGCGTCGCGATGAGCTCCTTGCCCGCTACCCGGCATTCGGCCCGATCTACGAGCAGATGCACGCCCTCTGCGACCTGCTGCGCCACAGCCACCGCAAGAAGTCCGAGTGCCGCCCTCTCGCAGAACAGCTCCTCTACACCATTGAGCAACTCCGCCAGAGTGGCTTCGCTCCGCTCGCCACCCTCGCCCACACCCTCGCCTCTTGGAGCGACGAGATCGCCTGCATGTGGCGCTTCACCAAGAACAACGGCATCACCGAGGGCTTCCACCGCAAGATGAAGCTCATCCAGCGCCGCGCCTACGGCTTCAGAAACTTCAACAACTACAGACTCCGCGTCCTGGCACAGTGCTCCTGACGCTCAACTCAAACTAACAAAAACAGGTCTCCCCCCAATCTTTGGTGTAGACCCGCTACGCCGGGTATGAGGGCGAACTCGCTCCGCTCGTTGGCTGCGCAGTGCCGACACGTGTCGGCGGGTGTCCATCGGTCGGGCGGGGGCCTCCGGGGACGAGATGCGGAGGGGATTGAATGGTGGCTCGGGACGGAATCGAACCGCCGACACAGGGATTTTCAATCCCCTGCTCTACCAACTGAGCTACCGAGCCGTGCCCCCAGAGGCGGGGGGCGGTGTAGGATCGGGGGATCGGGATGGCAAGGAAAAAGGGATTTTCGGCTCCCGGTTGACGGCTTGCCCGCCGTAGCCTTGGTGAAGGTGGAAGCCATGGGGACATCGCTCCCTACCAACACTCCAACACTCCAGCATTCCAACACTCCCCAACCCCCTCACCCCACGGTTCCGGCCGCGACATGGAAGACGGGGAAATTCGCCTGGTCTTCCCACCACGCCACGCTGGTGGTGGTGATGAGTTTTTGCGCGCCGTCCGGAAGGGCCGCCATCAGGGCGTTGCGGCGCGCCGAATCCAGTTCGCCGAAGATGTCGTCGAGGAGGTAGACCGGGACGCGCTTCCCGCGGGCCTGCAGGAGCGTCCCCTGCCCGAGCTTGAGCGCCAGGGCGAGGGTGCGCTGCTGCCCCTCGCTGCCGAAATCCGCGGCGGCGAGATCGTTCAGGGTGAGCTTCACGTCGTCGCGATGCGGGCCGACCACCGTCTGCCGCTGCCGCCACTCGCGCTCGCGGGCTTCCGCGAAGGCGGCCCGCAGGTCGGTTCCGCCCGCCGGCTTGTAGGTCATGCCGACCTCCTCGCCCGATCCGCTCACCGCGGCCTGCGCGGCGCGGACCGGGGTGGCCAGCTCCGCGACGAGATCGGCGCGCACCCGCTGCACCGCCTCGCCGTGCTCGACGAGGAGGTCGGTGTAGGCCGCGACGTGGCCCGCATCGATGCGCCGCTCCTTCAGGAGGAGATTGCGGGCCCGCAGGGCGCGCCGGTAGCGCGAGATGTCCCGCCGGTAGCCCGCATCGACCTGCGAGGCGAGGAAGTCGAGGTAGCGCCGCCGCGCCTCCCCCGGCCCGCGGACCAACTCGAGGTCCTCGTTGCCCATCCAGACCACCAGCCCGCCGTCCGCGAGGTAGGCGGCCTGCGTCTCGACCTCCTCCCCGTCGATCCGGAGGTCGAGGCCGGGGTCCGGGCCGGTCCGCACCCGGCACTCGCGCCCCCAGCACTCCCCGCCGATGCCGAAGCCCGGCTGCCCCATCCGCACCAGCTGGCCGAGGCGCCGCGCGCGCGGCGACTGGAGGCGCACCAGGACGCACACCGCCTCCAGCAGAGTGGTCTTCCCCTGGGCATTCTCGCCCACAAACAACGCCCCCTCCTCCGGAATCGAGAGCGAAAGCGCCTCGAAGCACCGGAGGTCCTGCAGGCGCAACGACCCGATCACGCCCCAGCTTTCCCCGCCCCCGCCGGGCCATCAACGCCAAAGGGACCCCTTTGTGCACCGCTTCGCGCACTTTCCGCTTGAAAACCAAAAAATGATCATAAAATTCGCACACGTCCGCGGCCTCGCGGCGCTCCAACCCACGAACACAGTATCACATCCCCGAGCATGATCGAGGTTACCAATCTCACCAAACAGTTCGGACACAAAACGGCGGTCGATGATCTCTCGTTTACCGTCTCGAAGGGCGAAGTCCTCGGATTCCTGGGGCCCAACGGCGCCGGAAAATCGACCACCATGCGCGTCGTGACCGGCTTCCTGCCGCCCACCAGCGGGGACGTCTCGGTCTGCGGCATATCCATGGTCCGCCACCCGAAGAAGGCCAAGCGCAAGATCGGCTACCTCCCGGAATCGGCCCCGCTCTACAACGACATGAGCGTCCACGGCTTCCTCGGCTTCTGCGCCGACATGCGCGGCCTCTCGGGCGCCGCCAAGTCGGCCGCGGTGGAGCGGGTCATCGAGACCTGCTTCCTGCAGTCGGTCGCCCGGCAGGCCATCGACACCCTTTCGAAGGGCTACCGGCACCGGACCTGCCTCGCGCAGTCGCTCATCCACGATCCGGAGGTGCTCGTCCTCGACGAACCGACCGACGGCCTCGACCCGAACCAGAAGCACGAGGTGCGCAACCTCATCCAGCGCCTCGGCCGGGAGAAGGTGATCCTCTTTTCGACCCACATCCTCGAGGAGGTCGACGCGGCCTGCACCCGCGCCGTGATCGTCGACCAGGGGCGCATCGTGGCGGACGGCACCCCCGCGGAGCTGAAGGCCCAGTCGTCCGACGGCACCCTGCAGGAACTGTTCCGGGAGGTCACCACCGCCGAGACCGGCGGCAACGGCGGCGGATCCGGACCGGACCCCGGCAAGGAACCCGAACCCTCCGGCGACGGCCCGGACGACGGCCAAGACTAACCCCAACTCGGCAACCCCGGCACCTCATCACACCATGAAAGACACCTGGTCGATCTTCCGGCGCGAACTGGCGAGCTACTTTTCGCATCCCATCGCCTACGCCATCATCATCGTGTTCATCCTCGTCTCGATGGGCCTCACCTTCAGCTTCGGCCGCTTCATGCAGGTCCGCGACGCGAACCTCGAGTGGCCGTTCTTCTTCTGGCACCCGTGGATCTACATGCTCCTCGCCCCCGCGGTCGGGATGCGCATGTGGTCCGACGAGCAGCGCAACGGCACCATCGAACTCCTCGGCACCTTCCCGCTCTCCCCGTGGTCGGCGATCTTCGGGAAGTTCCTCGCCGCCGCCACGGTCTGGCTCGTGGCCCTCGGGCTGACCTTCCCGATCTGGATCACCGCCAACAAGCTCGGCGACCCCGACAACCTCATGATCTTCGCCGGCTACCTCGGCAGCTTCCTGGTGTGCTGCACCTTCCTCGCCATCACGATGCTCGTTTCCGCCTTCACCCGCGACCAGGTCGTGTGCCTCATCGTCTCGGTGGCGGCCTGCGTCTTCATGGTCCTCTGCAGCTACGACGACATCGTCCGCGAACTCACCAAGGTCTTCTCCGAGGAGATCGTCGAACCGGTCGTCTCGGTCGGCGTCTGGGACCACTACCGGTCGCTGATGCGGGGGTCGTTCCGCCTCCTCGACTTCGTGTGGTTCGCCTCCTTCATCATCGCCTGCCTCCTCGGCACCAGCGCCGTCCTTTCCGCCAAACGAGCCTGACCCATGAGCACCGCCAAGACCATCCATCCCGTCTCGCGCGCGGCCCTCGGCATCGCCGCCCTGATCGTCATCGTGATCCTCGCCAACTGGCTCATGCAACTGAGCCCGCTCGGCAAGAAGAACCTCGACCTCACCGAGAACCAGGTCCACACGCTCTCCCAGGGGACCAGGGAGATCCTCAAGTCCCTTGATGCCCCCGTCGTGATCCGCTACTACGCGACCCGCAAGTCGGAGGCCATGTCGCGTGACCTGAAGCTCTACATGCGCAAGGTCGACGACCTCCTGCAGACCTACCAGACGCTGGCGGGCGGGCAGCTGCGGGTCGAGCGGCTCGACCCGCAACCGGACACCGACGCCGAGGATTCCGCCAACCTCGACGGCATGCGCGGGGAACGCATCATCGACGGCACCTACGAGGAGAACATCTACCACGGGATCGCGATCTCGAGCCTCGACCAGACGCAGACCATCCCCTTCCTCGATCCCCGCAGCGAAACCCGGCTCGAGTACGAGCTCTCGCGCGCCATCGCGCAGGTTTCCCAGCCGAAGAAGCCGGTCGTCGGGATCATGAGTTCCCTGCCGATCACCGGCGGGCCGGCGGCCATGCCCGGCCAGCGGCCGCAGGAACCGTGGGTCTTCTACCAGCAGCTGCAGCAAAGCTACGACCTGCGCGACCTCGGGATGACCCCCGAGTCGATCGACCCGGACGAGATCACCCTGCTCCTCGTCCTGCACCCCGGGGGCATCACCCCGCAGGCCGAGTTCGCCATCGACCAGTACCTCCTGGGCGGCGGCACCATGATCGCCTGCGTCGACCCCCACTCCATCGCGGCCCAGATGGCCGCCCCGCAGAACCCGATGATGCAGCAGCCCCCGGCGGAGACCTCCTCGAACCTCCCCACCCTGCTCAAGGCGTGGGGCATCGAGTTCGACGCCGCGAGGGTCATCGCCGACCCGGAATACCGCACGCGCCTCGCCGACGGCCGCGTCGGGGTGGGCCTCCTCAGCCTCGGGCAGGCCGCCATGCCGAACCGCAAGGACGACCTCATCACCCAGAGCCTCAACGACCTCTACTTCGTCCTGTCCGGCGGCTTCAAGGTGCTGGGGGGCAAGGGGGTCGACAGCTCCTCGCTGGTGCGCACCACCCGCGAGGCGGCCCTCGTGAATGCCATGCAGGCCTCGCGCCTCGACCAGCGGCTCCTCACCGAGACCCGCCCCGACGACTACGCCTACGATCTCGTCCTGCATCTCAGCGGGAAGTTCAAGACGGCCTTCCCCGACGGCGATCCCTCCAAGGAGAAGAGCGCCGCCGAACAGGCCGCCGAGGCCGAGAACTCCGGCGGCGAAGAGGACGCCCCCGCGGAGGAGGAGGATTCCTCCCTGAAGGAGGCCGTGGAGTCCACCAGCGTCTTCCTCATCGCCGACTCCGACTTCATCTACGACCAGTTCGCCTACCGCCCGGTGGCGCTCGGCAACATCCGGATGTATTCCCCCGCCACCGGGAACTCCTCGCTGCTGTTCAACATGATCGACCAGGCCAGCGGATCGAAGCACCTCATCGGCTCGCGCTCGCGGGCCTCGTCCCGCCGCCCGTTCACCCTCGTCGACAAGATGGAGGCCGATTTCGAGCAGGAACGCGGCAAGAAGATCGCCGAGATCGAGGCCGAGATCGAAAAGGCCCAGACGCGCCTCTCCGAACTGCAGTCGCAGAAGTCGCAGGGGACCGAGCTCTACCTCAGCCCCGAGCAGGAGGCCGAGATCGTGAAGCTCCGGCAGAAGAACGTCGAGGCCCGCCGGGCGATCCGCGAACTGCAGAAGGACCTCAAGCGGGAGAAGGACAAGCTCTCCGCGAACGTCACGATCCTGAACGTCCTCATCATCCCCCTCGCGGTCGCCATCCTCGGCATCCTGGTGCAGATGCGCCGCCGCTCCGTCACCGAAGCCCGCTGAACCATCACCACACCGGATTCATGAACAAGAAGCAGGTCATCTTCCTCTGGGTCATCGCGGCGGCGCTCGCGGTGGCCGTCGCCGCCGTCAAGAGCGCCCAGAACCGCGGCACCGCCTCGGTCACCGAACGGTCCCGCGGCGAAAAGCTCCTGCCGGAATTCCCCGCCGGGAAGGTCGCCGCCGTGACCATCGAGGGGGCCGACGGCGCCGTGAACCTCAAGCAATCCGGGGACGGGTGGGTCGTCGAGGAGCGCGAAAACTACCCCGCCAATTTCCAGCTCCTCGGATCCACCCTGCGGACCCTCACCGAGGTGGAGGTGACCCAGGGCCTCGAAGCCGGACCGAGCTACAACCCGCGGTTCGGGATGGACCGGGACGCCGCCGCACCGGAGGACCACGGCCTCCACCTGACCTTCAAGGATGCCGCCGGCGCGAACCTCGAGTCCCTCGCCCTCGGAAAGGAAACGCAATCGGACGCGAACTCCAACCCCATGATGATGATGCAGAGCGCCGGCGGGCGCTTCGTGCGCCTCGCCTCCGACCCCAAGGCCATTTACGTCATCTCCGAGTCGTTCCCCCGCGTCACCGCCGACCCGAAGGACTGGCTGAAGGACGAGTTCGTCAAGATCGAGAAGATCAAGAGCATCACGCTGCGGGCCCCCGAGGATTCCGGGTTCGCGCCGTGGACGTTGACGCGCACCGCCGAGATCGGCGATTTCACCCTCGAGGACATGCCGGAGGGGAAGCAGATCAACGTCACCGCCGTGAACCCGCTCAAGAATTTCTTCTCGTTCGCGCGGTTCGAGGACGTCGTGCCCGCCGGGGAGGCCGCCAAGCAGTCCGACCCCGCCCAGAAGCGGCAGGCCGTCATCACGACCTTCGACGGGTTCACCTACACCCTCGATATCGTCCCGAAGAAATCGCCCGTTCCCGCCCGGGAAGGCGCCCCCACCCCGCCGCAGAACTATTTCCTGACGGTCAAGGTGGAGGCCACCCTGCCGACCGAGCGCAGCAAGCCGGCCGAGGAAACCGAGGAGGAAGCGAAGTCCCGCGACGAGGCCTTCCAGCAACGCCTCAAGGACCTCGAGAAGAAGCTCGCCACCGAGCAGCGCTTCGCGGGACGCACCTTCGAGGTGACGCAGTGGACGGTCAACGCCCTCCTCAAGCCGCGCGCCGACCTGATCCAGGACAAGGGAACCACCCCGGGCCAGGGCGTCGGCGGCCGCGCCACCAGCCCCCCGTTCCAGCTGCCGCCCCAGGGGATCCCCGGCCGCTGACGGCGGGACCGATTGGCCGCGCGCGGGCGGCCGCGGACGGACCGTCCGCAGGCGCCTGCCCGGACCGCCCCGGGCTTCCCCGCGCCGCTTTTCCCAGCGGGGCCGCATTTCCCCGCGCCGGGCCCATTGTCCCTTGCAATCATCCCGGCTGGTCCTAGGTTCGGCCCGTCGAGGTCCTTGCGATTTCGCCCGGCATGAACGTTCTCGCGCGCACGACCACCTCCTTCGCCCGCTCGTCGATCGGCAAGAAGATCATCGTGGCCCTGACCGGGATTCCCCTGCTGCTTTTCCTCCCCGGCCACCTCGCCGGGAACCTCCTCGTCTTCGTCGGTCCCGACGCCATCAACGAGTACGGCTTGTGGCTCCACAACCTCGGCCACGGGGCCGCCGTGTGGGTCGCCCGCGCCGGCCTCCTCGCCGTCTTCGCCATCCACGTCATCGTCACGATCCAGCTCACCCGCCAAAACAAGGCGGCCCGCCCCGCCTACGCCCACCCGGGGACGATCCAGGCCTCGCGCTCGTCCCGCATCATGATCTGGTCCGGACTGACGATCCTCGCCTTCGTCATCTACCACATCCTGCACTTCACGGCCCGCGTCGGGAACGATTTCGGCGGGGCCGCCTATAAGACCACCGTCCACGGCGAACCGGCGCACGACGTCTACAAGATGATGATCGACGGCTTCTCGTGGGCCCCCGCGTCGATCTTCTACATGATCGCCCTGACGCTCCTTTGCTCGCACCTCTCCCACGGCTTCGCTTCCGTCTTCCAGACGCTCGGGCTGCGCTCCGCCAAGACCGAAGGCCTCATCAAGTTCCTCGGCTGGGCCTACGCCCTCGTGATCTGGCTCGGCTTTCTCTCCATCCCGGTCGCCATCTGGATCTTCGGCTATGGAAGGTGACACCCGCTCCTGACCGGCCCCATCCTCCCCCTTTCCGACACCATGTCCCTCGTCCTCGACAGCAAGGTTCCCCCCGGGCCGCTCGACCAGAAATGGTCGCAGCACAAGATCAACTCGGCGCTCATCAACCCCGCCAACAAGCGCAAGTTCACGATCCTGGTGGTCGGGTCGGGGCTCGCCGGCGGGGCCGCGGCGGCCACCCTCTCGGAACTCGGCTACAAGGTGAAGTGCTTCTGTTACCAGGACAGCCCGCGCCGGGCGCATTCCATCGCGGCGCAGGGCGGCATCAACGCCGCCAAGAACTACCAGAACGACGGCGACTCGGTCTTCCGCCTGTTCTACGACACCATCAAGGGCGGCGACTTCCGCTCCCGCGAAGCCAACGTCTACCGGCTGGCGGAGGTCTCCGCCAACATCATCGACCAGTGCGTGGCGCAGGGCGTCCCCTTCGCGCGGGAGTACGGCGGCCTGCTCGACAACCGCTCGTTCGGCGGGGCCCAGGTGAAGCGGACCTTCTACGCCCGCGGACAGACCGGCCAGCAGTTGCTCCTCGGGTGCTACCAGGCGCTCGAGAAGGAGATCCGGCGGGGCGGCGTCGAGATGTTTCCCCAGACCGAGATGCTGGACCTCGTGGTGGCCGACGGCCACGCCAAGGGAATCATCACCCGCGACCTCCGGACCGGGCAGATCGACGCGCACGTGGCGGATGCCGTCATCCTCGCCACGGGCGGTTACGGCAACGCCTTCTACCTGTCGACCAACGCCATGGGATGCAACGTCATGGCGGCCTACCGCGCCCACCGGCGGGGCGCCCTCTTCGCCAACCCGTGCTACACGCAGATCCACCCGACATGCATCCCGGTGAGCGGCGACTACCAGTCGAAGCTGACCCTCATGTCCGAGTCGCTGCGCAACGACGGGCGCATCTGGGTGCCCAGGGAGAAGGCCACCGCCGAGAAGCTCCGCCAGGGGGCCATCGAGCCCCGCGAGATCGCCGAGGAGGACCGCGACTACTACCTCGAGCGGAAATACCCGTCCTTCGGCAACCTCTCGCCGCGCGACATCGCCTCCCGGTCGGCGAAGGAGGTCTGCGACGAGGGCCGCGGGGTGGCCCCCACCGGCAAGGGCGTCTTCCTCGATTTCCGGGACGCCATCGAGCGCGACGGCGCGGAGGCCATCAAGGCCCGCTACGGGAACCTCTTCCAGATGTACGAGAAGATCCACGGCGACGACCCCTACGCGACGCCCATGCAGATCTACCCGGCGGTGCACTACACCATGGGCGGCCTGTGGGTCGACTACGACCTCATGTCGAACATCCCGGGGCTGCACGTCCTCGGGGAGGCGAACTTCTCCGACCACGGGGCGAACCGCCTCGGGGCCTCGGCGCTCATGCAGGGACTGGCCGACGGCTACTTCGTCATCCCCGCCACCATCGCGAACTACCTCGCCACCCAGACGCCCGGGTCGGTGACGGCGTCCCACCCGGAGTTCAAGCGCTGCAAGGAGCAGGTCCGGGACCGCATCGCCACCATCCTCCAGGTCCGCGGGAGACGCAGCGTCGATTCCTTCCACCGGGAACTGGGGACCACCCTCTGGGACCACTGCGGCATGGAACGCAACCGGGAAGGACTCCAGAAGGCCCTCAAGGAGATCCCCCGGATCCGCGACGAGTTCTGGGAGAACGTCGCCGTCCCCGGCAACGCCAGCGAGCTCAACCAGGAGCTCGAGAAGGCCGGGCGCGTCGCGGATTTCCTCGAGTTCGGCGAACTGCTCTGCCACGACGCCCTGCACCGCGAGGAATCGTGCGGCGGCCACTTCCGCACCGAGTACCAGTTCACCGCCGACGACGAGGAGGTCCGGGACGGCCGGACCCAGCCGGGCGAGGCCAAGCGCGACGACACGCACTTCACCTACGTCGCCGCGTGGGAGTTCACCGACGTCGGCAAGCGCCCCACGCTCCACAAGGAACCGCTGCACTTCGAGGAGGTCACCCCCAGCATCCGCAGCTACAAGTAGGACCGGCCGTGCGAAACACCAAGGACACCCGCAGGCCGGACGCCCCCCAATCAACCCCAGCGTTGCTCATCTGAAATGAACCTCACCCTCAAAGTCTGGCGGCAGGACGGCCCGAACGACAAGGGCCGCATCGAAACCCACGAGGCCCGCGACATCCCCGAGGAAGCGTCCTTCCTCGAGATGCTCGACATCGTCAACGAGGGGATCATCACCGGCGGCGGGGCGCCCATCGCCTTCGATCACGACTGCCGCGAGGGCATCTGCGGGACGTGCTCGCTGACCATCAACGGCGTCCCGCACGGGCCGGACCGCGGGGTCACCGCGTGCCAGCTGCACATGCGCCGCTTCCGCGACGGCGACACCATCTGGATCGAGCCGTTCCGGGCCCATGCCTTCCCGGTCCTGAAGGATCTCGTGGTGGACCGCTCGGCCTTCGACCGCATCATCGCGGCGGGGGGCTACGTCTCGGTGCGGACCGGCGCGGCCCCCGACGCCCACGCCATTCCGGTCGAGAAGGAGAATGCCGACGCCGCCTTCGACGCCGCGACATGCATCGGTTGCGGCGCCTGCGTGGCGGCCTGCAAGAATGCCAGCGCCATGCTCTTCGTTTCCGCCAAGGCCTCGCACCTCAACCACCTCCCGCAGGGCGAACCCGAGAAGCACCGCCGCGTCCTCGGCATGGTCCGGCAGATGGACGAGGAGGGATTCGGGAACTGCACGAACCAGTACGAGTGCGAGGCGGCCTGCCCGAAGTCCATCTCGGTCGACAACATCGCCCTCCTCAACCGCAACTACGCCGCCGCCACGGCGCACGAGGCAGCGGTGGCCCCGTGAGGGCGCGGCGGCGGGCATGACCGGCGCCCCGCGGCGTTTTCGGCGCTTGAATCCCCACCGGCCACCCCTGAAACTTCCGGCCGTGCTGCGCCCTGGCCTGCTCCTGATCCCCTTCCTGCTGACCGGTTGCGCCGCCTTCACGATCGGGCGGCCGAGCCCGGCGGCGCGGGTCGACACCGCGGCGGCGTTCATCGAGGCCGACAGCCACCACAGCGGGCGCATTGCGACCGGGTGGCTGCGGGAATTCAACGATCCCCGCATGACGGCCCTCGTGCGCGAGGCCATCCGGAAGAACAACAACCTGCGGGCCACCGCGAAACGCCTCCGCGCCACCCGCGAGGGCACCATCGTGGGGGGCGCCGCCCGCCTGCCGTCGATCAATGCCGGCACGGCCTACTCGCGCACCTACGACGGGCTGGGCCCCGGCCCGGGGGTCACCAGCGAGTCGTATTCCCTCTCGCTGAACGCCTCGTGGGAGGCCGATCTGTGGGGCCGCCTGCGCGACCTCGACGAGGCGACGTATGCCGACTACGTCGCGGCGGTGGCCGACTACCGCGGCGCGAGGCTTTCGCTCGCCGCCAACACGGCGCGGTCGTGGATCAACCTGATCACCGCGCAGCAGCAGCTTGACCTCGCCGAGCAGACCCTGGCGAACTTCAAGCGGAGCCTGAGCATCATCGACCGCCGTTACCGCTCGAACCTGCTGCGGCCGGTGGACGTGCAGTTCGGCCGGAACAACGTGGCCTCCGCGGAGCGCAGCCTGCGGATCCGCACCACCGATCGCAACGAGGCGGCGCGCAGCCTCGAGCTCCTTCTCGGCCGCTACCCCGCCGCCGCCGTGGAAAGCTCGAGCACCCTGCCGACCCTGCAGCGCCGCGTCCCGGTCGGGCTTCCGGCCGGGCTGGTGGCGCGGCGCCCGGACCTCACCGCGGCCCGCTACGATCTCCTGGCCTCCGCGAAGCGCGCCGATGCGGATCGCAAGGACCTCCTGCCCTCGCTGGTGCTCACCGGGTCGTCGCGGAATGCCTCCGATGCCTTCCGGCGCGCCATCGATCCGGCCTACCTGGCGTGGTCCGCCGCGGCCTCGCTGGCGCAGACCGTTTACGCCGGCGGGGCCCCCAGCGCCCGTGCCCGCGCCGCCCTGGCGCGCAATCGCGCGGAGATTCACGACTACGCGCAGGCCGTCCTGATCGCCTTCCGGGAGGTCGAATCGGCCCTCGAGTCCGACGACTCCCTGCGGGAGCAGGAGGTCTTCCTGCTGCGCGAAGTCGAGCAGGCCACCCTCGCGGAGCGGCAGTCGGAGCGGGACCTCGCCATGGGGATCGAGGGGTCCACCGTCCTGGAGATCCTCGAAGCCCAGCGGCGGGCCGTGAATGCCCGCGCCGCCCTCATCCGCCTCCGCAACGACCGCCTCCAGAACCGCATCGACCTGCACCTTGCCCTCGGGGGCGATTTCGACACCCTCGCCAAATAGGCCCCGCCCCGGGCAATCCCCGGCGCTTCCCCCGTTCGCTGTTCAGTTATTCACAGGAAGTTTCGTTAGAATCTTCCGTAAATTCAGCGTAACCTTTTCTTCAAGAGTGAAGATCCTCCTCCGCCTCCTTCTGCCCATTCTCGTCATCGCCGCGGGCTATGGCGTCATGAAGTGGCTGGGCGCGGGCAAGGAGGAGGGCACGACGCGGCGCGAGCGGCCGGCCCGCCGGCTCCCCCAGGTCGAGGTCATCGAGCTCCACCGCGCCGACTTCGCCGTGACGGTCCGATCCCAGGGCGTCGTGCGGGCCCACAACTCGGCATCCCTCACCCCGCGGGTCTCAGGCCGCGTCCTGCAGGTCCACGAGCAATTCGAGGAGGGCGCCTTCTTCCGGGAGGGCGATGTCCTCGTGAAACTCGATGCCGCCGACTTCGAGGCCGCGCTGGCGGGCGCCGAGGCCCGCCTGGCCCGCGCCGAGGCCACCCTCGCGCAGGAAGTGGCGCGCGCCGAGCAGGCATTGCTCGATTGGCGCGACCTCGGCTACACCGAGGAACCCGGCGACCTCGTCCGCCGCATTCCGCAACTCAAGGAAGCCGAGGCCAACGTCAAGGCGGCCAACGCCGACCTCGTCCAGGCGAGGCGCGACCTCGAACGCGCGAATGTCATCGCCCCCTACGACGGTTGCGTGCGGGAACGGCTCGTGGGACCCGGCCAGTCGGTCAATCCCGGCACCACCCTCGGCCGCATATTCTCCACGGACCTCGCGGAGGTGCGCCTTCCCCTCGCGGCGGAAGACCTCCCCTTCCTGGACCTCCCCGGCGAAGCCGGTCCCGGCAGCCTCCCGGTGACGCTGACCGACACCCTCGACCCCGATCATCCGCGCCGGTGGCAGGGCGCCATCATCCGCACCGAAGGAGTGCTCGATGAATCATCCCGCGAGTTGTTCGTCATCGCCCGCATCAAGGACCCCTACGGGCTCGAATCCGGCGCCCCGCCCCTGCGCGTCGGCCAGCCCGTCACGGCCACCATCTCCGGCAGGGTGCTCGAGAACGTCTTCCTCCTGCCGCGGTCAAGCTTGCGCAACCCCACCGAGGTGGTCGTCGTCAACCCGGAGAATTCCACCATCGAACGCAAGGAGATCATTCCCGAGTGGAGTAACGCCAGCCAGGTGGTCGTCCGCGACGGCCTCCCGGAAGGCTGGTTGCTGGTGACCTCGTCCCTCCCCCTCGCCGCCAACGGCTCCACCGTGGAGGTCCTGAAGGACGACGCCGCGCCACCCGCCGCGAAAGGCCCCGATGAGGCCCGGGGCGACGAGCCTACTCGTCCGCGGAGGCGCCCGGGTCGCCGGCCGGCTGGGTAAGCGACGGATTCACCTCCGGCGTCACGCTGAGCGTCAGGCGATCGGTCTTGCGCATGACCTCCACCTCGATGGGATCGCCCGAGACGAGGTAGTAGAAGGCGTTCACGGCATCGGCGTAGGAGTCGACCTGCCGCGAGCCGATGCGCAAAAGAATGTCGTTCTCCTCGACCCCCGCCGCCGCGGCGGGCGAGCCGGGCCGCACCGTCATGATGGCCGGCACGGCGTGCTTCACTTCCATGACGATCCCGATCCAGCAGCGCACCACTTTCCCGCGCTCGCGGAGGTCCACCGCGACCCGGTCGATGACTTCCACCGGCAGGGCGTAGGTGCCGTTGCCGAATTCCTTGGCCTCCTGGTGGCAGACCGCGACGAGCCGCCCGTCTTCCGCAAAGAGCGGCGAACCCGCGGGCGGCGGACTGTCGCCCGGGTGGTGGACCCGCATCAGGGCCAGCGGCAGGACATTGTCGCGGTAGCGGTTCTCCCAGGTGACGACCCGGCTGGGCTCGTCCTTCTTGTCCGGATCGAGATACACCGGGCTCCCCGCCTTCAGGCGCTTGGAACTGCCGCGCGGCACCCCGGGACCCGCCTCCCCGGCTTCACCCACCGGCATCTGCAGCAAGGTCAGGCGGCTGACCGGATCGTGAATCAGGAGCTTCAGGGGCGATCCGTCCTCGCTGACGCCGAACCGGGCCTTCGACGGATTGGCGCCCACCACGGCCACCGCGGCCGCGATCCCCTCCCCGATCGGCACCGTCGCCGAGACAACCCGCTTCGTCCCCTCCTCCCCCTCGAATGACACCAGGCCCTGCCCGCACAGCATCGAGGATGCCATCGCGAACCAAAAGACACACCACCTCATCATCAAGGTGTAATCTGCCCCATCGTGCGCGGGGAGCAAGGGCAAAGGCGCGGGACTTCCGACCCGCGGAGCGCAACATGGTGCCGCCCGGCACCGCGGCGGGTTCCTAGAACTCCTTCCGCTCGAGCTCTTCCTCGTCGCCCGACGCCGGCTTGTGGAAGTCGACCGCTTCGAGGGTGCGCTCCCCCGGAAGGGAGGTCGCGCCCGGGGCCGCCATGGGCTCATGGCTCCCCTTCGGCCACAGGACGAAGCCCACCATCAGGGCCGCATACGCCAAACCGGCCCCGTAGGCCCACTTCGCCATCCCCAATTCGCGAAACCACACCGTGAGCCGCTCCACGAACAGGCTCCGCGCCGAGGTCTTCATGAGATCCTCCCGCTGACGACGGTGAAACTCCTCGAGGAAGTCGTCAAAATACTCCTCCGAGGGCTGCTCGTAGCGCTTCAGGCGGAGAAGATTTTGAACTTCTTGGGGTTCGGACATCACGGTTTGGGAGGGATACTACAGATTTCCTGACTTTAAGCCAAGCAAAATCGAAATTTTTAAATTACTTCCGCCAGAAGTCCTCGAGGTGACCCTGGAGTTGCTGGTGGGCGTAATAGAGGCGGGAACGCACGGTGCCCTCCGAGACGCCGAGGATGGCGCTGATTTCGGCGTGGGGCAGACCCTGAATGTCGAACATGGTAACCACGGCTCTGTGATCTTCAGACAGTGCCTGTAGGGCTTCGTTCAATTTTTTTTGAAGTTCATGGATATTGCTCTGGCGCCGCGGATTGGCCTCGTGCCCTTGGTCGACGAGGAGGGGATCGTTCATGATCCCGGAGTCGAGGTCATCGAGGCTCATGCCGCTGCGCCGCTTCCGTTTCTTGAGGAAGTTGAGGGTCATGTTGGTGGCGATGGAATAAATCCACGTGTAGAACGTGGATTTTCCGCGGAAGTGGCGGAGGGAGCGGTAGGCCTTGGCGAAGATGTCCTGGAGGAGGTCGTGGGTGTCCTCCTTGTTGGCGGTCATGTTGTAGACCAGCCCGTAGAGCTTCTTGCTGTACTTGATGACGAGTTCATCGAACGCGCGGGTTTCCCCGTCTTGGGCGCGTTGGACGAGTTCGTAATCGGGATCGTTCGACGGGGGATCAGCGGGCATGCGGGCGGGCTCGGCGCCAGCGTAGGGGTCCAGAGGCCCCTGTCAAAGCGCAAGCCGGGGCGAAGGACCCGCTCCGGGGCGGATCTCAGCCTCCCCTCCCCCCGGAGTCCCCGGGGCGCCGGACGGTGCGGACCGCCACGGCCTCGGCGTCCGGGAGGATGAATTTCTCGATCTCGACGGCGACCTCGGCCGCCGGGAAGTGCTCGAGGACGCTGGCGGCGATCTCGTCGGCGAGGGTCTCGATGAGCTTCCGCGGCCGGTCCGCGGCAAGGGCCTTCACGTGCTGCGCCACCTCGTCGTAGTCCACGGTGCGGGCGATTTCATCGGCAAGGGCTCCGAAGGGGACCTGCGGGACGATCTGCAGCGAGACCGCGAGATCCTGCGGGGCGGCCCGCTCCCCGGCGGGGACCCCCACGCGGGCCGGGACCCGGAGCTTGCGGATCTCGATGCGCTCCCCGGCGGCGGGCGCCCCGGGCGCGCGGAAGCGGCGGGAGGATTCCATCATGGCGTGCAGCGACTTCACGCACGACAGCAGGAGGCGCGGCTGGGCCGCCGCGAGGCGCGCCTCGGGGTCGTAACCGCTCAGGACCCCCACCGAGGTGACCCCGCCGTGGTGCGCGGTTTCGATGTCGTGGGTCATGTCGCCGACGTAGGCGGTTTCCTCGGCGCGCAGCCCGTGGTCGCGCAGGATGCCGTGAATGACCCGCCGCTTGTCGAGGACCCCGGCGTAGGTCTTCTCGAAGTGGTCCGCGAACCCGAAGGCGTGCATCTGCTCCTCGAAGGCCCCGACATCCATGCTGGTGAGCACGAAGAGCCGGATGGCATGGGCCGCGCACCACTCGAGGAACTCGGCGGTCCCGTCGAGGGGCGTCACGGGGTGGCCGGACGTGCGGAAGGCCTCCCGGAAGTGCTCCTCCAGCTCCTCCAGCGGGACGCCGGGCAGGACCTCCTCGTAGAACTCCGAATACGGCAGCCGGAACCGATCGCGGAACTCGTCCCGCGTCATGGGGGGCTGCTCGAACCGCTGCAGGACCGCATTGGTGGCCTCCAGCGTCGGCCCCATGTCGTCCACGAGCGTCCCCGACCAGTCGAATATCAATGCCCGGAACATCCCTTGCCTCTTCCAGTGTAGCGTCGCATTTGCCGTTCTCCAGTCTTTGGTGCGGCGGCGGCGGTCCCGCCCGGCGGGGCCCGGCCACTCCCCTCCCCGGCTCACCCGATCGTCAACCGGACCTCGCGGATCTTGTCTTTCCCCAGGTGGCGCTGGAGGCGCTGCAGCATCTCGCCGCGGGATTGCTCGAGGTGAAATCGCATCGCGGGTTGCAGGACCTTGAGGTTGAGGACCCCGTCCCGCAGCGACACCGGCTCGGTCTGCTTCGCGATGAACTCCCCGGCGACCTCGCCCCACGCCTCCCGCAGGCTGCCCTCGTCGATGCCCTCCTGCAGGCTGAGCTTCTCGAGGATGCCCTCGAGCACCTCCGCGGCGGTGACCATGTTGCGGTTGAGGTCGAGCGGCTCCCCCGCCCCGCGCCACTCGGCGAGGACCCGCGCCCGGACCGAATCCCGGTCCGACCGGCGGGGTCGCGGGCGGCGTTTCATCACTCCGCTCCGTCGTCGCCGATGGCCTCCACCGGACACCCTTCCATGGCCTCCACGCACTGGGCCGTCTCCTCGTCGTTCTCGGGCTGCTTGTAGACGTAGGAATACCCCTCGTCCTCCTCGCGCTGGAAATTCTTCGGGGCGGTCTCGCGGCACAGGTCGCAGTCGATGCACTGGCTGTCGACGTAGAACTTGCCGGCGACGTTTTCGGGATTCTTGTCTTCGCGATCGGCCATGGGCGGTAGTGAAGCTGGGCCTTGCTTCGCCCACCGCCCGTCCAGATGCAACCCTTTTCCGCCTCCCCCGGGGGCGGATTCTCCGCTGGCCAAGCCGCCCCGCAGGCGTTAGATCCTTCCCACCGCCGTATGGCCGCCCCACCCGAAGATTCTCCCGCCCCCCGGGGCCGCGATCCGAAACCGGATCCGGCCGGCACCGACCCCGAGGGGGACGATTTCTGGGACCTCGCCGACGAGGCCGACACCCCGCCCGCCGCGGAGGAGCCCGCCGCCCCGGAATCCGCCCCGGAATCCGCCCCCGAATCCGCCGGGGAGGACGCCGACGAGCCGCCCGGCCCCGAGGCCGCGGGGGAAGCGGTCGAGACCGCCGCCCCGGCCGCCGCCCCGGCCGCTCCCGAACCGGGCTCCATGTCCCGCTCGGTCTTTTTTGCCATTCTCATCGGGATGTTCCTCATCATCGCGGGCGTCGTGGTGTTCCTCAGCTTCGCGCTGGAAGGACTCGGCGGCACCTCCGGCGGCAAGGTCAAGTTCCCCGTCGAGGGCGAGCGCGTCACCCTCGCCGCGGCCGAAACCTACTGGCGGAAGCCGGACCGCGAGAAGGACACCGGGGTCGTGTTCTCGGCCCGCATCATCCCGGTCAGCTCCATCGAGCTCGGCGGCGGCCAGGGGTCCGGCGCCCTCCGGTTCTTCTTCGAGAACGACCGCGGCGTCACCATCGGCGATCCCCTCACCTTCGCGGTGGCCGACGGGACCTTCGTTCCCGGCGGCGAGCGCCGCCTCGAGGTCCACGCCACCAACGGCTTCGATGACATCGGCGATCACGCCGCCTACGTCACCGACCAGATCGGAACCTGGCACCTGGTCGTCAAGGAGGGACCCGGGCCCCGCGCCGTCGGGAGCGAGTTCAAGGAACTGGCCCGGATCCCGATCTCCAAGCAACTCCGCTAGCATCCATGTCCGAACCGATTCCCCCGCTGGTGCCCCGCGAAGGATGGCACGTCCTGCACCTCTACTACCACGTCGATCACGGGCAGTGGGAGATCCTCGACGACAAGGAGCGCCGCGCCCTCAAGACGGGACTCACCGAGCTGATCCAGGAGATTCGCGCCACCCCCGACACGCAGCTCCTCGCCTTCGCGGTCGCCACCCCCAAGGCCGATCTCGGCTTCATGCTGCTCACGCCCGACCTGCAGGCCGCCAACGCCTTCGAGAAGCGCCTCACCCTCTCGCTGGGCGCCGATGTCCTCACGCCCGCCTTCTCGTACCTCTCCCTGACCGAGGGATCGGAATACACCACCACCCGGGAGCAATACGCCGCGGAGACCCTCCGGGACGAACAGGGCCTCGCCGAGGGCTCCCCCGAGTTCGAGGCCGCCCTGAAGGAGTTCGACGAACGCATGGAACATTACCGCAAGCACCGCCTCTACCCGGTCCTTCCCGACTGGCCGGTGGTCTGCTTCTATCCGATGTCGAAACGCCGCCTCGGCGAGGACAACTGGTACGCCCTCGACTTCGATGAGCGCCGCCGCCTCATGAAGGGGCACGCCACCACCGGGCGCAAGTACTCGGGCCGCATCCTGCAGCTCATCACCGGGTCCACCGGCCTCGACGATGCCGAGTGGGGCGTGACGCTCCTCGCCAAGGACACCAGCGACATCAAGGCCATCGTCTACGAGATGCGGTTCGACCCGGTGTCGGTGCGTTACGGCGAGTTCGGCGACTTCTACATCGGCATGCAGCTCCCGCTCGACGAGCTCTTCCGCAGGCTTTGTTTGTAGGGGGACCCCGGGCGTCATATAAAGCCCGCAGGTTTTATACGTGCCACTCGTCCGATGACCCCTGAAATCGCCGCCGTCCTCGCCATCCTCGGCGTTTCGCTGGTGCTGTTTGTCACCGAGAAGCTGCGCATGGACGTGGTGGCGCTCCTCGTCCTCGGCACCCTCGGGGTCAGCGGGCTCGTCACCCTCGAAGAGGCCCTCGCCGGCTTCAGCAACCCCGCGGTGGTCACGGTGTGGGCCATGTTCATCCTCAGCGCCGGGCTCAGCGCCACCGGCATCGCCGACATCATCGGCCGCCAGGTGCTGGCCCTCGCCGGGACCGGCGAGGTGCGCATGATTCTCGTCATCATGCTGACCACCGGCGTCCTGTCGGCCTTCATGAACAACATCGGGGTGGCGGCCCTGATGCTGCCGGTGGTCATGGACATCGCGCGGCGCACCGAGACCTCCCCGTCGCGGCTCCTCATGCCCATGGCCTATGCCTCCCTGCTCGGCGGGCTCACAACCCTCATCGGCACCCCCCCGAACCTCGTGGCCTCGACCGTCCTGCGGCAGAGCGGGCACGGCGGCTTCGAGCTGTTCGAGTTCGCGCCGATCGGGGTGCCGGCCCTCGCGGCCGGGGCGCTCTTCATCGCCCTCGTCGGGCGCCACCTCCTCCCGGCGAAGATGCCGGAGGAGATGCGGGCCGGGCGGCGGGGACCCCGCCTGCAGTTCAACTACGACCTCGCCGACCGCCGCTTCCGGCTCCGGGTGGCCGACGGCTCGCCGCTCCACGACCGGGCCCTCAGCGAATCCGGCCTCGCCGGGACCCTCGGCCTCACGGTCCTCTCGATCGACCGCGGAAACGCCCGGCTCCGCGACATCGGCGCCGAGACCCGCCTCGCCTCCGGCGACATCCTCACCGTGCAGGGCCGCATCGAGGACTTCCGCGAGTTCCTGACCTGGCAGGCGCTCGAAATGGCGACCGGCAGCGAGATCCTCGAGGTCCTGTCGCTCGACAAGATCGCCCTGATGCACGCCGAGATCGCGGAGGGATCGCCCCTCGCGGGCCTCACCGTCGAAGAGACCGACTTCCAGCGGCGCTTCGGGGCGCATATCCTCGAGGTCGAGCGCTCCGGGAAGAAATCCCGCGACGGCATCGCCGCCTTCCGCCTGAAGCCCGGGGACCGGCTCCTCCTCCAGGCCCGCCGCGAGGCCCTCCCCTCACTCGAAAACCGCCCCGAGTTCGCCGGGGTGACGGTCGTCGGCGACGACGAGCTCGCCGCGGTCTACCCGTCGTCGGATTCGCTCCTCGAGCTGATCATCCCCGCCGACTCGCACCTCGTGGGCACCACCATCGCGGAGAGCGGCATCGGCGAAACCCTCAGGCTCCGCGTCATTGGCATCGCCCGCAAGGGCGGATCCATCTACTTCCCCGGCCCCGACGAGGCGTTCCGGCACGGCGACCAGCTCCTCGTCGTCGGCCGCCCCGAGAGCCTGCAGCTCATCCGCGCCATCCAGAGCCTCGAGCTGGTGAATGACGTCGAGCCGAAGCCCAGCCTCACGGACGACAGCCACGGCCTCGCGGAAGTCACCCTCTCGCCGCGCAGCACCCTCGCCGGCCGCACCGTGCGCGACATCCACTTCCGCCGGAACTACGGCCTGCAGGTCCTCGCCATCTGGCGCAAGGGCCACGCCTACCGCTCCTACCTGCACAAGATGCACCTCGAGTTCGGCGATGCCCTCCTCCTCTTCGGCCCGCGCGACAGGGTCGCCTCGCTCGCGGACGATTCCGACTTCATCGTCCTGACGCGCAGCGCCTACAAGGAGACCGCGCGCCGCGCCCCGGGGCGGGCCGCCCTCGCCGGGGGGCTCATGCTGGCGGTGGTCATCGCGGTCCTCTCCGGCTGGCTGCCGATCGCGATCGCGGCGGTCGCCGGCGCGGCCCTCATGGTCGCCCTCCGCTGCCTCACCATGGAGGACGCCTACCGCTCCATCGAGTGGAAATCGGTCTTCCTGATCGCCGGCATGATCCCCCTCGGGACCGCCATGGAATCCAGCGGCGCCGCGAAGTGGCTCGCCGAGGGGGTGACCACCGCGGCGGCCCCCTTCGGCGTCTGGGGCCTGCTCATCGGGATCTACCTGCTCACCATGCTGGCCACCACGATCGTCCCGACCACCGCCCTGGTCCTCATCATGGCGCCCATCGCGATCCAGTCCTCCTCGGAGATGAACCTCGACCCCCGCCTCCTCATGATGGGGGTCGCCATGGCCGCCTCCGCCAGTTTCACGAGCCCCATTTCCCACCCCGCCAACGTCCTCGTCATGGGCCCCGGCGGCTACCGCTTCCTCGATTACGTCAAGATGGGCATCCTCCTCGCCATCGTCGTCATGGTGACCGTCCTGCCGCTCATCGTCCTGCGCTACGGCTGAACGCCGGGGCCGGCCCGGCCTTACTCGACGGGCGGTTCCATGCCGATGCCGCCGACGAACTCGAAGTAGAGCTGCCACAACTGCCAGCCGCCGAAGAGCCACGCCAGCCCGCCGAGCGCGAGGAAGGGGCCGAATGGCAGGGGGCGCCCGAAGCCCACCCGCCCGAGGAGGGCCGCCACGAGGGCGAAGATGCACGACGCGAAGAGGGTGAAGAGCACCCCGTGCCAGCCGATGAAGGCCCCGATCATGCCGAGCAGGGGCGGATCGCCGGCGCCCATCGCTTCGCGCGGGATGCGCACCGTCTCGGCCTTCCCCGAGAGGGCCTCGATCTTCTCGAGGTCGTGCGACTCCCCGTGCAGGTCGACGGCGTCGGCCCGGATGATGACCTCCGTCGCCTTGGTGCGGTTCCCGTCGAGGAGCACCCCGTGGCCCTTGATCTCGATGCGGTCGCGCTTGCGGTAGAATATCTCGCTCCAGCCGATCTGCTCGTCGCCGATCACGAAGGAGAGTTCCTCCTCCTCGGTCTCGGGTTCGCGCAGGTACCACTCGGTGGCCTTGTCGAAGCGGAGGTTGCGCGCCCCGAAACAGACCTTCCCCAGGAGGACCACCGCGGCGAGAACGCCCCAGCCCGCCGCGAGGCCGAGGAGGGCCTCCCCGCCGCCCCGCCAGCTCGGCGCCGCCAGCGGTTCCCCGGCGAGGGTCACCAGCACCGGGGCCGTCACCCCGGCCAGCACCCCGATCACCATGCCCGCCCAGGTGAAATGCACCGGGATGACCATGTGCTCGGCGTCGATGAACGAGATCGACACCAGCAGGACGCAAAACACCATCGCGAACAAGGCCGCCAGGGGGGGAAACAACAGCCAGCAGACGACGAACAACACCGCGGTCAGCAGCTCCACCGCGAAGTAGCGGAAGGCGATCGGCCCGCCGCAGGCCCCGCACTTCCCGCGCTGGACGAGCCACGTGACGAGCGGGATGTTCCGGTACCACGGGATGGGCTCCCTGCAGTGCGGGCAAAAGGACCGCTTCGGCTCGGAAACGCCAAGGCCCCGCGGGAGACGGTGGATCACAACGTTGAGAAACGACCCGATGCAGGCCCCGACCATGAACACCACGAACGGCCAGCCGCGGTGCGCAAATAATTCAGCGATCAACGCCGCCAGTATGCCGCCGGATTTCCCCCGACGAAAATAAGATTCGTGGCGGCTGTGGACAGCCCCCGCGCAGCGCCGCCGCGGCGCGATCCCGCC
>JABDMC010000372.1 GCA_013001695.1 Akkermansiaceae bacterium
GGTCTTGGGGGTGGGGGCGGCGTTGGGCACCCCGAGGGAGATTTGCCCGGGGAGGTCCTGCTCGAGGCGGTGGTGCAGGTTCTGCAGGGTGAACTCCGCGAGGCGCTCGTTGCGCGACTTGGTGGTCAGGAGGGCCACATGGGTGAAGGGCGGATAGGAGAAGTTCCGGCGGAACTCGAGTTCCTGGTCGGCAAACCCGTCGTAGTCGTGGTGGCGCGCGAACTGGATCGAGGGCGAGTGGGGGGTGAATGTCTGGATGATGACCTCGCCCGCCATCTCGCCGCGGCCGGCGCGGCCCGCGACCTGCGTGAGGAGCTGGAAGGTGCGCTCCCCGGCCCGGAAGTCGGGGACGTGGAGCGAGAGGTCGGCATTGAGGATGCCCGCGAGGGTGACGTTCGGGAAGTCGAGGCCCTTGGCGATCATCTGGGTCCCGAGGAGGATGTGGATCTTCCGGGCGCGGAAATCCTTCAGGATATTGCGGAGGGCGTTCTTCTTGCGGGCCGTGTCGGCATCGAGGCGGGCGAGGTTGGCGGCGGGAAACACCTTGCGGAGGATCTCCTCGACCTTCTGCGTCCCGAACCCCTGGAGCTGGATCGACTGGTCGTTGCACTTCGGGCAGCGGCGCGGGACGATGGTCTGGTAACCGCAGAGGTGGCAGACGAGGCGCTCGTCGGTGCGGTGGTAGGTCAGGGGAAGGGAGCAGTGCTGGCACTCGCAGACGTGCCCGCATGACGGGCACTGGAGGGCCCGCGCGAACCCGCGGCGGTTGAGGAAGAGGATGACCTGCTCGCCGGCGGCGAGCTTTTGTTCCATCTGGGTGCGGAGGCGCTCGGAGAGCACGGCAGGTCCGGCGGCCTTCTGCTTGCGGGCCTCGAGCCGCATGTCGACCACCCGGATGAGCGGGAGCTCGGCCTTGTCGGCCCGCTCGTTGAGGCGGACCAGCTCGTATTTCCCCTGGCGGGTGTTCTGGAAGGACTCGAGCGACGGGGTGGCGGATCCGAGAACGACCGGGCACTTCTCGATGGCGGCGCGCACCACCGCGAGGTCGCGGCCGTGGTATCGCGGCGGGTTCTCCTGCTTGTAGGTGTTTTCGTGCTCTTCATCGACGATGATGAGCCCGGGCTCGGGGAGGGGGGCGAAGACCGCGGAGCGGGCCCCGATGACGACCCGCGCGGTGCCGTTGCGAATGCGGTGCCATTCGTCGAAGCGCTCGCCCTGCGAGAGGTGCGAGTGAAGGACCGCGACCTCGGCCTGGGCCGCCGCGAAGCGGGACTTGAAGTGCTGGACGGTCTGGGGGGTCAGGGCGATCTCGGGGACGAGCACCAGCACCGACCGGGACGGGTCGGAGTCGAGGACGTGCCGGGCGGCGTGGAGGTAGACCTCGGTCTTGCCGGACCCGGTGACGCCGTGCAGGAGGATCGGCTTCGCCGATCCGGAGTGTTGGAGGGTTGGAGATTTGGAGTGTTGGGTCTCCGGGTCGGTCGGTGATCCGTTCGAGTTCGGACCTCCGGCCTCTGACATCCGACCACCGGCCAGATCCACCGCCTTGCAAATCGCCTCGAAGGCGGCCTGCTGGCCCTCGTTGAGATCGAAGGGCTTGGACTCGAGGAACTGCTCGCCGGCATCGGGGTCGCGGCGGACTTCCTCCTGCCGCATCTCGACGAAGTTCTCCTTCTCGAGAGCCTTCACGGAACCCCGGACGGACGCCCCGCCGAGGTCGGCGAGGGGCAGGGGGCCGCTCTCGAGAATGGCGAGGATGGCGTGTTGCCGCGGGGCGCGCCGCGCCAGCTTTTCGAGCGTCTCGTCGTCGGGCTTCGCCTTGAGGGCCACCACCATGCGCGTCTTGGCGGAGTGGGTCTCCTGGCGCACGGCGCTGGGAAGCACCGAGCGGATGATCAGCTCGAGCGGCGTGCCGTAGTATCCCGCCATCCAGTCGGCGAGCTTGAGGAGATTCGGGGTGAGAAGCGGCTGGGGGTCGATGAGTTCCCGGATGGGCTTGAGGCGGAAGCGCTGGGCATCGACCTCCTCGAGGGAGAGCACCGTCCCGGTGGCATCGCGGTTCCGCAGGGGGACCCGCACCCGGCAGCCGGCCTGCACGTCCGCGCCGTCCGGGAGGGCGTAGTCGAACACCAGCTCGGAGGGGCCGTCGATGAGGACTTTCGCGGCGGTGGGCACGGGGGGCAGTTTTATGTCTTTGGCCTCCGGAGATAAGTGCGAATTGGGCCCGCTGTGGAGAAGGCCGGAATGGACCGGGGACAGGGAGAAATCCCCATGGCCGGGGCATCGGACGACCGGGAGGGCGAATCCGGCGGCCTCCCCGGGGGGCTCAGGCCGTGGCGGCCTTGGTGGTGGCCGGGAGGTGGGGGAGGATCTTCTCGACGGCGGCTTCGGCCGTGATGCCGTGCTTGGCCCGGAGGATGTCGACCTTGCCGTGCTCGACGAACTCGTCGGGCCAGCCGATGCGTTCCACCGGGGTGGCGATGCCGTGGTCGTGGAGGAGCTCGATGACCGACGCCCCGAACCCGTTGGCGAGGACGTGGTCCTCGAAGGTGCAGAGCACCTTGCAGCGCCTCGCGTAGTTGAGGATGAGGTCGGCGTCGAGCGGCTTGATGAAGCGCGGATTGATGAGGGCCACCGAGTATCCCAGCTTCTCGAGCTGGTCGCGGGCGCCGTCCGCCATCTCGAAGAGGGTTCCCAGGCCGAGGAGGGCGATGTCGCGGCCGTCGGCGACGACCTCTCCCTTGCCGATCTCGAGCTGGACGGGCGTCTCCTTGGGCTTGGCGCCGGTCCCCGCCCCGCGCGGGTAGCGCACCGCGATCGGGCCGGAATCGTAGTGGCTCATGGTCCACAGCATGTCGACGAACTCGTCCTCATCCTTCGGCTGCATGTGCACGAGGTTGGGGATGTGGCGGAGATAGCCGATATCGAAGAGCCCGTGGTGGGTCGGCCCGTCGTCCCCGGAGAGCCCGGCGCGGTCCATCGCCATGCGCACGGGAAGCCGCTGGATCGCCATGTCATGAATGATCATGTCATAGGCCCGCTGCATGAAGGTCGAGTAGATCGTGAGGAAGGGCACGAGCCCCTTGGTGGCAAGGCCGCAGGCGAAGAGGGCCGCGTGCTCCTCGGCGATCCCTACGT
>JABDMC010000006.1 GCA_013001695.1 Akkermansiaceae bacterium
CCCTACAATGCACGTTGGCGTTCCGGTTGGACATTTCCATTCGGGCCCCGGCAGGCGGAGCGCCCGCCCTACAATGCACGTTGGCGTTCCGGTTGGACATTTCCATTCGGCCTCCGGCAGGCGGAGCGCCCGCCCTACAATGCACGTTGGCGTTCCGGTTGGACATTTCCATTCGGGCCCCGGCAGGCGGGGCGCCCGCCCTACAATGCATGTGGGCGTTCCGGTCGGGCATTTCCATTCGGGCCCCGGCAGGCGGAGCGCCCGCCCTACAATGCATTTGGGCGTTCCGGTTGGGCCTTTCCGTTCCGGCCCCGGGCAGGCGGGGCGCCTGCCCTGCAACTGCTTGTTGAAAAGGCGGGACGCTCCCGACGTATCCATGCCGCATCTCCGACTGCTCCCGGCCACATGATCACTCGTCTCCTTTCCACCGCCGCCGCGTTCCTCGCGGTTTCCGCCCTTGCTCCCGCCCAGGGGACCGCCACCGACCGGGAGGATATCCGCCTGCCGGACGGCTTCGCCATCGAGCGGCTCTACTCGGTGCCGAAGGACACGCAGGGGTCGTGGGTGGCGATGTGCCTCGATGACAAGAACCGCCTCATCGTGAGCGACCAGTACGGCGGTCTCTACCGGTTCCCGGTTCCGCCCGCCGGCGAAGCCCTCGATCCGTCGAGCATTGAACAAATCACCTACGCCGAGGATGGGCCCGCCCGGAAGCCCCGCGGCAAGCAGGCGCCGGTTGAGGAGAACCCCGCCGACATTCCGGAGGAACTGAGGAAGCTCCCCCGGATCGGCCATGCCCAGGGGCTCTGCTACGCCTTTGACAGCCTCTACGTGGTGGTGAACTCGCGCCGCAGCGCCACCGGCTCGGGGGTCTTCCGCCTCCTCGACACCGACCAGGACGACCAGTTCGACAAGATCGTGACGATCAGGAAGCTCGACGCCACCGGCGGCGAGCACGGGCCGCACGCCATCATCAAGGACCCCGACGGGAAGCACCTTCTCGTCGTGATGGGCAACCAGACGCAACTGCCGGACGACTACACGCACTCGCGCGTTCCGGAGCTGTGGGGCGAGGACCAGCTCCTCCCGTCGCTCCAGCACTTCATGAAGGGCGCCGAGGCCCCGCTCGGCCACGTGGCCCGCATCGATCCCGACGGGAAGACCTGGGAGATCCTCGCCACCGGATTCCGCAACCAGTACGACGCCGCCTTCAACAAGGAGGGCGACCTCTTCACCTTCGACGCCGACATGGAGTGGGACCTCAACACGCCGTGGTACCGGCCGACGCGCGTCAACCACATCGTCGACGGCGCCGACTTCGGCTGGCGGACCGGCAGCGGGAAGTTCCCGGCCTACTGCACCGACACCTTCGGGGCGGTGGTCGACATCGGGCCGGGCTCACCCACCGGGGTGTGCTTCGGGTACGGGGCGAAGTTTCCGGCCAAGTACCAGAACGCCCTCTACATCTGCGACTGGTCGTACGGGAAACTTTATGCCGTCCACCTGGCCCCGAGCGGGTCGAGCTACTCCGCGACCTTCGAGGAATTCGCCAGCGCCCAGCCGCTCCCGCTCACCGACATTCTCGTGAATGAAAAGGACGGCGCGATGTACTTCACGGTCGGCGGCCGCAAGGTGCAGTCCGGCCTCTACCGCGTCACCTACACCGGGAAGGAATCCACCGCCGCGGCGGCGGCCCCGAAGATGGACGCCGAAATGCGGAAGCGGCGCGAGGCCATGGAGGCCCACCTTCGGAAAGGCGCCAAGCCGGCCGGCGGCGGCGCCCTGGACAAGATCTGGGAGGAGCTCGGCGCCGAGGATCGCGGCATCCGCCACGCCGCCCGGGCCGCCCTCGAAAAACAGCCCCCCGCGAACTGGACGCGGCGAATTCCCAACGAGAAGAACCCGCAGATCGTCCTCGCGGCGCTCATCGCCCTGGCCCGCGCCGACGGCGAACAGTCAGCCGGCATCGTGATCAACCGCGCCACCCGCATCGACTACCAGAAGCTCGAGAATCGCCAGCAGCGGCTCGATCTCATCCGGGCCCTCACCCTCGCCGTGACCCGCGGCGGCGTCCCCGCCGGGACGCGCAAGGCGAAGCTCGCGAAGTACCTCGACGGCATCTACCCGGCCCGCACCTGGGAGGAGAACCGCGACCTCTCGGCCCTTGTGGCGGCGGTCGAAATGCCGACCGCGGTCCCGAAGATGATGGCCCTCCTCGAGAAGGCCTCCGGCCAGGAGGAACAGATCGCCTACGCCATCAACCTGCGCTTTCTGAAGGACGGCTGGACGCCGGAGCTGCGGGAAAAATACTTCCGGTGGTTCGTCCGCGCCGCCGGCTACCACGGCGGGGCGAAGTTCCGCGCCTACGTCGACAACATCAAGAAGGACGCCGTGGCCTCGGTGCCGGAGGCCGCCATGACCCCCGAACTCACCGCCGTCATCAACACCGTCCGGAAGGACAGCGGCCCGCAGTTCAGCTCCAAGCCGCGGAAGTTCGTCAAGATGTGGTCCATGGGCGACCTCGAGGGATACCTCGGCGCGGGCCTCGAGGGCGGACGCAACTTCGAGAACGGCCGCCAGATGTTCGGGGCCGGGACCTGCTACGTCTGCCACCGCTTCAACAACGAGGGTGGCGCCGTCGGACCCGACCTCACCGCCGCCGCCGGGAAGTTCAGCCCGCGCGACCTCCTCGAATCCATCATCGACCCCGGCAAGGAGATCAGCAGCCAGTACGGCGCCAGCGTCTTCACCATGAAGGACGGCAGCCAGGTCATCGGCCGCATCATGAACCTCAAGGAGGATGACTACCGCATCACCACCGACATGATGAAGCCCAGCGCCATCACCACCGTGAAGGCCAGCGAGGTGGAATCCATCGAGCCGTCCCCGGTTTCCATGATGCCCCCCGGCCTCCTCGCCACCATGGAGCCCGAAGACATCCTCGACCTCCTCGCCTACCTCCTCTCCGCCGGCGACCCGGACCACGAGCTGTTTCAGTAAGCGCCCCCACCGGGCGGCCGCCCCCACCGGGCTTGTCCCGGTGGAGCGGATGGCCAGACCCGGACCGCGGCGCCATCAACCGAGGAAACGCCCCCGCCGGGCTTGTCCCGGTGGAGCGGATGGCCCGAGCGATCCCCCGCAACCCCTCACGCCCACGAGGGTTGAATCGGGCATGACGACGCGCATGCCACGGGCCGGAGCGCTTGCCGCCGCCCTTGTTCTCGCGGCCGCCGGTACCACCGGGGCGCAGAATGCGGAAGCGGCCCGCATTCTGCAGCGATTCGACGACCTCCGGCCCTCGGGAC
>JABDMC010000109.1 GCA_013001695.1 Akkermansiaceae bacterium
CATCAGTCCTTCCTGCACCTGCGCGGCCCGCACGGACCGATCGCGTTCACCGGCCCCGCCAAGGTCTGCCTCAAGACGACCGGCCTCGTGAGCATCCAGGTCGTCCAGACGCACAGCGAGCCGGTGCGCCCCCACAGCGCCCCGAGCCCGGCCACCAAGGCGGCCCTGTGGCAGTCGCTGGCGTCCCGCTAGGACGGACCCCGCCGAATCCCAATTGCAAAGCCGGCACGTTGTGCCGGCTTTTTGCGTGCCCCGGCGGCGAAGCGGGGTGATCGGGCCAAGGCGGAGGCCAAGCCCCCGGGAAGTTATTCACATCGCTTGGATTTCGCAGGGCCCGGAAGATCGGCGGGGTCGCACGGCACCGCGGGCGGGCGGTTTCCCACAAATCCCCGCACAATGGGATTGCCTCCGGGGGGGACGGACCCTAGACCAGCGCTGTCCCGCCCAACCGGGGGGGAAAACACACGCAACTTCGCTTGTGAAAAATTTCACAAAGGCGCTTGTGAAACTTTTCACAAGCTGATAACGACCGCACCGCCGATGGCCAACTTCTTCCCGCGTTGGACGAATATCCTGCCTCTCAAGATCGTGGTGTGTCTTGGGGTGATGGCAAGTGGAGTGGTGGTGGCGTTCACGTATTACGCCACGCCGAAGGCTCTGCGCGTCGGCTACATGCCGTCGCAACCGATTCCCTACGACCACGCCCTGCACGTCGAGCAGCTCGGGATGGACTGCCGCTACTGCCACAGTTTCGTGGAGCATTCCGGTCACGCCAACGTGCCGACCGCCAGCGTCTGCTGGAACTGCCACCAGCATGTGGCCAAAGGGTCGCCGAAGCTGGAGGCCCTGCGCGGCGCCATGGGGGTCGATGTCGATCACCAACCGCTCGAGGGCGAGGCCGGCAAGGGTTACCCGATCGAGTGGGTGCGGGTGCACCGCGCCCCGGACTACGTCTACTTCAATCACTCCGCGCACGTGAACCGCGGGATCTCGTGCAAGAGCTGCCACGGCGACGTGCACAAGATGAAGGTGGTGTATCACGCCGAGAGCCACTCGATGGGCTTCTGCCTCGACTGCCACCGCAACCCCGAGCAGCACCTGCGGCCGCTGGAGGAGGTCTACAACCTGGACTACGACGTGGCGGCCTATCTCGAGGCCAACGAGATCCGGAATGCGGAGGGGGACCTCGTCACCACGCAGGAGGAGTTCGGCACCATGTTGAAGGAGCAGTGGGGCATCAAGCCGAAGGAATCGTGCACCACCTGTCACCGCTAAACGAACCGGCATGAGCAAACGCATCTGGCACCATCCTGAAGAATCCGCCGGCGAACGGACCACGCGGGCGTGGCGGAGCGTGGGCGAACTGGAGGAGACGCCGCAGTTCCGGGCGTGGATGGAGCGCGAGTTTCCGGAGGGGAGCGGCCACCTGTCGGAGGAGGACCGGGAGGTGTCGCGGCGCAGTTTCGTGAAACTCATGGGCGCCTCCTCGGCGCTGGCGGGGTTCGGGCTGGCCTCGTGCCACCGTCCCGAAGCCTACATCGTTCCCTACAAGACGGCCCCGGAGTGGATCGTCCCGGGCAAGCCGCTCTTTTACGCCACGGCGCGCCCCTGCGCGTCCGGCGCGGTGCCGGTGGTGGCGACCTGCTTCGACGGACGGCCGACGAAGCTCGAGCCGAACCGCGAGCATCCCGAAGGGGCGGGAACGGACGCCTTCACGCAGGCCTCGGTGCTCAACCTCTACGATCCGAACCGCAGCCGGGAGTTCCTGCACAACGGCGCGGAGTCGACGCGCGAGGCATTCGCGGCCGCCCTCGCCGGCCTCGCGCAGGCGCCGGGCAAGATCGGGTTCGTCTTCGGCGAGGACGACTGCCCGACGCGTCATCGTCTCGCCGGCGAGCTGGCCGGCGAGTACGCCGGGGCGAAGCTCTACCGTTACGAGGCCCTCGCAGGCGAGGGACGCAAGGAAGCCTACGCCGGGGCGTTCGGCACCGATGCCGCGGACGTGATGGCCGACTACGAAAAGGCCGATGTCATCCTCTCGCTGGATTGCGACTTCGTGAGCCTCGACCTCCAGGGGGATCCCTACCCGTTCTTCAAGAGGCGCCAGGGCGGCGGCGAGCACTATACGCAGGAGATCGACCCGGCGAAGATGAACCGCCTCTACTCGGTGGAGACGGCCTTCAGCCTCACCGGCGGGATGGCGGACCACCGCCTCCGCGCCGCGCCGAGCGAAATTTTCCGGGCCGCGGTGGAGATTGCGCGCGCCGTGCAGGCCGAGGCGAACGATCCGAAGCTGGCGCAGGTCCTCGCGAAGGCCCCGCCGCGTCCGTTCGCGGAGGGCTGGAAGCAGGATTGGATCAAGGAGTGCGCCGCGGATCTCGTGAAGCACAAGGGGAAGGCCGCCGTCCTCGCGGGCAGCCGCCACCACGCCGGGCTGCACGAGGTGGTCGTGGCGCTGAACGCCGCCCTCGACGCCTACGGGGCCGGCAAGCCGCTCCGGCCGGTGCGCACCGGGCGCGAGGGCTACGGCACGCTGGCCGGGCTGACCGCGGACCTCAACAGCGGCGCCATCGACACCGTCATCTTCCTCGGTCCCGGGAACCCGGTCTACGACGCCCCGGCCGACCTCGAGTTCGGGAAGGCCCTCGCGAAGGCCAAGACGAGCATTCACCTCGGCCTGCGGACCGACGCCACGGCGCGGAAGTGCACCTGGCACGTCCCCGGGGCCCATTTCCTCGAGTCCTGGAGCGACGCGCGCACCGCCGCGGGAAGCTACGTGGTGGTGCAACCGATGATCCTGCCGCTCTACGGGGGAATCTCGGAAGTCGAGATGCTGGCGCACCTGCTGGCCTTGAAGGATGTCGACTGGGCGGCGGTGGAACGCGGCGAGGCCGAAGCCCCGGTCCTCATCGGCGGCGAAGCGGCGGGCGGGGGACCGTCCCCGGCGCTCGCGGAGGTCCGCAAGACATTCGCCACGGTGGGCGCGGCCGGCGACGCCGCCTGGAAGGAGGCGCTCAAGAACGGATTCGCGGCCGGTTCCGGCTACGAGGTGATCAATGTGTCGCCGTCCTTCAGCCCGCAGGGCGTGGAGAAGGCGGCGGCGGTGGTCAGCGCCCCGAGCGAGAACGCCCTCGAGGTGAGCTTCGCGGCGGACGCCTCGGTGTGGGACGGCCGCTACATCGACAACAGCTGGCTGCAGGAGGCGCCCGACCCGGTCACCAAGGTGACCTGGGACAACGCCGCCTTCGTGTCGCCCAAGACCGCCGAGGCGCTCGGCGTCTACGACGCCATCGCGGAGCTCGAGACGGCCCGGGCCCTGAAACCCGAGGTGGGCGAGGGGCAGTACACCCGCAACCCGCTGGTGACCGTGGTGGTCAACGGGCGGGAGCTCACCCTGCCGATGGCGGTGGCCTTCGGGCACGCCGAGAACTGCATCACGATCTCGCTCGGCTACGGGCAGGGGGCCACCGACGGGCGCCCGGGAGCGCCATCCGTCGACGCGGCGCGGCCGGTCGTCGGGCTGGTGGGCCGCAACGCGGGCTTCAACGCCTATCCGCTGCGCAAGACCGACAGCCTTCTTTTCGCGACCGGCGCCACCGTGTCCAAGGCGGGCGGCGACTATCCGCTGGCCTTCACCCAGGAGCACCACGCCATGTACGGGCGGGCCCTGGCGCGCGAGATCTCGACGGACGAGAAGCACGTCCACAAAAGCTTCGAGGAGCAGCTCGAGGGCGTGAAAACCCAGGGCATCGACTCCCACATGCCCCCGAACATCTCCCTCTACAAGCCGAAGGGGTCGGCCCTCTTCGAGGACGACGAGGCCAAGGTGGACGATCTCATCAGCGACAAGATCCACCAGTGGGGGATGGCGATCGACCTCAACACCTGCATGGGGTGCAACGCCTGCCTCGTCGCCTGCCAGGCGGAGAACAACATCCCGGCGGTCGGCAAGGACCAGGTGATCCGGGGCCGCGAGATGCACTGGATCCGCATGGACCGCTACTACGCGGTCGGCGCGTCCAAGCACCACGGCGGCGAGGAGAAGCACGCCGATCCCTACGAGCACGAGGCCGCCGAGAACCCGGAGATGATCCCGCAGCCGGTGGCCTGCGTGCAGTGCGAGAGCGCCCCGTGCGAAACGGTGTGCCCGGTGAACGCCACGGTCCACACCGAGGAGGGCCTCAACACCATGGCCTACATCCGGTGCATCGGGACCCGCTACTGCGCCAACAACTGCCCCTACAAGGCGCGGCGCTTCAACTATTTCGACTACAACAAGCGCAATCCCCTCATCGAGAAGAACCTCTACAAGGGGCCCTTCGGCAAGACCCAGGTCGGGACCGCCAAGCACCTCCAGCACAACCCGAACGTGACGGTGCGGATGCGCGGGGTGATGGAGAAGTGCACCTACTGCGTGCAGCGCCTCGAGGCGGCCAAGATCAACCGCAAGCAGGTGCAGCGCGCCAAGACGCTCGAGAGCGGCACGGCCTCCTACGACGTGAAGATCACCGAGGAAGACCTGCGGGTCGGCACCGACCGGGTGCGCACCGCCTGCCAGGACGCCTGCCCGGCCGGCGCCATCACCTTCGGCAACCTCCTCGACAAGGGGTCGGAGCTGGTCCGCGCCAAGGGGAGCCACTTCCTCGAGGGCGAGGAGGGCAGCGCCCGCAACTACGACCTGTTGAACTACGTCGGGACCCGTCCGCGCACGAGCTACCTGGCGCGGGTGAAGAATCCGAACCCGAAGATGCCGGATGCCGCCTTCCGCGGGCAGGCCACCGTCGGCATGACCTAACGCAATCCTTTCATGGCAGACGCCGCCACAAAATCCGAGAGCAAGCCGAAAGAGGGCGGGGTGAAGATCCCGGTCCTCGAGCGGGAGGAGCTGATCCTCAACAAGCGCTCCTACCATTGGATCACCGAGCGGGTGTGCGGCGTCATCGAGAACCGCCAGCCGGGGATCTGGTGGGCGCTCTTCATCCCCTCGATCATCATGGCGGCCATCGGGGTGGGCGGCGGCCTGACCTACCTCGTCTCGACGGGCGTCGGGGTCTGGGGGAACTCGAACCGCGTCATGTGGGGGTGGCCCATCGTGAACTTCGTTTTCTGGATCGGGATCGGCCATGCCGGGACGCTGATCTCGGCGATCCTCTTCCTGACGCGCCAGAACTGGCGGACCTCCATCAACCGCGCCGCGGAGGCCATGACGATCTTCGCGGTGATCTGCGCGGGGATCTTCCCGGCGTTCCACGTCGGGCGGGTGTGGATGGCGTGGTACCTCGCGCCCATCCCGAACGCCAACGCCATCTGGCAGAACTTCAAGTCCCCGCTCTTGTGGGACGTCTTCGCGGTCTCGACCTATTTCTCGATCTCGCTGGTGTTCTGGTTCCTCGGGATGGTGCCGGACCTCGCCACCATCCGCGACCGGTGCAAGAACGGGTTCCGCAAGATCTTCTACGGGGTGTTCTCCCTCGGCTGGCGGGGCAGCAACCGCCACTGGAGCCACTACGAGATGGCCTACCTGCTCCTCGCGGCCCTCTCCACCCCGCTGGTCCTCTCGGTGCACTCCGTGGTGTCCTTCGACTTCGCCACCTCGGTCGTCCCCGGGTGGCACACCACCATTTTCCCGCCCTACTTCGTGGCGGGCGCGGTCTTCGGCGGATTCGCGATGGTGCTCACCATCATGATCCCGGCGCGCTTCATCTACGGTCTCGAGGACCTCATCACGCACAAGCACATCGACAACATGGCGAAGATCATCCTGCTGACGGGTTCGATCGTCGGCTACGCCTACCTGATGGAGCTCTTCGTGGCGTTCTACTCGGGCGCGAAGTACGAGATGGACGCCTTCAAGTACCGGATCACGGGGCCCTACTGGTGGGCCTACGTGTGCATGATGAGTTGCAACGTCCTATCCCCGCAGCTCTTCTGGTTCAAATACTGCCGCGAGAACCTGTGGGTCGTGATGGGAGTCTCGATGTG
>JABDMC010000115.1 GCA_013001695.1 Akkermansiaceae bacterium
GGCCTGGTTTCCCAACTTCTTCGTTCCTCCTCAGTCGTGAATCTCGATTCACTCCTTCGGAGCGCCTTGAATTTGGAAAATCATCCTCGCGCATCATGTTGCACTACTTACGGGACACCACACTAGGAAGTCCCCTCGTCCTCGGCGGCCTGCACCGCGACCTTTCGCAAGGCCTGCCGCAGACCGGCGATGAGCCGCAGCGTCACGAGCGCGCCCGTCGCCTGCCAGAACCAGAAGGCCCGCGGCATGGCTCGCACCAGGTCCACGGGCATATCCGGCAGGGGGATGAGAATCGCCGCCGCGTAGAACGGCGCCATCCACGGCGAGATGGCGATCAACCACGTGGCCGGCACCGCGAGGAGGTCGCTGATGAGCGCCACGATCGTCCCCGCCATGATGGGAACCACCCCGACGACGATCACCACGAGGCCCACGAAGCGTCCCCCCCGGCTCTCGAGGAGGGCATGGAACCCGAGGCCCCCGGTGGCCATGACGAGCAGGAACGCCCCGAGGGCATGGGGCGGCAGCGCGTAGCCCGGGAACCAGTGCGACCCCACCACCGCATTCGTGAAGATGAACCAGCCGGCCGCCGCCATGGCGACCATCACGAGAATCCACCAGAAGCCGGTGGCCGGATCGGACAGCGGCGACAGCCGTTGGCGACCGAGCTTGCGGGTCCGCCGCCATCCGCGCAGGCGCCCTTCCGCGTTCGGGGTGATCATGCTGGTGATGACCCACATCATGAGCAACGAGGTCAGCCCGAAGAGCCCGGTCATCACGACCGCCTCGACGAGCTCCGGTTTCCAGTCGCCGGACATCTGGAAGCGGCCGGTGAAGCGGTTCAGCTCGCGGGAGGGAAAGAGGTATCCGGGATCGATGAGGGGCAGGGAATTGCCCAGCAACACCAGCTGGATCCAGCCGAACAAGCCGGTGGCCCACGCCTTCCCGAGGAGGTGCGACTCGGCCTTCCGCCACCGCCGCCAGAGCATCACGAGTCCCGTCAGGATCAGGACGCCCTGGGACAGGAGCGTGAACGCCGCCTGCGGGAGGTCGAGGTTGAAGAAGCGCGCGCTCGGAAGGAGATTCTGCGCCGCCAACGCCACCGCCCCGGCATCCCGCGGGAGCATGTACGGGTAACACTCGCCCGCCACCGGCAGGAGCGTCAGGTAGCGGAAAAATACCAACCCGAAATTCGCCAGCTGCGGCATCACCGTGTAGAGGAGAAAGACGAGGCCCATCGACGCCAGGAACGCCCACCGCCGGTTCTTCACGACGGTCCCCGCCACCAGGCCGGTCAGGTGGTAGAGGATCGCCGAGCTGAAAAACACCGTGTAGAGCTGCAGCCCGATGCCGAGCGGCACCTCCCCGCGCCACAGCGCCCAGATGCTGAACGGCATCGTCACCGCACACAGGACATACTCGCGGATCGGCAGGCCGAACAGGTAGCCGATGACCTTCGAAAGCGGCGACATCGGCGCCAGCCGCTGGTACTCGATGACCCCCTCGTCGGCTTCGGCCGTCATCGCCCCGGCGACCTGCCCGGTGCCCAGCAGGAACAGGATGATCCCCTGCAGGATGAGCAGCGGAATGAGCACCGTCCGGTTGGCGTCGACCGCCTCCAGGCCGCCGCGATGCAGGGTTCCTTCCCGGATCGAGAAGAACAGGAAGCCCGCCACCAGGAGCGTCAGCAGGATGCCCACCGAGAGGCCCCGGACCCGGAGGCGCGAGCGGGCATAGCGGCGGATGATCGGGTTCGCCCAGACTTTCCACACCGGCGGCCACGCCGCCGGGTCGGGATCGTCACGGTGGACAAGGGAGGCCGTGGTCATGTCTTCCGGTTGTTCTCCGCGACCTCCACGAGGATCTCCTCGAACGACGATCCCCGTTCCTCGAAGGCCTTCACCCGCAGCCCGTCCCGCATCATGTCGGCCAGGAGGGCCACCTGCCCGTCGTCGTCGCCCTTGTATCCGAAGCGCACCTCGCGCCCCTCCCCTCCCACGTCATGCACCCCATCCCGGCGGCCCAGCCAGTCGACCACCGGCTCGCGCCCGTTCAGGACGGTGACGGTGAGATGCCGGTCCGACCTTCCGAGTTCGCGGCGGACCTCTTCGGCGGTTCCGGACGCCAGCAATCGACCCTGGTTCATGACGCACAGCGAGGAACACATCTCGGCAAGCTCGCTCAGGATGTGCGAGCTGACGAACACCGTGGCGCCCTCCCGCGCGAGGCGCTGCAGCGCGATCCGCAGTTCCCGGCGCGACAAGGGGTCGAGCCCGCTGGCCGGCTCGTCAAGGATCAGGACTTTCGGCCGGTGCAGGAGCGTCTTCGCCAGCACCAGGCGCTGCGTCTGGCCGCGGGACAGCGCCCGGCACCACGCCTCGCGCTTGTCGAGGAGGTCCACGGTCCCAAGGCATTCTTCCGCCCGGTCCCGGCGCTCCCCCCGGCTCCCCAGGGCGTGGGTGTCGGCGTGGAAATCGAGGAACTCCCAGACCTTCAGGTCCGATGGCACCGGCGCGAGGTCGGGCATGTAGCCCATGACGCGCCGCGCCGCGGAGGTTTCCTCCAGGACGTCGTACCCCGCGACGGAGACCTCCCCGTAGGTCGGTTCCATCAAGGTCGCCAGGACGCGGAAGCTGCTTGTCTTCCCCGCCCCGTTCGGCCCCACGAGCCCGAAGACCTCCCCCCACGGAACGGTGAGGTTCAGGTCGTGAACCGCGATGAAATCCCCGTAGTCGACGCGCAGGTCGCGGATCTCGATGGCGCCATTCATCGCATCACCCATCAGAACCCCTCGTCGTCGAGCAGTTGCCAGTCCTTCGGGAGGGAGAGCCCCATCCGCCGCATCTCGCGCTCGGCATCCTCTTTCCGCTCCTGCTGGTAGGCCTCGTACCGCCGGAGCTGGTCGGGCCGCAGGACCGCCCGGATCGCGGCCTCGCGGTCCGCCCCCTCGAGGCGGCCGGTCTCGCCGCCCATCCCGTCGAATTCCATTCCCGGTTCAAATCGTTTCGATCCCCGCGCCATCACCCCGAACATCTCGTCGAGCTGGTCGTTGTCGAGGTCCACCGCCCCGTCGATCCGGTGGAGACGCCGGTTGGCCTCCGCCTGGACGTGGCTGATGCGTTCCCCGAGGCGCTCCGCCTTGAACTGCGCGAGTTCCTCCCCCTCCAGCCTGGATTCCATGAATTCGTCGATCCCCACGAGGTCCTGCTCATCGAACCGGCTGGCCCGCACGAAATCCACGAACCCGCTGGTGTCGCTGAAGATGACCTCGTTGAACTCCCGCGCATTCTCCTCGGACTTGCGGACGAGCCAATCCTTCAGGGCCCGCTCGTCGCGGGGGCTGAGATCATACCTCCGGGAGAGATCCCCGGCCAGGGCATCGAAGTTGTTGTCCTGATCGAGGGCGCGCATCCGGTCGAAGAGCGGAGCCATGTCCCGCATCCACGGCTTCATCGTCCAGAAGATGTCGTCGAGGCTCACGTCTTCGCCGTCGCGGATTTTTTCCGCGATGGTCCGCATGCCGTCGCGCACCGACCGCCGGCCCCGCCGGCCCGTTCCCTCGGCCTCCAGGACGGCATTCCTCTGGGACACGACCCGCAACTCCGCCTCGACCTCCTCGAGCTGCTCCTGCATCGACCCCTCCTCCGGCGGGAGGCTCTGCTGGAACAAGAGCGCCCCGGCCACCCCGACGAGCAGCCCGATCGCGAGTCCTAGATACTGGCGCATCCCGGGACTCTTCGTCATTTCGGACAGAACACAAGGAGCAAGCGGCGCGCGGATGGAACCCGCGAATTCGGGATTGGCCCGGGTCGTTCCCCGGATATCGTCGCGCCGATGCTGGAGGAACTCATTGCGCAGGCCAGGTCCGATATCGACCCGGCCGATCCCGCGCACCGCGAGCGGGTCGGGCAACTGGTCACGGCGATCCTCGGCGAGGACGATTCCGCGGCCGTCTCGGCCCGGCTGCACCGCGAGGGAACTCCCCTCGAGGCCCGCCTCGCCGGTCTCCTGGCGCGGTCGCGGCGGGAGATCCTGGCCTGCCGGGAACCGCTTCGCGTCGGGGTGGTCTTCGCGATGTGGGGCGAGCACAACCGCCTCCGGCCCAGGAGCCCGGACAACCCGCACGGCGAGGACTCCCTCGCCCTCAAGCTCGAGCAACTCGCGGAGGCCACCAGGGACTCGGTCGTCTCGTGGCACCTCTACGCGGTCGATGACGGCTGCCCGCACGACAGCGCCGGGATCGCCCGGAAGATCGCGGCGGCCCATCCGCTCGGCGGGCGGGTCACGGTCCTCTCCCTCGCGGAGGCGCTGCCCGCCGCGGACGGCCCGCTCGCCCGGCTGGCCACCGCCGGCGACTCGCGGAAGGCCGGCGCCATCATCCTCGGCGCCATGCAGGCCATCGCGGCCGGCGTCGACGCCGTCATCTACACCGACGCCGACAACTCGGTGCACCTCGGGCAGATCGGCCTCCTCCTGCAACCGTTTGTCGAGCACGGGGTGCCGGTCGTCCTCGGGAACCGCAAGCACCCGGACTCGGTGCTGGTGAAGGAGGCCGCGCGGTGGGGCATCGGCATCAAGGTCTTGCGGCACATGCAGCGCATGATCGGCCATGCCGTCTTCTCGCGGGGAATCCTCGACACCCAGGCGGCCTTCAAGCTCTACGAACGCCGGACGCTCGCGAAGATCATCGCCGACCCGACCGTCTACGATTTCTCCTTCGACACCGACTGGATCCTGGCGGCCCTGAAGTCCGGGGCGCGCATCGAGCAGGTCCCGTTCGCCTTCATCGACTCCGCCGCGGAGTCGGCCTCCATCACGCAGGGGCCCATGACCACCTGGGAGACGCTCCTCTTCGGACTCGGCAAGCAGGTCAGGCGCTACGGATATTGCGAGGGGGATGCCGCCGCGATGACCGCCGTGCTCGATGAGGAAATCGCGGACCACCGGGACCTCGAGAAGCTCATCGACCACCTCCCGCCGGAACTGCAGGCTGCCGGCGAGGCGGATTTCGGGGATCCGGGGGTGATGACCGCGGAGGCCCTGCGCGCCTGGATCCGCGAGCGGTTATGAGCGCCGTGGAATTGACACGCGACCTCCTCATGGATGCGGGGGGCTGGAAGGAAATGAAGGCCGCGCGCGAGATGCACCGCAGTGGCTTGGTGCGGGAGGCGTCCTACGAGGACGGCGTGCTGACCGGCGTGGTCATGGGCGGCGGAAAACCGAGGAAGGTGCGCATGCAGATCATCTCGCCCACCCACATGGAGAACAAATGCCCGTGCTTCATGGCGCGGCGCGACGGACGGGTGTGCGCCCACGCCGTCGCGGTCGGGCTGGAGGTCATCGACCCGGCGACCCGGCCGGAGGCCGAAGCAGAGCCCGCCGCGGACGAACCGGTCGAGGACCGCTGGCCGGTGGTCACCGAGGAGGCCGCCGGCTCCGCCGTCCCGGTGCAGTGCCGGGTGATGCTGCCGCTGAAGGTGGCCCCGTCGTGGGAGAAGGGGCAGTTGATGGTGGGCGTGGGGGTGGAATGCGACGGTGAAGAGCAATTGCTGGCGGCCCTCGGGAAGGATCGGACGCTCTTCGTCGGGGAGCGCGACGCGGCCCTGCTGCGCTGCCTGAAGCGCCTCTTTCCCGGCGCGCCCCCGGGCGTGACGACCCTCGACCGCGCCGGCTTCCTCGATTTGCTGGAGTCCCTCGCCGGCCACCCGCGGGTGGCCTTCGGCAAGAAGGAGGCGGCGCAGGTGTCGTGGGCGTTCCTGCGCCCGCCGCTCGCCGTGAAGAACGAGCGGCTCGCGGTGGCCTGGCCGGACGACGTCGCGCCCCTGGTCGCCGGCGGCACGGCGTGGGCGCTTCGCGCGACGACCTTCCACCCGGTGGCGGCGGGGCTTCCGGAGCGGCTCCACGGGGTCTTCGGCCGCGGGGTGGTGATGGATCCCGTGGCTACCCCCGCCAGCCTCGCGGAACTCGGCCGCTGGTTCGAGATCGACCCGGATCTCCTCGCCGGCCTCCCGGAGCCGGCCCGGCCGCAGGTCGAGGTCACCTTCGAGGGTTCCCTGAATCACGTCGAGGGGCGCATGGTGTTCCACTACGGGCCGCACAAAAGGGCCGCCGGGAACGACGCCGCGGAAGTCCTCGAGGACCACGACGGGCACAAGCTTCTGACGAGCCCCGCCCTCGAGCGCCTCGCGGAAGACGCGCTGCGGCAGTGGGGATTCGATGGTCCGGGAAAGCGCGGGGAATTCGTCCTGCGCGACCGGCAGAACATCCTGCGATTCCACGCCCACGGGATTCACCGGCTCGACCCGGAATGGCGGGTCGTGAAAGGCGAACGCTTCGCGGAGTTCGCCAGGGACATCGTCCCCATCGAGCCCGCCATCGAGCTGCGGGGCAGCGGCGAGGACTGGTTCGCGGTCGAGATGGAGTACAAGACCGCGGACGGCAAGGAGGTCCCGCGCGAGGAGATCCAGCGGCTCCTCCAGACGGGGCGCCACGACCGCGAACTCCCCGGCGGAAAGATCGCGGTCCTCGACCCCGGCCTCGCCGAGGACGTGACCCAGACCATCGCCGACTGCGATCCCGCGCAGGACGAACCGGGCGTCTTCCGCATCGATCAGCGGCAAGCGGCCTACCTGAAGCAGGCCAGCGCCGACCTCGGCATCGCCACCGCCGGCGAGTGGACGCGCGAGGCGGGCGCCCCGGAGCTCGGGGACCTCGAAAACGTCCTGCGTCCCTACCAGCGCGAGGGCGTGGAATGGATGTGGCAACTCGCCGAGTTGGGCATGGGCGGCATCCTCGCCGACGACATGGGCCTCGGCAAAACCCTCCAGACGCTCGCCTTCCTCAAGGCCCGGGGCGGCCAGTCGCTGGTGGTGTGCCCGTCGTCGCTCGTCCACAACTGGATCGCGGAGGCCGGAAAATTCGTGCCGGACATGAAGACCGTCGCCATCACGGGACCCAAGCGCAAGGAGGTCCTCGCCGCCAGTTCCGAGGCGGACCTATTCGTGACGAGCTATGCGCTCCTGCGCCTCGACGCCGACGCCTGGCGCGGCCGCGATCTCGAGACGGTGGTGCTCGACGAAGCGCAGCACATCAAGAACCCGAAATCGCAGGTCGCCAAGGCCGCCTTCCGTCTCCCCGGCCGGAACCGCTTCGCCCTCACCGGCACGCCCGTCGAGAACTCCGTGCAGGACCTCTGGTCGATCATGAACTTCGCCATGCCCGGGTACCTCGGCGACCGCGGGCGCTTTGCGGATCGCTTCGAGAAACCGCTCGCCAAGGGCGGGTCGCCCGATACCCGGCGCCGCCTCGCCCGCCGCCTGAAACCGGTCGTGATGCGGCGCCTCAAGCAGGACGTCGCCCCCGAGCTGCCGGAAAAGATCGAGCAGGTCCGCTACTGCGAGCTCAGCCCGAAGCAGCGCAAGGTCTACGAACAGATCCTGACCGAGAGCCGCGGCATGATTTTCGATGCCGAGGGTGGGCGCAAACGCATGCTCGCCCTCACCGCCCTCCTCCGTCTGCGGCAGGCCTGCTGCGACCTGCGCCTCCTCAACCTTCCCGATCTCGACCCCGAGAAGGCCTCGATCAAGATGAAGGAGCTCGAGGAGCTCCTGCTGGAAGCCGCCGCCGGCGGCCACCGCGTCCTCGTCTTCAGCCAGTTCGTGCAGATGCTGCAGGGCCTCGTCCCGATGCTCGGCGAACACGGACTCACGTTCTGCTACCTCGATGGCCAGACGAAGAACCGCGGCGAGGTCGTGGCGCGCTTCCAGGACTCCCCCGACATCCCCGTCTTCCTCATCAGCCTCAAGGCGGGCGGGGTGGGATTGAACCTCACCGGGGCGGACACCGTGATCCATATCGATCCGTGGTGGAACCCGGCGGTGGAAGCGCAAGCCACCGACCGCGCCCACCGCATCGGGCAGGAACGCGTCGTGACGTCCTACAAGCTCATCACCCGCAACACCGTCGAAGAGAAGATCCTCGCCCTCCAGGAACGGAAAAAGGACCTCCTCGCCGCCACCCTCGACACCGGCCCCGCCGCCACCCCCGCCACCCTCAGCGAAGACGAACTCCTCTCCCTCTTCGCCACCTAACTTCGTTAACGTTAACGAAGTTATGCGGCGGGGGCGACTGATCCCGGCGGGCCGGGCCGCGGGCGTCCAACCACCGGCGCCGACCGACTTAGTCCGCCACGAAGGCGGGCTCCTTCATCGTGATCCGCAGCAGGCACGGGCCGCCGTCGGAAGCCACCAGACGCACCCGCACGAGGTGCTCGCCGCCGGGAATCTCAAAGTTGATGCGCTCCCGTTTGCAGACCGTCCATTCCTCATGGGTCCACGTCCCGGAGGGGACACCATCGGCCTTGAACCAGTCGACCCTCTCCCCGTCGAGCAGGATCTCGATAACATAGGGCGCCGGCTCCGTCATCCCCGGAGAGGCGATGAGACGGGAGTCCACCCGCAAGCCGGTCGACCCGTTGACCACCACGGTGGCGCTCGCTCCGGGGTCGAGCCGGGGCCACTTCCGCACCTGGTTGCCGGAGCGGATCGCGACCCGCTCGAGGTTCTCGACATCGACCACATCCCACGTCGACTCCACCGCCTTGGTGCGCGGCTTGAGGGCGATGAACGCCAGGGCCGCGGTGATGGTGACGATCGCGGCCACTTGGAGCACCTTCCGGAATCGGATGGGCCGCGAGGTTTCCCGGCGGATCTCCGGCCAGACTTCGCGGCGCACCCGCGCCAGGTCGTAGGGAAAGTCGATCTCTCCCCACGGGAGTCCTGCCACATCGACCGCCTCGATGGGCTTTTCGTTGGCGAGCTTCTGCACCGCGCCCCCGAGCCAGTCCTTCTCCCCGCCATTGCCGATCATGCTCTGCGCGATGTCAAAAAGGTGCTGCACGGTATCGGCTTCGAACCGCAGGACGCCGACATTCTCCCCGGAGATCTTGTCTTCGCGCAACTTCTTGCACATTTCCTCGAGGCGCCCGTTCACGATGCGCACCTTCATGTGCTCCTGCCCGTTTCCCGATCCCGAATCGTAGGCGATGCAGTCGCCTTCGGCCTGCAGAACCCGCGTCACGACTTCCGGGTGGAAGAGAACGTCGCTGTTCAGAATGAGAACCGGGCCCTTCACCCACTCGCGCGCCTGCAGGAACGAGTAGAGGCTGTTGGTGGTCTCCCAGCGCGGGTTCGGGATATACTCGGCCTGGATGCCGACCACCTCACGGATTTCATCCGCACAGTAACCGACCACCATGCCCACCGGCCCGACGCCGGCCTCCGACAGCACTTCGAGCTGGTGCTCGACCAGCCGGCGCCGGCCGATCTCGAGCAGACATTTCGGCAGACCGCCAAAGTGGTCACCTAATCGGCTTCCGCGCCCGGCGGCGAGAATGATGGCTTGCATGGGTTTCGTCTGGGGGTTGGTGAGGGTTGGGAGAGGCCTCCGCGGCAGGGAGATGCCGCTTCGCGGATCCGGTTCACTACCAGCTTCGCCTGCGGGAACCGCCCCTTCCCCAGCCGAACGGAGGCCGCGGATCATAGAGCCGCGGCAACGCGCGAAAACCAAAAAATGTCCACCGGACTCTTCTGGTAATCCATTAGGGTTACCCCCCTCCTGTTCGTTCGCGCGGCGTCACGTGTAATTTATTCGGGCGAGGCACGAGGCGGCATCGCCGGTTTCGCCCGGCCACCACTCGCTTTCCAACCCTCGACCATTCGGGAAGGTGCCCCCCAGCGGCGCGGATGGAGCTCCATGATACCCGCCTGGATTCGCCGCATTTTTTGTTTACCTGCCCCGGCCGCATCTTACCATCCCCGCCCTCTCCGAACTTCCTGTTGGACGAGCTCCCATGCCTCCCATCTCCGAATCAACCAAGGTCTTTTTTGCCGGTTACGCTCCGGTGCACTACATCTGCTTCCGCCCGATTCATGAGGCGCTGGCCCGTGCGGGCAACATCGAGGTGGTCCTCTCGGGAGGTCTCCGGACCGTGACGGAAGAATCCACCGAATACGACCTCGAGGCGCTCTACGGGCAATTCGACCTTCCGCCCTGCAAGCTCGTCCCCGTCGAGGACCTCGGCGCGATGGATTTCGACGCCGCCTTCAGCGCCCAGACGAAGATGATCCAGCCCGGCTCCGCGGACCTTCGGGTGCAGATCTTTCACGGGATCTCCTTCCGCAACCGCGCCGTCCGCCCGGAGAACCGCGGATACGACCACTACTTCCTCGTGGGCCCCTACATGCGCCGCAACTTTGAAGACGCCGGCCTCTTCGAGCCCGGCGACCCCCGGGCCGTCGAGGTCGGCTTCCCGAAAACCGACCGCCTCATCAACGGCACCCTCGACCGCAACGAGTTGCTGGCCCGCTACGGATTCGATGGCTCCCGGCCCGTGGTCCTCTACGCACCCACCGGGCAAAAGGGAAACTCCCTCGAGAAGATGGGCGAAGAGGTCATCGAGAAGCTCACCGCGTCCGGACAGTGCGACCTCATCCTGAAACTTCACGACCATCCCAAGAAGGACATCGATTGGAAGGAGCGGCTCGCCAGATTTGGCGGACCGCACTTCAAGCTCGCGACCGATCTCGACGTGATCCCCCTGCTCTTCCTGGCCGACCTCCTGATCAGCGATGCATCCTCGGTGACGAGCGAATTTTCCCTGCTCGACCGGCCGATGGTGTTCCTCGATGTCCCCAAGCTCATCGCCAAGGCGGAGGCCCGGGAGAACTCCCGGCTCGATCTCGAAACCTGGGGGCGCAAGGGCGGGCATCTGGCACGCACTCCCGAGGAAGCCGTCGACCTCGTCACCAGCAGCCTCGCCAACCCCGGGGAGTTGTCCGAGATCCGCCAGGCCATGGCCCGCGACCTCTTCTATAACCCCGGCCAGGCCACCGAGGCGGCCGCCGACTGGATTGCCCGGCATCTGCACCCCCGGGCACAGGGCGCCGCCGCCCGGTAGCGTTCCCGACCAGCTGCTACGCCCCGCTCCCATGCCCGCCGCCAATCAATCCGTGCCCGAGGCGATCGATTCGCCAGGCGGCGGGGACCTGCAACCGCGGGCCGGGACTCGCCCGCGGCGCGGCATGCTGCGCCAGCTGCCCGCCATCGTATCAGCCCTCGCTCCGTATGCCCGGGCCCATCGCAGACTCTTCGCGGTCGGAGGGTTCTTCGCCCTCGTCCTCGTGGCGGTCCGTGTCGCCATGCCGTGGCCGCTGCAAGTGCTCATCAAGCCGTGGCTGGCCGGAGAACCCGCGGCCGCGGCCCGGATCTTCGGCTGGCATCCCGCCGTGGCGGTCGGGGTCGTCTATGCCGTCCTGATCGCCCTGCTGGGGCTCGCCGATTACAAGTTGCGCCTCAATTTCGCGCGTTTCGCGATCGGGGTGGTGCGCGATGTGCGGGCCGGAATCCTCAAGCAGATCACGAACATCCGCCGCCTCGACCCCAGTCGGACCACCGGCGACTTCGTGACACGGCTCGTGGGCGACTCCGCCCGCCTGAAGGCCGGCCTGAAGGGGTTTCTCGTCCACGTCGCGACGAACGGCCTGCTGTTCCTCGGGATCTCCGTGGTGCTTGTTTGGATCGAGTGGCGGGTGGGGCTCGTCTTCTTCGGCGCCAGCATCCTGATCATCGTCGTGACGCTCGCCGGGGCTTCGCGCATCTTCGCGCGGGCCATCCGGTTCCGCAAAAAGGAATCCGCCATCGCCGACGACATCACCGCCCGCCTCGCCCAGTATGACGGCGACGACGACGACGATGATGACGACGAGCTGGAAGCCGCGCCGGAAGGCGACAACCAGGCCAGCAGCCGCTACGAGGCATCCCTGACCCGCCTCCAGGGGCGCATCACATGGGCCGCCCACCTCGTGCTCGCGGTGGCCCTTCCCGCGGCGCTTTGGTTCGGGTATCGCGCCGTGGTGGCGGAAACGATGGACCCCGGCGACCTCTTTGTCGTCATGATCTACGCCCTCATGATTATCGGACCGATGGTGCGGTTGACGCGGCAGGGCGCGCGGAGCGGAAAGATCCTCGCCAACGCCGACCGGGTCAGGGAACTCGTGCAAAGTGCCGCCGAGCCCTCCGCGGATCCCGTGATCCGTCCCCTCCAGGACGCCCTCGTCCTCGATGAAGTCCGCATCAACTCCCGGGTGGGCGGCGTTAAGTCCCGGCGGCTCGGCCCGCTCAGCCTCAGGATCCGCGCCGGGGAGAAGGTGGCGGTGACCGGCGGGCCGGGGACGGGCAAATCGACCCTGCTCTCGCTCTTGGCGGGATGGGAGCGCTACAAGGGCAGCACCACTTGGGACGGCGTGGAACTGTGCGATGCGCCGACCGACGAACTGACCGCCCAAATCGCCTACGTCGCGCAGGTTCCCCACTGGCCCGCGGTGGAGGCCGACGACATCGCGAGCGCCTACCGCGACGCTCCCCCGGGCGATCCGGTGGCAAGCCTTCTCGACAGCGGGCGCTTCCGAGCCCTCCGGTCGCGGTTGCGAAAGGGCGCGGGCGCCACGATCTTTTCCGAGAATGTCTCCCATGCAGAACGCAAGGTGCTCGCCCTCGTCCGCTACCGGACCAGCGGCCACTCCCTGAAGTTGATCGACGATCCGGTCAGCGAGATGAAGTCGAAAAAGGTGGCCGATCTTTTGCTCTCGGCCTTCATGGCGGCCCAGGGAAAGGATCAAACCCTGGTGGTGGCATTGAACCGACCGGCTGCCCTCGAAAACTTCGACCGCCTCATTGTCTTCCAGAAGAAGGGCCGCATCGCCTTCGATGGCTCCCCGGCGGAGTGGCTGCGGCGGCGGAAGGCCCCATTCGAGGACGGCGATGAGCCTTCCAGCCCTCCCAACCCATGAATGAGATGACTGCTCCGCGAGGCTCCTCGATCCGCGCCGCGCTCCGGCTCCTCCCAGCCGTCGGCATCGGCCTCCTTTGGCCGGGAACGCCGAAGGCCGGCGAACTCCCCCCTCCCGCCGCCCTCGGTCTCCAGTTCGGCATCGACCGGGAAGTGCTCCGAGAGCCCGGAAACGGCGGGTTCCTGGAGTCCCTCGGTTCCGATGACTTCGGGGTGCTCTATCGGAACGACGACGGACCCATCAACGAGTGGAGCCTCACGACCCGGTTCGATGCCCAGTACGGCCACCTCGACTCCGACCGGGGCAACGGGGAGGAATTCGAGGTGCGACGCTTCCGCCCCGGCACCAGCATCGAGTTCCTCGACAACTGGCGCCTGAAGGTGACCGCCGACCTCGCCGACGCCGATGGCGACGTCAATTACGACGGCCTGAGCAGCGCCTTCCTCCGCTACCGCGCCTCCGACGACCTCAAGTTCCGGCTGGGAAAGCAGGTTCCCCACTTCTCCCAGGAGTGGTCCACGCCGTCCATGGAGTTGCCCGTCATCGAGCGCAGCCTCCTCGTCCAGCAGATCCGGCCGCGCCGCGCCACCGGCATTTCCATCGTGGCGGACCCCGGAAACTGGGAAGCGGAAGCCGGAGCGTTCTCCGGCGACTTCAGCCCCGAGATCAGCAATTTCGACTCCGGATGGTTCTACGTCGCCAACCTCGGGTACGACTTCACCGACATCTTCACCTGGTGGAAGGACCTCGATCTCAACCTCTACTACATGCACACCGACGGCCATGCCGGGAACGACGCCGTTCCGCCATACGCGCACTCGTACTCCGCGGCGGTGAAGGTGCGCAAGAAGCGCTTCCGCCTCGCCGCCGAATACCTCCTCGCGGATGGCATGATGGGCCGTCCCGACGCGTGGGGCGTCCAGTTCACCCCGACCTGGGAGCTGATCGATGGCAAGCTCGATCTCGTCTTCCGCTACCAGTATGCCGAAACCGACGGCCGTGACGGCCTGCGCCTGCGGCGGCGCTACGACTTCCTGGCCCCCCGCCTTTTCGACCGTGGGCGGGGCGAGGAGTTTGAGGCCTACTACCTCGGTCTCCGGCTTCACCTCATCGAGGACCGCCTGGTCTACATGGCGGGCGGCGAGTGGGGCGATATGGACGACAACTTCCGCGACGGCGGCGCCCTCGACCGCTTCACCTTCCTCACCGCCTTGCGTTTCAACTTCTAATCCCCGAATCCCATGAAGCCGTTCCCCCTCCCGGCAATCCTCCTCATCCTCCTCGCCCCCGCGGCGCCGGCGGCGCCCGTCGTCCTCAACGAATTCAATGCCGTCGGCTCGGGTTCATTCCTCGCCGGCGGTGTCGGCGACGAACGCTTCGGCCCGGTCGCCGGAAATGGCGGCGATTGGTTCGAGCTCGTGGTGACCGGCACCGGCGCGGGCTCCACCGTCGACATGCGCGGCTGGCGGATCGGAGCCGCCCGCAACGCCCCGAACCCCTTTGCCGCCGAGGATCTCATCGTGCTCAGCAACGATCCCTTCTGGGCGGCCGTTCCGGCGGGCACCATCCTCACCTTCACCGAGGACTGTACGGCCAAAGGAGGCATGGACACCACCCTCAACGCCACCAACCGGCTCGCCACCGAGGGGTGGGCCCATAGCAACATCTGGCTCGGCGACCTCTCCCTCACCTCCTACACCGACCCGGGCATCAACGGCTACGTGGTCGATCCGGCGGATGGCGTGAGCGGCTTCAGCGTGAGCGCTTCCGGCGCCCAGTTCCGGATTTCCACCGGTTCCGGGCAGACCATCTTCGGGCCCGCGGGGGAAGGGATCCCCCCCGCCACCGGCGGCATCGGCAACGAGGAGGTGTTCGTCCTGCAGCAGACCCCGAGCGACTCGGTCGTGCCGGGATCGAACTACGGCGACAGCACCCCGGGTCTCGGCAACATCGCCTACAGCACCTTCGGACGCCCCAACCGCTGGTACACCGCCGGGACGGTCTACGACCAGTCCTTCAGCGGATTCCTGGCCACCGCCGCCCCCCCGGTCTTCACCTCCGGACAGCCCAACCTCACGATCTTCACCGGCGACGCCTTTTCCTACGCCGTGCAGGCCATCGACGGCGATGGCGACCCGCTCGCGCTGTCCATGATCCAGGGACCGGCCTTCCTGACCTTCACCGACAACGGCGGCGGATCGGGAACCCTCGCCGGAACACCGTCCGCCGCACAGGCCGGGACCCACCGCGTCGAACTCGAAGTGACCGACAACGACGACGGTGTCCAGCGGCAGGCGTTTATCCTTACCGTCCTGCCCGTCACCTCCCCGGTCATCGTCAACGAATACAACGCCGTTTCCTCGTCCAACATCCTCGGCCAGCCGTGGAGTTTCGACCAGCGCTTCGGCCTCGTCAGGGGCAATGGTGACGACTGGATCGAGCTGGTGGTGGTCGCCGACGGCCTCCCGGGGTCCACCGTGGACCTCCGTGGGTGGAGTATCGACATCGAGGAAAACGAGCTTCCCGCCGGCCGCCTCGTGCTCAACAGCAATGCCTTCTGGGAGGCCGTCCCGGCCGGCACGATCCTGACTTTCACCGAATCGGATGCCGCCGCGGGTGGGTGGGACACCAGCCTCGTCGCAGACGACCGCCTCGCCACCGAGGGCTGGGCGTGGTCGAACATCTACATCCAGGACGCCGGGCTCATCGACCTTGTCCAGAGCGGCACCGACATCGCCATCGCGGGCAATGACACCCGCATCACGATTTCCGACGGCTCCGGCACGGTGACCGCCGGGCCCTACGGCGAGGGACTCTTCAGCGCCGGCAGCGTCAACAATACCGAGGTCTTCCGGCTCGCCGCCGATCCGGCTCCGTCCAGCCACCCGCTGACGGCGGACTTCCGCGATGCCGACACCAGCACCTTCGGATACCCCAACCGGCTCCCGGAAGACGACGGGACCATCCTTCCCGCGGGCAGCGGCACGGGCTACCAGCTCTTTACCGCGTTCGCCACCGGCACCCCCAACGCCGCTCCCTATTTTACCAACCTCTGGGGCACGCCGTTCACGAACACCACCCTGCCGGGTGGAACCTGGAGCACCACCGCCAGTCCCGCCCAGGACCCCGACGGCCCCTCGTCGGCGCTCGTCATCGCCTTCGACCAGGCCCCGGCGGGCAGCAACCTCGTCAGCCACGGCGACGGGTCCTTCACCATCTCGTGGACCCCGACCGCGGCGCAAGCCGGCAGCCACGAGTTCATCGTCACCGTCTCCGATCCCGGAGGCGCCAGTTTCAGCCGCCGATTCGTCCTCGATGTGATCCCCGGCACCTCGCCGGTCCTCGTCAACGAGTTCAATGCCGTCAGTGGCAGCCGCTTCCTCAATAACGGAACCGCGGCGGAGGACGCCGACGGCGGGATGGCCGGCGACGTATTCTTCGGCCGCGTCGCCGGCAACGGCGACGACTGGTTCGAGCTCGTGGTCGTCGGGGACGGAGACCCCGGGTCCACCGTCGACATGCGCGGGTGGCGGATTGACATCGCCAACCTCGGCCTCCCCACCGAGACGATCGTGCTGGGTCAGCACCCCTACCTCGCCGGCGTGCGGGCCGGCACCATCCTCACCTTCGTGGAGCACGATTCCCTGAACGGTGGGCTCGACTCCACCATTCACCGCATCAACCGCTTCGGCGACCTCGGGTTTGCGTGGACCAACATCGCCCTCGACGATCCGGCCTTCGTCGACCAGGCCGCCAGCACCATCGGCACCGGGATCACCCTGAACGACGACGGCAGCGAAATCACCCTCAGGGACTCCACCGGCTTGACCGTCCACGGACCCGCCGGGGAACCGCGCATCGAGCGGAACGTGAGCGGGGCGGAAGTCTTCAACCTCGAGGCCAATCCCGCCCCGGACCTCCACCCGTCGCCCCTCCATCCCGACTATCCGCTTTACGGCGACGACGCCGCCCGCAGCACCTTCGGCGCCCCCAACGAGTGGGATGACGGCGGAAACCTCGAGATCCAGGATCTCGGAAGCTACGCGACAACCCTCGATGCCAACAGCATACCTTATTTCAGCACCCTGCCCGCCATCCGCTACGGGCAAGTCGGCACAACCACATCGCAGCCGGTGATAGCCACCGACTTCGAGGGAACCACCGGCCTGGTCCTCTCCCTCTTCGCCGCCCCCCCGTGGGTCTCCCTCCTCGACCAGGGCGATGGCGCCGGCCTCCTCGAGTGGACGCCTCCTCCCGGCACGGCCGGTTTCCATGCCGTCACCCTCCGGGTGTCTGATGGCATCGACAGCTTCCAGCGCCCCGTGACGATCTTCGTGCATCCCGCCTCCAGCCCGGTCATCCTCAACGAGTACAATGCCGTTTCGAGCAGCAGCTTTCTGAACGGCGGAACCGCCGCCGCGGACGAGTCCGGCGGGACGGCCTCCGACATCCACTTCGGCCGCGTGGCGGGCAACGGCGGCGACTGGTTCGAGCTCGTGGTGGTCGGCAACGACGACGCCGGAACCCTCGACATGCGCGGATGGCAAATCGAGATCGCCACCGACCCGGGGTTCCCGTTCGCGGCCGAGTCGGTTCTGGAGTTGAGCAACGACCCGCGGTGGGCGGCCGTGCCCCACGGAACCATCCTGACCTTTACCGAGGAACGCGCCGCGGAAGGCGGGATGGACACCGCCCTCGACGTCCTCGACCGGTCCGCCACCGATGGCTGGACGTGGTCGAATTTCTGGATCGGTGATCCGCAATTTCTCATCTACACCAGCGAGATCACCAACGGCTACCGCATCGACGCCGGCACCGGTGCGATTTCGCGGTTCGATATCACGGACGACCGCACCCAGTTCGTCATCCGCGACGCCGCCGGCAACCATGTCTTCGGGCCGGCGGGCGAAGGCCTCGCGCCGGCCGGCGGAATCAACAACCGCAACGCCTGGGAACTGGTCGACCACCCGCGGTCCACCGTGAACCCCCTCGCCACGGCCAATCTCCTCGGGCCCGAATTCGGGGCGGCGGCGAGCGATCTCGAAAGCACCTTCGGGCGTCCGAACCGCTGGAACGGCGGCAGCGAGGTGCAGGATTTTCTCGCCTTCAGCGGCGCCTATGGCGACTACGTGACGGCCGCGGGCCTCTCCGGCACCGCGGCCCTCGCCGCCGCCGACGGCGATGGCGATGGCGTCACCAACGGGGGAGAATTTGCGCACGGCAGCGATCCCGGCGACGCCCTCGCCGTTCCGGAGTTCCTGCCGGGTGTCACCGACAGCCTCGGCGTCACATTCCTCCTGCGGGCCGGCGGCACGACCGTTGGAGACACCTACCTCGCGGATGGCGTCGGGATCATCGTGCAGTTCTCCACGGACCTCCGCGACTGGACCCCCACCACCACCCAAACCTCCAACCCGGCCGGCCTCCCGGCGCCACCGCCGGGATACGCCTACGCCACGTTCCAGATTCCGGCCGCCGTCTTCAATGCATCGCATACCGGCTTCCTCCGCGTCGTCACGGTGATCCCGTAAGCCGCCGCATCCCGGGCACGATCCGCGCCGGGACGTGCCGCCAACACCTTCAACCCGCCCCCGCCTGCATGGACTCCCGGGACCGCTTCTCCGAAGCCTCCGGCCGCTACGCCGCCCACCGCCCCGGTTTCCCCGGCGAGTTGATCGACTGGATCGTTGCGGAGGGGGCCCTCGCCCCCGGCGCTCGCATCGCCGACATCGGCTGCGGCACCGGCATCGCCACCCGGTTGTGGGCCGCCCGCGGGTTCGACGTCATCGGCGTGGAACCGAACCAGGCCATGCTCGCGCAAGCCCGCTCCGCCGGCGACGAAACCTACCAGGAAGGCGAAGCGGCCGACACGGGCTTGCCGGGGGGGGCCTTCGCCCTCGTCTCCGCGGCCCAGGCATTCCACTATTTCGAGCTCGGACCGACGCTCGCGGAATGGAGACGCCTCCTGGCCGCCGGGGGATCGTGCGCCACGTTCTGGTATCGCATCGCGCCCTCCCCCATCAAGTCCGGCTTCAAGGACCTTCGACGCCGCTTCGGTTCCCAGTCCGGCCACTATCGCACGCCCAAGAATGCCATTGTCGAAACCCTCCGCGCCCGTCCGGAGGTCAGCGGCCTGCGGTCCGCCACCTTTCCATATGCGCAGCTCCTCGACCGCGCCGGGTGGCACGGCCGAATCTTCGCCAGCTCCCGCATGCGCCACGCCGGGGGAGAGGCCCGGCTGGAGGCGGAGATCGACTCCTTGTTCGACCGCTACAGCGACGGAAACCGCCTCCGCATTCCCCTGGAAGCCACCGCCATGGTGTGGGGCATCGTCTGATCCGGGGTTCACCCCGGGAAACCGTCCGCATCCCAAACGCGCCAGCGGTCAACGACCGAGGTGGCCGCCGACTCCCTCCCCGAGGACCGCCTGCCCGCAGCCCTCAAGTGAAAATCCTCCCCCTCTTCGCCGCCTAACTTCGTTAACGTTAACGAAGTTAGGC
>JABDMC010000130.1 GCA_013001695.1 Akkermansiaceae bacterium
CGCGGCGGAGATTCACCTCGTCCCGGTCAGTTCCCCGCGCGCCGTTCCGCCGGAGGAGCTCCGGGCCCTCCTTCCCGCCGACCACCCGCCGGCCCACCTGCATTCCTCCCTGCCCGCCGCCTTGGACGCCCTTGCCCGCTCTCCCCACCCGGTGCTGCTCACCGGCTCGGCGTTCCTCGTCGGCGAAGCCAAGGCCCTCGTCGCCGGCGCCGCCCACGCCCCCACCGCGCAGTAGGGACCCGCCCCGGCGCCGGGGGGCAAGACAGGCACCGCGCCTACCCCGCCTCGGCCTCGCGGATCAGGATCAACTCCCCGACGTTCTCGGCGGTGAGCATGCCCACGACCCGGCTCCCGGTGTTGTCCATCACCGGCAGCGATTCGACCGGCTTGGAGTTCAACACCTGGAACGCCTCCCGGAGGGGAAAACCGACCGGCACCGTGGGGACGTCCCGCAGCATCGCTTCCGCGGCGGGATGGGCGGCGCCGTTCCGGGAGAGCCCCTCGATCAACTGCCGCCGCGTCAGGAGCCCCAACAGCCGGCCGTCGTCGGCAAGCACCGGAAAATCGTGCTGCGCCCCGGCGAGGAGCAGGGCCGCGGCATCCGCGAGGGTGGCCTCCGCGGGCAAGACCCGGAAATCCGTCATCATGGCCCGCTCCAGCGGGACGCCCTGCAGCGCGATCCGCATCTGCACCATCTCGGACTCGCCCCGGGCCGCCATGAAGACGAAGACCGCAATCAGGATGAGAATCGGGTTCGGCCCGAGCAATCCGAGGAATCCCCCCGCGAGGGCCAGCCCCTGCCCGATGACGGAGGCGATCTTGGTGGCCGTCCCGTAGTTCATCATCATGGCCAGCAGGGCCCGCAGGACCCGCCCCCCGTCCATGGGAAAGGCCGGGATCATGTTGAAGATCACCAGCACGAAATTGACGACCATCAGGCGTTCGCCGAAGGGAATGTTCATCAGGAGGGCCTGCGGTTCCTCGCCGCCCTCCAGCACCGCCCGCGCCCCGAAGATGGCGAGCAGGACCGCGCCGATGACCACGTTGACCGCCGGGCCCGCAATGGCCACGAGGAGTTCCTGCCACGGCTTGTCGGGCAATTTCTGCATGCGCGCCATCCCGCCGATCGGCAGGAGGGTGATGTCCGGGGTCCGCACCCCGAACTGCCGGGCCGTGAGGACGTGCCCGAACTCGTGCAGGAGGACACACCCGAAGACCGCGAGGATGAACAGGACGCCATCCACCGCCGCATCCGCGCCGCCCCGCGCGAAAAACAGCCAGCCCACCGCCGCAAGCAGCAGGAAGAAGGTCACGTGGACCCGGACTTCCGTCCCTGCCACCGATCCGAGGCGAATTGACCATCTCATTCGAGCGCAAACTACCCCCATCCCGAACCAATGCAATCCCGCTTGCGGCCCCGCCGATGCCGGACACAGTAGGGGGTGTCATTGAAACCAGGGCCGGCTTCCCGGAACCCGGAATCCGCCGCCGGATCCGGCCGCTCCGGCGTGGCCCCGCCCGTGCGGCTCGATACCTCCCGCGGTCTCCGCCTGCCCGACCTCGACCTCTGGCTCGACCCGCACCGCCCCCGCGAATCGGCGTTTGTCTCGCATGCCCACGCCGACCACTTCGCCCGGCACGAGCGGATCCTGTGTTCCGAGGGCACCGCCACGATCCTGCGGGCCCGCTTCAATGTCGCCGCAGCCCGCCTCGATCCCGTCCGGTTCGACGAACCGCGCGAGATCGGCGGCTTCGAGGTGCGGCTCCTTCCCGCCGGACACATTCGGGGGGCGGCGATGCTGCATGTCACCGCGCCCGGGGGCGCCAGCCTGCTGTACACCGGCGACTTCAAGGTGCGCTCCGGACTCACCGCCGAGCCCGTCGAATTCCGGCCGGCCGACACGCTCATCATGGAAACGACCTTCGGGAAACCGGAGTTCGTCTTCCCTCCCCTCGAGGAGATCTCCGGGGCCATCCTGCAATTTGTCCACGGCACCCTCGAGGACGGCGACGTGCCGGTCCTCCTCGGCTATTCCCTCGGCAAGGCGCAGGAGGCGGTCGCCCTCCTCCACGAGGGCGGCGTCCCGGTGGTCCAGCACAAGACGGTGGCCGCCATGACCGAAGCCAGCAACCTCGCCGGCCTGGACCTGCCCCCGCCCGTCGTCTTCGACGGCGAGGTGCCGGCCGGCCATGCCCTCGTCATCCCGCCGAATGCGGTTCGCGCCAGGAACGTCCGCACCATCTCCAACCGGCGCCTCGCGATGCTCACCGGCTGGGCCCTCACCCCCGGAGCCCGGTTCCGCTACCGGACCGAGGAGGTCTTTCCGCTCTCGGACCATGCGGATTATCCCGGCCTGCTGGAGTGCGTCGAGAAGGTCAACCCCCGGCAGGTCGTCACGGTCCATGGCTTCACCCGCGAATTCGCCGCCGACCTGCGCGACCGCGGCCATGATGCCTGGTCGGTTTACGGCGACGACCAGATCGAATTGTCCCTCGGGACCCGCAGGGAGGCCCCGGCGCCCGACCCGCCGCCGCGGCCCGCCTGCGAACTTCGCGAGTTCACCGACCTCTGCGACCGCGTGGGGGCATCGATGTCGAAACTCCGCAAGATCGAGCACCTCGCGGCCTACCTCGCCGACGCTCCCGCCGACCGGCTGCCGCTCGTGACGGCGTGGCTGAGCGGCCGGGCCCTCCCGGGGGCCGCCCATCGCAATCTCAACGTCGGTTCGGCCCTGATGCGGCGGGCAGTCATCCAGGCGACGGGCCACCCCGAGGCCCGTTACAAGAAGGTGTCCGCCACGCAGAATGACGCGGCGCGCACCGCCCGGCTTCTTCTCGAGGACGCCGCCACCGATCCCTCCCCCCTCAATTGCGCGGAGGCCGCGGAGTTCTTCCGCGAGCTGGCGGCGGCCCGCGGGGCCCTCGACAAGGGCGCCCGCCTCGCAGCCCTCTTTCGGAACCTCCACCCGCGCGAAAGCGAGACCATCGTCAGGATCCTCACCGGCGACCTGCGCATCGGATTGAAGGAGGGCCTGCTGGAAGATTCCCTCGCGGCGGCCTTCCAGCAGGACGCCCGGGAGATCCGCACCGCCCACATGCTCCTCGGCGACATCGGAAGAACCGCCGAGTTCGCCCGCGAAGGACGGCTCGGGGAGGCCCGCCTCACCCCGTTCGCCCCGCTGAAGTGCATGCTCGCCTCGCCGGAACCCACCGCCGAGGCCATCGCGGCCCGGATCCAGGGCGACCCCGGGGGGGATCCCGCCCCGCTCTGGGCCGAGGAAAAATACGACGGGATCCGCGCCCAACTGCACAAGCACGGGGACACCGTGACGCTCTTTTCACGGGATCTGCGCCCCCTCGATGCCGAGTTTCCCGAGCTCGTCGACGCCGCGGCGCTTCTCCCTTTCGATGCCGTCCTCGACGGCGAAATCATCGCGTCCGCCGAGGGCCGGCGCCTCACGTTCTTCGACCTCCAGAAACGTCTCGGCCGCAGCAAGGGCCAGGGGGACCTCTTCCTCGGCGAGGCCGTTCCGGTCCGTTTCCTCGCCTTCGATATCCTCTGGAAAAACGGCGACGATCTTCTCGACCTTCCGCTCCGCGAGCGCCGCGGGCACCTCGAAGACCTCCCGCTCGCCGCTCCGTTCGAGGCGGTCCCCGTGCACAAGGCGGGCGGCACCGGGGACCTCCATCAGCTCTTCAAGACGTCCCTCGCCCACGGCAACGAGGGGCTCATCGTCAAGGACCCCGCGAGCCCCTACCGGCCGGGGCGGCGCGGCAAGGCCTGGCTGAAGCTGAAGGGCGTCATGCCCACCCTCGACTGCGTCGTCACCGCCGCCCAGCAAGGGCACGGGAAGCGGGCCGAGGTCCTCTCGGACTACACCTTTGCGGTGCGCGATGCCGACTCCGGGGAACTCCGCACCATCGGCAAGGCCTACTCCGGACTCACCGATGATGAGATCGAGGAACTCACCGAAACCTTCAAGGCGCTCACCATCTCCAAATCGCGGCGCGTCCACCAGGTCGAACCGCGCGTCGTCCTCGAGATCGCCTTCGATTCCATCCAGCCGTCGAAACGCCACGACTCGGGCCTGGCCCTCCGCTTTCCCCGCATCAAGGCCATCCGGCGGGACAAGTCCCCGGATGAGATCGACACCCTGCAATACGCCCGCAGCCTCGTGCCGCAGGCCCCCCGCGGGTGAACCTCCTGATTTCCCTGTCCCTCGCCGGGGTCCTTCGCTAGTAGTGACCCGCGAATGTCCGCGGCGCATCACCCGTATTCTCGACGATCGGCAGGCTGGCCGCTGGTCGCGGCCGTCTGCCTGCTCGTCACGCCGGGCGTCCGGGCCACCGGCGTGCTCCGCAATTTTGCCGGCGGGGAAGCGGCGGCGCTCGGCGGGGCCATGGTGGCCGGCGCCGACTCCCCCCTTGCCGCCATGTGGGCCAACCCCGCGGTGCTCGCGACCATCGACGCCCCCGCATTCGAGGCCGGATACTTCGGCGCCTACGGCGATGCCACCTTCGCGAATTCCGTCAACGGCGAAGTCGGACTGCGGCGCCATGCCGGACACGGCGGGGAGTTCGCCCTCGTCTGCCCGCTCGGCGGCGGCCGCGGCACCGCCGCCCTGGCGGTGATTCCGGAAGCCACCCTGCTCGGCGACTGGCGCTACCGCGACGCCCCGGGCGGCACCGACGGCTCGGTGACCTACGGGCTCCAGCGGCACCGCTCGCGCTTCCTCGCGATCCGCACCGCGATGGGCATCGGCTGGAACATTTCGGACGACCTCGCGGTCGGCGCCAGCGTCGGGCTGGTCTACGACCGCATCGACCTGCAGGTCCCCTACATCTTCCAGACCGCGCCCGGGCTTGAGGATTTCAAGACCCTCCTCGACCTCGAGACCGACGGCTGGTCGTGGAACGGCGAACTCGGCGTGCGCCTCCGCCTTCGCGACGACCTCCACCTCGGCCTCCGCTACCGGACGTCGACCTCGCTGCACAGTGACGGCCGGGCCGCGGGCGACGCCTCGGCGCAGCTCGCCGCCCTCGGCTCCCCCCCGCCGCGGACCGACTTTCACTACGGTGCGGACGTGTCGCTCTCCCTCCCCGACATCGTCAGCGCGGGGCTCGCCTGGCAGGCCACCGGTTCCCTGACCGTCCTCGGCCAGGTCGACTGGATTCCGTGGGGCGACCACTTCGACGCCATGCGGGTCGCCCTCGGCGATGGCGACAACCCGGACCTTCCGTCGTCGATCGTCGATTCCGTCCCGCTCGGCTGGGAAGATCGCTTCACCATCCGCGCCGGCCTGCAGTGCGACCTCAACCCGCGCTGGACGTGGCGGTGCGGGTACATCCACTCGGCCAGCCCGATTCCGGCGCGTCATGTCACTCCCCTCAACGCCGCCATCGCGGAACATTCCCTCACCACCGGCGTCGGCCTGCGCCTCGACGACTGGACCCTCGATGCCGGCTACCAACTCGACCTCCGCCACCGGGAATCGGTCGGCACGAGCGCCTACCGGGCCGGTGAATACTCCCGCAGCGAGGTGAGCTACCTCGCCCACTGGTGGGGAGTTTCCGCCACCCGGCGGTTTTGAGTGGCGGGGCCCTCAGGGCTTCTCCGGGCCTTTCCCGACCAACCCGCGCGCCGCGCGGACGACATCCTGCAGGCGCTCCATCACCCCCACCGTCTTCCGCGGGAAGTTTTCCCGGGCCGTGACGAGGAGGGCGCGGCAGCCGGCCTCGGAGTACGTCTTCTGGTGATCCGAGCCCTCCCCGGCCCGCATGAAGTCGCCGGCCCGGAGCACCCGGCCTTCGACGTGCAGGTCGCCCTCCAGGATGAACGCCATCTCGACCCCGTGGTGCCGGTGGCCCGGCAGGCTCGCCTGGGCGTCCATCTCGAGAAGGAAGACCGTCACGCCGTCCTCGGCGCGGTCCGACAACGCCTTGACGCGCGTCCCCGGGGCGGGGAGCGGCACCCATTCGCCCTCGTCCCGGCGGAGGTAGTCGAAGTCCCCGGCCGCGGCGGCAGGACCGGAACTCCCCTCGCCCACCGCGTTCATGATTCCCGCCTTCACGCCCTCGCCCGGGGTGACATCCGGCACCCGGCCGAGGGTCACCAGGGCAATGCTGTCCACCATCGCCGCGAACTCCGCCTTCTCGTTCGCAGTGGCGCCCGCGCGCCACGTCTCGAAGGCCCGGAGGTCCTCTCCGGAGAGTCCCTCGGTCGCGTAGAGGTGGGCCAATTCTGCCAGGTGATGATCTTCCATTTCGGGTGTCAGCGATCAGTTTCTAGGAAGCGGTGTCCCCCGGGGGAATCCCCGGTGTCTTGCCGGCCAGGAGGTGGCGAAGCCGCAGCAGGCCGCGGCGAATGCGGGCCTTCACGGTGCCCAGCGGTTCCTGCAGGCGGTGGGCGACCTCCTGCTGGGTCAGCCCTTCCAGGTAGGCCAGCACGATGGCTTCGCGCTGGTCGGGGTGGAGGCCTTCGAGGGCGGCCTCGATCTGCCCGATCTCGTCGTCCGAGAGCGCCGGGCTCCACTGCTTCCGCAAATTTTCGCGGGAGATCATTCCGAGGTCATCCTCCCCGGCCTTGCGGGCCTCGGCCTGCCGCCCGAGCGCCCGTGCCCGGTCGTTGGCCCGGTTGCGCGCCACCGCCATCATCCACGAAATCGCCTTCCCGAGATCGGGATCGTAGCTTTCGGCCCGCTTCCAGATCGTCACGAAGACTTCCTGCAAGGCGTCTTCGGCCTCCTCCCGATTCCGCAGGACCGTCATGATCACTCCGAGCAGGCTTCCTGCGCACCTCTCGTAGAGTTCCTCCAGCGCTCGCGGGTCGCCCCCCGCAATCCGCCCAAGCAAGGCCGCCGCAATCTCGTGGGGATCGTCGCTTTTCTGACCGCTCGGCGCCACGTCCCGCCATTTGTCGGGGAAGAATCGAACAATGTCAAAAGCGTGTAGTGAAACTGCGGGCATCCAAATGACTTACGGTGAAATCTGTGAGACGGATGCAAAGGACTTGAGAATCACGCAATCCGAATGATCCCCGAGGCGGCCGGGCCGGCCTGGGCGGGCCTGGGCGGGCCGGGGCGGGCCGGGGGGCTGCCCCCCCGGGATAGTCAGGGTTCGCGGGACGCCTCGGGGAAGGCGGGGGGCTTCCACGCCACGCCGGCTCCCTCCGCAACGAGGGCCCGGATCACCTGCAGGTAGGCGTGCATCTCCACGACATCCAAGGGCGATTCCTCGTTCGCGGCGGCCTCCCGGAGCTCCTGGCTCAATTCCACGATCTCGACCTGCACTTCCGGGGAAAGCGCCCGCCCGCGCGGGTCGGTCGTGAAGAATTCGTCCCATTCTCCGGGGCCCATGCGGAGCAGCTCGCGGTTCGACAAGCGCTTCCCCGCGTCCTTCGTAGCGCCTACCCGCCCCGCTCCTTTCGACAACGCCGCCGACCCGTCCCGGGGCTCCGCAGCGGCGGGCGCCGCCACCCCGCCCCGGCCGTCGTCCGGGTCGCTCCGGGTCGCCTCCATCACAAGCACCACGCCTGCCACGATCATCACCGCGGCCCCGAGGCCGATGAGTCCCTTGTTCATCATGTCATCTACGCCTGCCGCTCCGGTCCGGATGCAATTTTTTGCTCCGCGGCGAAATTTTCCCCATTGAGGGATTTTGTGCATCCGTCCACGGCTCGGCGGCGTTCGTTCGCGGGAGACAACAAACGGCTTCCACAAACCAATGAAAACCAAACCAACCACAAGAAAACCGGGAACCATGTCCGCCCTGACGTGCGGGATGACCCTCACGCTGCTCACCGCTCTTCCGGCCTCCGCTTCCAGCCACAGCGATGCCCCCCTGATCAAGCAGGACCCGCAGGCCAACCTGACCGACGTCTATGCCTTCGTCGGCAAGAAGTACGACTCCGACGAGGATGTCCTGAACGTCATCGTCAGCGTCCGCCCGTTCTCCGACCCGGGCGACGGGCTGATCTACGAGCGCTTCGCGGACGATGCCCTCTACAGCATCCATGTCACCCATCCCGAAACCGGCCGCGAGCAATTGCGCTACGACTTCTGGTTCACGGACGTCAACCCGCGCCACGGCTCCGGGCTCAAAAACCGGGACACCATCCTCTCGTACGGGCGCGGGACCGAAGTGGGACCCATCGAGGAGGTCGGCGATGCCCGCCAGAACTACACCCAGCGCTACTGGGTCCTGCGCAACAATCGCTTTGCGGGCCACGGCACTGTGCCGCCTCCCAACGTCGGCGTCAGGACCACCCCGCACTACAATGACAGCACCACCGGGCTGGCGGTCTCGGGGGCGACGCAGCTCTCCGAACTCGACTCCTACACGCGCGACACCATCACGACGCTGAAGCGCGGTGAGGCGGCGTGGGCCGGCTCCCGCGAGGACGGCTTCTACGCCGATACCCCGGGAATCTTCGATCTTCTCGACGCCCGGATCCTCGACAACAACGGCGACCTGGGCGACGGACTCGGCCAGGACGGCGGCGGGGTCGACGGCTTCAAGGGGTTCAACGTGCTGTCTTTCGGCGTGCAGATCCCCCTCGATCAACTCTCCCCGGCGCCTTACACGGCCGCCTTCGCGGACCTCGGCAACCAGGGGAGCAACCCCCTCCCGTCGGTTGCGGAGAACACCGGGGTCGGCGTCTATGCCTCCGTCAGCCGCCGGCGCATCACGCTCCGCTCCGACCGGCGCGAGGCATTCAACTTCGGCAGCTGGGTGCAGGTCAACCGCCTCGCCAATCCCCTCTTCAACGAGGTCCTCGTCGCCCTGAAGGACAAGGACAAATACAACCGCACCTCGCCGCCGAACGATGCCGCGAATTTCGGCCAGTATGCGGAGAACCCCGAGGTCGCGACCCTCGTCAACGTCGTGTTCGGCACCAGCTTCGAGAGCACCGGCCGTGGTGACCTCGCCCTCGTGTATCTCCCGGACGTGATCCGCGTCGACACCACCACCGGGCCGGTTTCCCTCCCGGGCGACGGGTCCTTCAGCCGGTTCGGATTCGCCGGTGGCGACGTGGTCACCAACGGCGCGGGACGCGTCATCTCGAGCGGCTGGCCGAACGGACGCCGCATCGGCGACGACGTCATCGACATCGCCCTCACCGCGGTGGCCAGCGGTCCCGGCTACGATCCCGTGACGGTCGTCGGGGACAACGTCGATGCCAACGACCAGCTCTACAACCGGGTCTTCCCCTACCTCGGCACTCCCCATGCCGGATCGGCGGTGGATCAGCGCCAAGCCCCGTAGGGAACTCCCCCGAACAACTACCGGAACACACGACTGCACGAACGCATGAAGCCCAACTGCATCGCCGTAGCCGTGGTCGCCTCCCTCCTCTGGGGAGGCGGCCATGTGGGCGCGGTCCCGGCGGAGGATATCCCCGCGCAGGCCGCCATCAACGAACTGCGGGCCGGGACCGGCGCCGCGGATGCCCCGGGCGAAGCCTGGATCAAGCTCGGCAACGCCCTCATGCAAGACAACCGGGATACCGGGTCCCACGATTTTTCGGGGGCGAAGGAAGCCTTCCGGGCGGCCCTGCGAACGGCGCCGGGAAACATCGACGCCCTCGTCGGGATGGCATGGGTCTGCAACTCGGAACATGACTTCTCCGCCGGCGCGGAGTGGGCCGGCAAGGTGCTCGCCATCGACCCCGTCCACCCCGAGGCGCATGCCCTCCTCTCCGACCGCGCCATCGAACTCGGGGACTACGAATCCGCCTTCGAACACCTCCAGAGCGCGCTCGACGCCCGCGCGGATCTCTCCACCTACAGCCGGGCCTCGCACCTGCTGTGGCTGACCGGGGACCTTCGCAAGGCGCGCTGGCTGATGGATCAGGCCATCGCGTCCGGCGGCGGTTACCCGGAGAACACCGCCTGGTGCCGGGCCGAGCTGGCCGTCATGGAACTGCATGCGGGCGCCATGATCGTGGCCGAACAGCACGCCGCGCGCGCCCTCCGGGAGGCGCCCGCCAATCCCCGCGTCCTGGCGACGATGGGGAAGGTGCGGGCGTGCCAGGGGCGCCTCGATGAAGCCGTCGCGCTTTACCGGCGCTCGATCGCCAGCGCCCCGACGCACGACGCGCTCGCCGCCCTCGCCGACCTCTATCTCCGCCAGGGACGCGCCGCGGATGCCGAAAAGGCGATCCAGGCGGTCATCGACCATCATGGTGCCGGGGGCCACAGCCATGGCCCGGGCGGCGCGACCCATCACCACGCCACCGGCAACGCCCAGCTGGCGCGCTTCCTCGCCGACCATGACCGGAACCTCGAGCAGGCCCTGCGCGAGGCGCAGGCGGCCGGCAAGACGTCCCGGAGCATCTCCTGCATGGATACCCTGGCGTGGTGCTACCTGAAGACCGGCGAGATTGAGATGGCGGTCCGCACCATCCGGCGGGCCCTGAAGTGGAAGACCCCCGACCCGCACCTGTATTTTCATGCGGGGCTGATCCACGAGGCGGCGGGAAACCACCAACTGGCCCGCCGCCACCTCGACCGGGCCTTCGCCCTGAATCCCAGGTTCGATCCCCTGCGCTCGCCGGCGGCCCTGGTTGTCCTGAACGCCCCCCGCAACGCCGGGCCCCGCCCATCCGGGATCACTCCACGATGAAGTAGGGATTCAACAGGTTCTCCTTGTTGTAACGCAGGTCCTCGCCGGTCTCGACGGCGAGGACCTTCTTGCCCGCCGCGGTGGCGACGGCGTGGGCCGCGCCGGTGTCCCATTCCATGGTGGGGCCGAACCGCGGGTAAACGTCCGCCGCACCCTCCGCCACGAGGCAGAGCTTCAACGAACTCCCCGCGGAAAGAAAATCGACGGTCTTTCCCTCGTCCCGCAGCCGCGCGACGAAGTCCTCCACTTCCGGTGTCAGGTGCGAGCGGCTCGCCACGACCTTGACCTCGTCCTTCCCCGAATAATGCGGGCCTCCCGAGATCGCCTCGGGCGCCCCGCCGTCCTCGATCCGCCACGCCCCCTCGCCGTGGACCCCGACGTACATCGTCCCCGTCACCGGCCGGTACACCACCCCCAGGACCGGCACCCCATCCTCCACGAGGGCGATGTTCACCGTGAACTCGCCGTTCTTCTTGATGAACTCCTTGGTCCCGTCGAGCGGGTCGACCAGCCAGAACCGCTTCCAGTCCTTCCGCTCGTCGTAACCGAGTTGCCTGTTCTCCTCCGAGATGACCGGGACCGCCGGGTGGTCCGCGCGGAGGAACTCCATGATGACGTCGTTCGCCGCCCGGTCGGCTTCCGTCAGTGGCGACTGGTCCTCCTTGTAGTCGACCTCGAAATCACGGCCGTAGATCTCCAGGATCCTCGCGCCGGCCTGGCGCGCCGCGGCCAGCAACGGACCCAGTTCGACTCCGTGCGCCGCTTCAATCATGGGATGCGCCTTGCAGGGTGATCATGGCGCCAAGGCGCCCTAGTGGCTCCGGCAGAATTCCTCGAAGCGCGTCACGCCCTCGTTCAGGACGTCGAGCGTGGTGCAGTAGCTGAGCCGCACCGAGGCATCGTGCCCGAACGCGATCCCCGGAACCGCCGCCACCTTGTAACGGGTGAGAAGCTTGTCGCAGAGGTTCTGCGACTTCAGCCCGAGCTCGCTGCAGTCCACGAAGAAGTAAAACGCCCCCTGCGGCTCGACCACCTTGATGTTCGGGATGGCCTGCAGGCGGCCCAGGAGGAACTGCCGGCGCACGTCGTACTCGGCCCGCATGTCATCCACGAAGGTCTGGGGGCCCTTCAGGGCCGCGAGGGCCCCATACTGCGCAAAGGTCGTGGCGTTGGAGGTCGTGTGACTCTGGATCTTCGCGAGCGCCGGCGCCACCGACTCGGGCGCCGCCGTGTAGCCGAGCCGCCACCCGGTCATGGAGTAGGCCTTCCCGAACCCGTGGCAAATCACGGTCAGGTTCTGCAATTCCTCGCTGATCGAGGCCATGCTCACGTGCTTCGCGTCGCCGTAGACCAGCTTTTCATAGATCTCGTCGGACAGGATCACGATGTCCTCGGACAGGGCCACCTCGCCGAGGGCCGCCAATTCCTCCTCGGTGTAGACCGCCCCCGTCGGGTTGCCCGGCGAATTGATGACGATCATCTTCGTCTTGGGCGTCATGGCCTCCTCGAACTGTTCGGCGGTGATCTTCCACCCGTTCTGCCGGGTCGTTTCCACGATCACCGGCTCGGCCCCGGCGAGGCGCACCATCTCCGGGTAGCTCACCCAGAACGGCGCCGGAAGAATCACTTCGTCGCCTTCCTCGCACATCGCCAGGATCGTGTTGAAGCACGCCTGCTTCCCCCCGCTCGTCACGCAAATCTGCTTCGGATCGTAGGCCAGGGAGTTGTCCGTCAGGAGTTTCTCCGCAATCCCCTCGCGCAGCTCCGGAATCCCCGCGGCCGGCGTGTACTTCGTCTTCCCTTCCTGCAGGGCCGTGAAGGCCGCCTGCTTGATGTGGTCGGGCGTGTCCATCTCCGGCTCCCCGCCGGCCAGACCGTAAACCTCCTCGCCCTGGGCCCGCAGCGCCTTGGTTTGATTCGTCACGGCCAGCGTGAGCGACGGGGTGACTTTCTCGATTCGAGATGAGAGACTTTCCATGGGGTGCCTACCTGGGTTGTTGCCGCTCCTTCGCGGAGTAACAGACACTGGTCCAACACTCCCCGCGCGGAGCGGGGCCGTTTCTGAGCGAGACCCCCGGGGGATGCAAGCGAAATGGCGATCTGCGCGGATTTACCCCGCCCGCCCCCGCATCCGCCCGGCGCGGCGCGCCCCCGACCCTAGCTTTCCCCGCGTTCCGGATCGGCCGCAACGCCGGCCTCGTCCCCGGCGGTCTCCCCGTCCTGGTCCCCGCGGCCCGCCGGGGCCGCCTCCCACGCTCCCTGCTGCGCCAGCTCGGCCCGGCGGCGCGCCGCCTCGGAATCCTTGAGTTCCTGCTCGAGGCGCCGGATTTCGTCCTCCCGCTCCTCCCGCAGGTCGATGGCCCGCGACAACTCCGTCTGGAACCGCATGAGCTTCGTCTCGGCGTCGCGGAGGGTCTGCTCGGCCTCCTCGACGCTGCCGTGCCTCTGTTCGGCCTCCTCGAGGTGCTTGCGCAACCCGAAGATCTCCTGGCGCATGATCGCGGAGGCATGCTCGATCTGGCTCCGCTCCTGCTGTTCCTCGCGGAGGCGGGATTCGAGGACCGCCCGCTCCGCCTTGAGCCCGCGCACCAGGGCGGCCGCGGCGCCTTCCTCGGCCGGAGCCCGCAGGGCCAGCTCCTCGTTCAGTTCCTTCTTCTCGGTCCGCAGCCGCGCCAGCTCCTGCTCCCACTTCGCGCTCTCCTCCGCGTACGATTCCCGGGCCTCCTCCAAGACCGCGAGATCCGCCTGCAGGGCCTGCACCATCTGCGCGTCCTCCGCGCTGGACGCCTCGAGCGCCGCGAGGTTCCGCTTGAGCTTCTCGCGCTCGGCCTGGAGGGTCTTGCGCCCCTCGGACGCGGCCTCGAGGCGTTCCTCGGCATCGGCGAGGCTCGCTTCGAGGGCGGCCTTCTCCTTCGCCAGCTCGCGGGCCTCGGCGGCGGAGTGCTCGGCCGCTTCTTCCAGCGCCGCCCGGTCCTTCTCGAGAACGCCCAGCTTCTCCTCGAACATGATCTTCGACCCGCGCAGGGCCCGCAGCTCGTCTTCCTTCCCGGAGGCGACTTCCAGCTTCGCGGCCAGTTTCTCGCGCTGCTTGCGCAGGTCCTCCAGCTCGGCGTCCGCCTCGGCAACCCGCTTCTTCTCGCCGGCCAGTTGCTCCTTCAGCTCGTCGCGCTCCTTGCGCACCCCGGCGAGGCGCTCCTCCGTTTCGGCGACCTGCTCGAGCGCCCCGGCCACCTTCGCCTTTTCCTCCCGGAGCGACTCCATCTCCTTCCGGGCGCTGGCGTTCTCCTCGCGGGCCTTCTTGAGATCGTCCTCCAGGCCGCTCTTCGCCCCGCGCACGTCCGCGAGGGCCTCGTCGAGTTTCCGGGCTTCGGCCTTGGCGGCTTCGAGATCCTTGCCGAGGCGCTCCCCTTCGGCCTGGAGCGCCTCGACCTCCTTCCGCCGGGCCCGTTCGGCCTCGCCGCTCTGCTTGGAATGGTCGGCCTCGGTCTTCTTCAGCTTCTCCTTCAGCGCGGCCAGTTCCGTCTCGGCCTTTTCCTTCCCCTCGCCAAGCTCCTTCACCTTCGCGGCCTGGCTCTTGGCGGCGGTCTCCATGCGGCCGAGCACGCTTTCCTTCTCCTTGCGATAGTCCTCCCCGGCCTTGGCTTTCGCCGCCAGCTCCCCTTTCTCCTTCCGGAGGCTCTCCACCGTGCGCTTCGTGGCCTCGGCCTCCTTCTGCGCCTTCTTCGCGGCGGCCTCCTGGCCGGCGACCTTCTTCTCGAGCTGCTTCACCTCCGCCCGCAGCTTCTTCTCGATGGCCTGCTTCTCCTGGCGCAGTTCCTTCAGCTCCTTCTTTCCGTCCCCCTTCGCCTTCCCTCCCGCGGGAACCTTCGCGGCCAGCCGGTTCTCCAGGTCCAGCTTGTCCTTCCGCAGGCCGGTGAGCGCGTCCTCCACCTCATCACGCTTCTCGTTCGCGATCTTGAGATCCTTCTGCAGCTTCTCCTTCTCCTTGCGGAGCTCGTCCATCTGGCGCTTCAAGGCCTTGTCCGGAACTCCCTTGCCGTCGCCCGACTCGACGTCCTGCCGGTAGTGCTTGAACTCCTCCTTCAGTTTCCCGAGCGACAACTCGGCGTCCTGGGCGCGGCGTTCCGCCTCGGCGGCGTGCACCTGCACCTCGTCGGCCCCGTGCTTCGCCTGCCCCCAGATGAAGTAGGCCGCCGCGACGCCGAGGAGCGCCGCCAACACCACCAGCACCAGGTTGTGCAGCCCGAGGTTCAGGAGGAAGTAGGTCAGCGCGTCGAGACTTGTCATGGCAGCACGCTATTTCACCAGGATCTCCACATGACCTTCGCGGCCGCCCGCCTTCCCCCGCCCGAAGATGGCGGCCTCCAGCCGTTCCTCCGGGACCCCGTACTCGCGCAGCAGCCCCACCACCGCTTCCGCCCGCCGCAGGGCCAGTTCCTCCGCACCCGCCGCGTCGCCTTCCGCCGGCACGTGCCCCCCGACCACGTAACGCGAACGCTCCCCCGCCGAGAGGATGGCCGTGGCCGCCTTCGAGATCTTCCCGGACTCCGAAATCGGGACATCCACCTCGCCCGGCTCGAAGATCACCGCCCCGGACTGAAACTGCGCCCGCAGCATTTCCAACTCGGTCACGTCCCGCACCGTGAACGGCGCGTACCCCGGGAGGTGGTACGGCGAGGGATACAGGACGAAGTCCTCGTCGACCGATTCCTTCCCGACCACCGCGGAGGCCATCGCCAGCCAGTCGGCCCGCAGTCCCGCGGTGGCGTCCCCCCGCAGCAGGAGCCGCCCGGACCTCAACACCACGCTCCGCGATCCCGGACCCTTGAAAAATTCCCGGAGGAACCCGCCGAGGTCGAAAATGCCCGCCGGCGCCACCACGTAGGAACTGCGCCGCACGTCGAGACTCTCCTCATCGACCACCGCGCCCGCCGGCAGCTCCAGCTCGAAGTCGCGCGGCATGACTCCCCGCACCGACCACCTCCCGCCCGCGCGCTCGATCTCGAGCCAGCCCTGCGCCCGCAGGCGGTTGCCTTCCCGCGGGAGCCGCACCCCGCGGACCCGGTCCACCACCTCGGCGACTTCCAGGCGCCGCGCCTCGCTCTCCACGTTGCCCGCGATGGTGGCATCCAGCCAGGTCATCCGGACCGTGGCGCCCTCGACCCCCTCGGAGGCGAGGACCGCCTCGACCTGCGCCCGCAGGCGGTCCCGCAGCGTCCCCTCGAACGCAAGCTTCTGAAAATAAGCCATCGACGGCACCAGCAGGAGCGCGGTCAACAGCATGAATCCCTTCACGCCTTATGCTCTCCGACGTCCCGCCCTTCAATCAAAGCAAAAAAACGGGCCAATTCGCGGCCCGGGGCCCGCGCCGCCTCATTTCACGACCTCGCGAGGGCCGTGATCCACTTTCCCCTCTTCCATTCGGCCGTGAACTTCAAGCCGGCGGCCTCTCCGGCCTGCCGGGTCGACGGCCATTGATCCGCGAGGATCCCGGAGACGATCAGCTTCCCGTCGTTCGCGAGGCAGGCCCGCATCATCGGGAAGGCCTCCCGCAGGACATTCGCAAAGAGGTTCGCCGTGACGATCTCGAACCGCCCGCGCGGCCGCCAGTCGAGGACATTCGCCTCGCGCACGTCCACTCCCTCCACCCGGTTCCGCTTCAGGTTGCGCTCCGTCACCACCACCGCCTTCGGGTCGTAATCGACCGCCTCGCAATGCTCCGCACCGAGGAGGCGCCCCCCGATCGCCAGGATCCCCGACCCACAGCCGAGGTCGAGCAGCCGCCAGCGTTTGCCCCGCCAGCGGCGCGCCTCGTCCACGAGGCGGCGCAGGCACGACGCCGTGGTGGCGTGGTCGCCGGTCCCGAACGCCATCTCCGACGGAATGCTCAGCACGTCCCTCCCGGGAAATTCGCGCGCCAGCTTGCGTCTCCCCGCCACGCTCGGGTCCGAGGTGATCAGGAGGCGGTCCCGAATCTTCAGGGGCGCGGCGACCACCGGCTTCAGCGCGGCCCAGTTCCGGTCGGCGAGTTTCCGCACCGTGCCGCCGAACTGCTCCTTGATGCGGGCGGCTTCGCCCTTCGTCTTGCAATAGACGTCGACGCGCACCGACTTCCGCCCCTTCAATTCGGTGAGCACCATTCCGGGGTTCCAGCAGAATCGCTCCTGCCAGGCATCGGCCCATTGCAGAGCCGATAGTTTCGTCCAGACCCACATGAGAACTCCTCGCCGATAGAGAAAACTTCGCTCGATCCGGGTCCCTTACAAGAAATTCGCCCCCGCCGGGGCCGTTTCCCCCCTTCCACGTCCCCCGGGTTCTCCGCCGGCCGGGAGGCCGGGCGGTCCGGCCCGTGGCATGGGAACCGGAATGGAGCGGGTGAAGAGATTTGAACTCTCGACATCCACCTTGGCAAGGTGGCGCTCTACCACTGAGCTACACCCGCTTGCGCGGAGCCCCTAGATACACTTCCCGGCCCGGCCCGCAAGCATTTTTCGCCCCCCGCCGGGCCGCCTCCCCCGGGCCCGGCCCGCCCCCGGCCGGAAATTTCTGCGTGCATCCCAACCTGTGACGGCGTAGCCCGATGGGCGGAGACGGATGGACAAGCTCGCCGAAATCATCGCCCACAAGCGCACCGAGATCGATGCCCTCATCCCGCTGACCGGGAAGTTGAAGGCGGCCGCCCTGCAGCGGAACGACTTCCGCGGCTTCCGGTCCGCCCTCGACCGCGGGCCCCGGCAACTCGGGGTGATCGCGGAGATCAAGAAGGCCTCGCCGTCCGCCGGAGTCATCGACCCCGACTTCGATCCCCTCAAGCAGGCCCGGATGTACATCGACGGGGGCGCCTCGTGCATGTCGATCCTCACCGACGAGAAGTTCTTCCAGGGATCGCTCTCCTATCTCGCGCAGATCGCCCGGGGCCCGACCGTCCCGCTCCTTCGCAAGGACTTCATCGTCCACCCGGCGCAGATCTACGAGGCGGTCGTGGCCGGCGCCGATGCCGTGCTGCTCATCGTGGCGGCCCTCGACGCCGCCACCCTGCGCGATCTCTACGACACCGCCCGCGATCTCCAGCTGGACGTCCTCGTCGAGGTCCACGACCTGCCGGAGATGGAGCGGGCCCTCGACCTCGGGGCCGATCTCATCGGCATCAACAACCGCAACCTCAAGACCTTCACCACCGATCTCGCCACCACCGAGGCCCTCGCGGACGAGGCCCCCGACAGCGTCCTGCTCGTTTCGGAGTCCGGCATCCACAGCCTCGCCGACGCCCAGCGCGCCCTCGACGCCGGCGCCAATGCCATCCTCGTCGGGGAGGCCCTCATGCGTTCCCACGTCCCCGGCGAGGCCATCGCGGCCTTCCTCGCCCTGACCACCGGGACCTGACCCGCCGGCGGTCCCTCACGGCCACATGGCCTCGTCGATCGGGACGCCGCCGCCGAGGTCTTCCATCCGCTGCCGCAGGCGCCGCTCGGCGTCTTCGAGGATGTCGCTCTCGGCGGCATCGCTCCGGGCCTGGGCCAGCAGGCGGCGGATCGCTTCGGCCTGGTCCTCGGGCTTCAGCTTGTTGAGGGTGCCGTTCTTCGAGAAGTAGACGTCGTAGTCGAGCAGTTCCACCGTCAGGACCTTCGCAGGCGGCCAGTCCCCGGTCACCATCCCGTCCGCCAGGGTGAACGGCCCCGCCTCGTCGAGATCGAACCCGGCCTTCACGAGAAACTCCCCCCGGACGATGAGGAGATTGTCGCTCCCCAACCAGCGGGTCTCGTACTTGATGATGGCGTGGGTCCGGCGCTGGACGACCGCCAGTTCCATGACCTCCGACTTCTCGATCGTCATGGTCGAGCCCGTGACCCGGGTCTTTCGTTCCGTGATCCGCTCGAGGACCGCCGCGAAGCTGTGCAACGGCGAGGCCGCCGGTTTCGCCACAAATTGGTAGAATCCGAAGAACCCCGTCAGGACGAGGACCGCCGCGCCCGCAAAGACCGCCAGGATGGCCGGAACCACCGAAGGCCGCCGTCTGGATCGCTCCTCAGCCATGGGTCGGCATGATGCCACAAATTCGGTCCCCCCGCCGCCCCGAAAATCCTCCTTGCAAGGGGTCCTCCCCCGTGTTCTCTGCGGACTTGCGACGCCTGTGAAAGCCTACGAATTGTTTCAATCCGCCGACCCCGCCCTGGTGCTGGAGATGTTCACCTACTTTCGGGAGACGGAGCGCGACGTTTACAAGTCCTCGCTCGCCTCGCTGGCGTCGTCCCGCAAGCTGCGTCCGGTTTTCATCCAGAAGAAGCCCGTTGCCGAGCAGATCGCGTGGATGCACAAGACGCTCCGCCTGCGGTCCTCCGACACGATCGGGGAACACCTCCTCCAGGTCTGGTTCATGAAGGGGCATCAGCCCATGCTCACCGAGTTCTGCGACATCATGGGCATCGAGCACAACGGGGAAGGATCGGTGGAAGGCGAACTCCCCGAGGACCTCGACGCCGGCAAGTTGAAGGAAGCCGCCGACACGCTGGTTGGCAGTTACAACCCCGCCCTCGTTTCGCTGTACCTGCACGTCTTCAACCTGCAGCGCCCCGGCGGCTGGGAATCGCTCGCGGACCTCCTGCAAGACGACGCCCGGATCCGCATGGCGCCCGAGGAGGAACCGCCGGCCGCGGAACCTCCCGCCGAAGCGGCCGCACAACCGGAGGCCGCGGAAGAGGCCCCGGAGGAAGCCGCCGACAGCGAGTCGTCCGAACCGGAGCCCGCCGCGTCGTCCGCACCGAAGCCCGCGGAATCGTCCGGCGAGGAGGAATAAGCTACTCGCCCTCATCCACCGGCACAGCCCGCGGCGGGACCACCGGCTTGGCGCGCAGGGGTTTATCCGG
>JABDMC010000145.1 GCA_013001695.1 Akkermansiaceae bacterium
GCGCAAGCCCGCGGACCCCCGGCGCCCGAACCGGACCGCGCCCCGGGAGGGGCGCCACAACAACAGCCGCGGGCGCAAGCCCGCGGACCCCCGGCGGCCGAACCGGACCGAGCCCCGGGAGGGGCGCCACAACAACAGCCGCGGGCGCAAGCCCGCGGACCCCCGGTGACCGAACCGGACCGCGCCCCGGGAGGGGCGTCACAACAACAGCCGCGGGCGCAAGCCCGCGGACCCCCGGCGCCCGAACCGGACCGAGCCCCGGGAGGGGCGACAGAAACCGCCCGCACCACGGCACCGGCGGAATCCAAATCGACCGTTTCCGTCCCCCGGCCGGGGCTCTGAATGTCAGTCGGGAGCCGCGCCGGTTCATGACCGGGACGGTCATGCCGCCTCAGGCGTGCTCGACGAGGATGGAATCCACGGCGTGATCCTCGTGGAGGGTGTCGGAGACGATGATGAGGGTCGTTCCGGCCGGGATGTCGCGGCGGCTTCGCAACACCTCGACGGCGGCCGCGATGGTGTGGCGCGGCTTGTCGCGGAAGTCGATCTGGAACGGGCGCACGCCCCGCGACAGGCACAGCGAGCGGCAGACTTCGTCGCTCGGTGTGAACGCGTAGATCGGCGAGCGCGGGCGCAGGAGGGCGGCCCGGTTGGCGGTCTTGCCGCTGCGCGTGAAGACCACCACCAGGGCGTTGCTGATGGAATCGGCGAGGTTCACCGCGGCCCGCACCGCCTTGCCCTTTTCGGAGCGGAGGTCGGCGTCGCTCCCGTAGCCGAGCCCCCCGGAGCGCTCGATGCGCCGCGCCACGCGGTCGAGGATCTGCAGGGCGCGCACCGCGTGCCGCCCGACCGAGGTCTCCCCGGAGAGCATCAGGGCGTCGGCTTCCTCGTAGACCGCATTCGCGCAGTCCGTCACCTCGGCCCGCGTCGGGGTCGGGTTCGAGATCATCGATTCCAGCAGGTGGGTCGCCACGATGACGCGCCGGCCGAGCCGCAGGCAGCGTTTCACGATGCGCCGCTGCAGGATGGGAAGTTCCTCGATGTGCACCTCGATCCCGAGGTCCCCGCGCGCCACCATGATGAGGTCCGAGGCCATGATGATGTCGTCGATGTTGCGCACCGCCTCCTGGTCCTCGACTTTCGAGATCAGCTGGGCGTGCCCCCCGGCGGCCTCGATGGCCTCCCGGAGTTGCGTGACGTGGCTTTCGTCGCGCACGAAGGACCCCGCGATGTAGTCCGCCTCGCACTCGATCGCGAGCTTGAGGTCCTTGCGGTCCTTCTCGGTGAGCGCCGGGAGGGTGAGGCGCACCCCCGGGAGATTGATGTGGCGGCGCGACCCGAGCGTCCCGGCGGTGGTCACCTCGCACACGATGCGGTCCTTCTCGACCGCCGCGATCTTCATGATGAGCGCCCCGTTGTCGACGATGAGGGTGTCCCCGGCGGAGACATCGTCGACGAGCCCGTCGTAGTTCACGGTCGTCGAGTAATCGAGCTTCGCGTCCGTCCCGCGCTGCCGGAACTCGAGCTGGTCGCCCTTCTTCAACTCGATGACCTCCTCGAGGTCCCCGGTCCGGATCGACGGCCCCTGGAGGTCGAAGAGGATCCCCACCGGCCGCTGGGCGTTGTCCGCGATCTTGCGGATGCGCCCCGACAGGTCCCGCGCCCAGTCGTGCGCGGCGTGGCTCATGTTGATCCGGAACGTGTCGGCCCCGGCATCGATCAGGTCCGCCACGGCCTCGTTCGATTCGGTGGCGGGGCCCAGGGTGGCAATCAGGCGGCTGCGGCGCACCCCGGGAAGGTGCCGACTTTCCGCCGCAGGGGCAAGGGGAGGGTGCCGGGCCGTCACCGAACTGCGGACAACCCCGCAAAACAGGGGCCTCGCAAAGCGGGAGGGATTTTCCTCTCCCGCGGCCGCGGGATCGGGATGTGCGGGAGTGCGCGCCTCCTCCTCCGGAGGCGCGGGGTCTATGGGGTCGCTCACCCGCTGGCGCGGGATCGTTTCCCGTGCACGCAAACCCTGGCCTCGCTGGCACTCGGCAAGGGTTTTCGTCCCTGCCGGGAACGCCAGACCCCACCCCCGGCGAGCGGGGGTGGGGTCTGGCGGAGCGGGAGGGATTCGAACCCTCGATACCCGATGAAGGGTATACTCCCTTAGCAGGGGAGCGCTTTCGACCTCTCAGCCACCGCTCCGGAGAACGTGTGAGGGAAACCACAGGGGAGGGGATTCGTCAATGGCGGCTTTTTCCATGACCACCCGGGGATCACGGGGTAGTTCTTGGCGGTGAGGAAATGGGTCCATGCGGGGTCGCGGGCGCTGGCAACGGCGGCGCTGGGACTGGCGGTGGCGGCGTGCGGCACCGACCGCCGGGAATCCCCGGATGCTGCAGGGACGGAGGACCCGGCGCCGGCGGCTCCCGGGGTGCAGGTCGTGGGGGAGGTCGCTTCGGTCCACACTTCGGAAGGATTTGTCCTCATTCGTCGCACCGGGAGGCGCTCCCTGCCGACGACGCTGGCCTACTTTTCGGTCGCCAAGGACGGCCGGACCGCCTCGCTGCGGCTCACCGGGGAGCGGCTCGGGCGCTTCTTCGCGGCCGACATCCAGGACGGTCAACCGGTGGCCGGGGACCTCGTGGTCGCCCGGGGGGTGCTGCCCGAATCGACCCCCGCCGTGACCCCCGCGGGGCCGATGCGCCCCCAAAATCGTCCCGCGGGCCTCCCGGATGCCGTTAGGCGTTCCAATTAAGGTATCTACGGCAAAAATAGGGGTTTGGGAGATCCTTTAGAAACCTTGAAAGCCCCTGATAGTAGGTTTATTTAAATTTTTTTAAGTTTAGGCTTGGAAAATTTATAAAATCCGGGATATCCTCCGTCTCGAAGCTGCTGGGCATCCGATGTACTACCAACCACCACCACAGTCGAATAGTCATGAAATCAAGTACAACCAACCAGTCAAGGGGTGCGGTTCAGGCAGATGCCGACCGTCTCGCTGACTTCGTGTTGTTTACGCAGCGATCCTGCATTCTCAACCTGTCGCATGAGCTGAACCGGGGGAACATCTCCTTCCCGCAGTTCTTCCTGCTCACCTACCTTTCAAGCGAGGATTATCTCACCATGTCCGATATCGCTAAGAAGATGGGACATTCGACAGCTGCCGCGACCGGATTGGTCGATCGCCTGGAAAAGCTCGGTTACGTCGAGCGGATTCACGCGGCCGAAGACCGTCGCAAGATCATGGTCAGGATCACGCATAAAGGCACGGAGCTCGTTGCGCACATGCGCAAGGAAATCGCCACGAACCTCGCCGACATCATGTCGGAGATGGACGAGGAAGAGACCGAAACGGTCGACCACGCCCGCCGCGCCATCGGAAACCGGAAGTAACCCTTTCCAATCACAGCGCCCCACGCCAAGGAGACTTGGCGTTGCCAAGACGCCTCCGCTATCCTTCCCGGGATGGCAGAGGCGGCTTCTTTTTTGGGGGGGATGAGAATGATCCCCGGGGTGCGGGCGGGGTTCACGGGCCGGGTCGAGGGGGTGGAACCGGGGTTCGACAAGGGGGAGGCGCTGGGGCAGCTGGAGCCGGCGCACCGGGAGGCCGTGAAGAGGCTGGGATTTGAGTGGGAGCAACTGTGGCGGGCGGAGCAGGTGCATGGGGCGGAGGTGGCGGTGGTGCCGTCCGGCGGGAGGGAGCGGATGGCCGGCGGGGCGGACGGGCTCGTGACGGGGACACCGGGGGTGTTGCTGGGGATTTACGTGGCCGATTGCGCGGCGGTGTTCCTGGCGGACCGGCGCCACGGGGCCTTGGGCCTTGTGCACTCGGGCCGGAAGGGGACCGGGCTGGGGATCGTGGGCCGGGCGCTCGCACTGATGGGGGCCGAGTTCGGGACGGATGCCGGGGAGGTGGTGGCGGCGATATCGCCGTGCATCCGCCCGCCGCTCTACGAGGTCGATATCGCGGGGATGATCCGGGAGCAACTGCGGGAGGCGGGCGTGCCGGACGGACAGGTGACAGACTGCGGGATCTGCACGGGGGCGGAGGTCGGCCGATATTATTCCTACCGGGTCGAGAAAGGAAAGACCGGGCGCATGTTGGCGCTGCTGGGCCGCGTAGAGGGAGGCGCCGATGAAAGTTGAAGCACCCGCGAAGTTGAACTTGTCGCTGCGGATCGCGGAGAAGCGCCCGGATGGATTCCACGAGCTGGACACCCTGATGGTGCCGCTGCCGGGGTTGACGGATGAGCTGGACGTCGAGGGAGCGGAGGAATTCTCGTTTTCCTGCGACGACCCCGCGGTGCCGTCGGACGAATCGAACCTCGTCGTGCAGGCGGTGCGCCTGTTCGAGCAACGGACCGGCCGGACGTGCCGGTACGCGATCCGGCTCGCGAAGCGGATCCCCTCCGGCGCCGGGCTGGGCGGCGGAAGCAGCGATGCCGCCGCGATCCTGGCGGTGATGGAGATCCTCGAGGACACCGGCCTGGGCCGCGACGACCTGCACGAGCTGGCGGCCCGGCTCGGTTCCGACGTTCCGTTTTTCCTCCGCCAGGGCGCCTGCCGGTGCCGGGGGCGGGGGGAGGTCCTGGAGGATGCGTCGGTGGAGGCGTTCCCGGTGCTGCTCCTGAAGCCGGGGTTCGGGGTGTCGACGCCGGATGCCTACGGGCGGTGGCGGGAATCGCGCCAGCTGGCCGGGGTGCGTTACGACCCGCAGGGGCTCGACGGCATGGATCTCGTCAACGACCTCGAGCGCCCGGTCTTTGAAAAATTTCCCTTTCTTGCCGAGATGAAGACCTGGCTCCTCGCTCAACCCGGGGTGCGGGCGGCGCTCATGAGCGGCTCCGGGGCGACGGTCTTCGCGGTGCTCGCCGACGACGGCGACGGGGAGGCCCTCGCGGAGGCCGCCCGCCGCGACCTCGACCCCGGCCTCTGGTCATGGACCGGGGAGACCGGCGGGGCGCGGTGATCGGGCAGCGGCTCCGGGTGCGGGGATGCCGGGGAGGGCGCGTGGTTGAGCAGTGGAGCGAAGAGGAGAGAATAACGAATGACCAACAAGGAACTCCCAATTTCGAAGTCGGGAGGTGCTTGGTCATGGAGTCAGCCTCCTTCGACATTCGAAATTCCTTGTTCGATATTGGTTATTCCTGACCCAGCGATCGAGACGCACCCGCGGAACCATCCGGGAGGCCCCCGGGACCAGGCGACGGCCCCGGGTGCGGGTCTGTCAGGAGTCCATGCTTCAGCATGCCACCGGCCGGGAAAGCGCACTGCCCGCTACCGGGGGCGTCCCCCACATCGCTCGATTGAGTCCCGGAGATGGAGCACACTCCTCATCATGCTGAAGCATGAACTCCTGACGGAAGAAGATGCGGCGCGGGATCACTCCGCGGGCGCCGGTTGGGGCGCGGGCGCGGGGATCGGCGTCCCGAGGCGGGCCTCGAGGATCTTGCGTAACTTCTCGTGGTTTTCGCCGCTGATGATCTTGACGCTGCGGATCTCGCAACGGCTGGCGGCGACGGTCCTCCACACCGCCTTGGCGACGGCCCGCATGACGACCGCGTCCTCGAAGGGGACGTAGGCCGGCTTGGCGAACTGGCTGATGTCGACCGTGAGGTGGACGCCGACCGGGCTTTCGGGTTTCCGGCCCTTTTCGGGCACCAGGTCGGTCTTGACCGCAATCCGGCAGGTGCTGATGAGGTTGATGTCCTTGGGCAGGTCGGCCGAATCGTTGTGGGGGATGACGTAGGGCGCGGAGAGGCACGAGCCGAGGTGCTCCGGGTGGGAGAAGCGGGTCGCAAAGGGCAGGGCCCGGAGCTCGATCTCCGGGTCGCCGGCGTTGTAGGCGAGGTAGACCGGGTAGGTGACCGGGACCAGGCCGAGGGTGGTGGCCGAAAGGCAGGATCCCGCCAGGGAGAGGCCGATCACGAGCGCCTTCATGTCACTTGGTATATCGGCGCGGGACCGGGAATTTGCCAACAGAATCGGGCCTATTCGGGGACGATGAGGACCGCCGTGCCGTAGCAGAGGACCTCGGTGGCGCGCTCCACGACCTCGGAGGCGTCGTAGCGGACCCCCACGATGGCGTTGGCGCCGAGGTCGAGGGCGTGCTGGATCATCTGGTCGTAGGCCTGCTGCCGGGCCTGTTCGCACATCTGGGTGTAGGCCCCGATTTTTCCGCCGACGATCTGTTTGAGGCCGCCGACGAACCCCTGCGAAATCGTCGGGGCCCGGACGATGATCCCCCGGACGAGACCCTTGTGTTCCACGATGCGGTGACCGTCGATGGTGAAGGTAGTGGTGACATGCATGGTTGTGGTGGGAGAGATGTCCAAGGCCAAAGCATGGCGCCGGACCGCCGCCGGGACGATGGGAATATTCCGGGGAGATTGGAATGGGAGGAGCTCAATAGTAGGTGGCGCGCAGCCGGTCCTCGAGGGCGTCCGTGGCATGACCGTCCCGGTCATGATTCCAAGAGGCCGCCTTCCGGGCGGCTGAATTCGGCCGCGTCGCGGCCTCCTGTCCATCATGACCGTTCCGGTCATGCCACCGGATCTACCCCCCGCGGGGGACGTCGTCGTCTGTCTCCGAACCGGCGGCCGGTTCGTCGGGGATGACGTAGGCGTAGATGGTGGTGTCGACGGGGACGTCCTGGAGGTCGGCGGGCGCGGGCCGGAGTCCCTTGTCGTTGTCTTGGAGGAAGAGGATCACGGCCTCCTCGCCGTGGGTGAGGTGGAAATCGTCGAGCGTGAAGACGTCGGTGATCTGGGTCTTCTTGATGACCGCGCCGCGGCGCCGGAGCCCCTGGAGCTTGATGAAGTTGGCGTCGTCGGTGAAGCAGATGCGGCCGCGGCGGTGGGAGGCGACCGACTTGGTATGGTGCTCGGTGCTGTCCTGCGGGGCGATCTGCCAGACGTTGGCGCGGCCGAAGATGTGGGTGAACTCGCGGGCGGCGAGGGAGTTCACCTCGTCGTTGGGGGTGGCGGTGACGAGTTGCCCGATCCCGGAGAAGTCGAGTTCCTCCTCGGCGTACTCGGAGAGGATGTTGATGCGCATGGCGGGGATGCCGTCGAGGCGGGCCGCGGCGATCTTTTCGTACTTCGTGTCGAGGAGGAGGACGGCGTGCCCGTCGGCGGCGAGGGCCTTGGCGAGGGTGCGGATCCACTCGTCCGCGCCGGCGAAGAGGACCCCGGTGGAATTGCGGGCCGCGAGGCCGAGGGCCCGGGCGAGCGGCGCGGCGAGGAGGCCGTAGAAGAGGACCGTGCCGATGATGATCAGGAAGACGACCGGGACGGTTTCCTTGGCCTGCACCGCGATCGCGTCGGGGAGCTTTCCGGTGTGCGCGGCGTGTTCGAACTCGATGGCGAAGATGGAGGTCACCGCGGCGGCCACGATCCCGCGGGGGGCGAGGGCCGCGATGAAGAGGCGCTCCCGGAAGACGGTCCGCTTGGAGAGCAGGAACGCGAGGAACACCGAGGCGGGCCGGACCAGGAGGATCAGGGCCGCCAGCGTGAGGAGGCTGGGAATGAGGACGTCCTTGAGGTCGCCGAGGCTGATCCGGCCGGAGAGCAGGATGAAGAGCAGGGAGATGATGAGGACCCGCAGGTGCTCCTTGAACTCGAGGATGTGGCGGACCGAGACCGACTTCTGGTTGGCGAGGGCGATGCCGAGGACCGTGACGGTGAGGAGGCCGGATTCCGACTGGATGTGGTTCGAGACCGCGAAGGCGCTCGCCACCACCGCGAGGAGAAAGACGCTCTCGAGGAAGTCGGGGACGAGGTGGTGCTTGAGGAGGAGCTCGATGATCTTGGCGATGACCACCGCGAGGACGACCCCCACGAGGACGGTTTTCCCGAGGGCGAGGAAGAGGGTGGCCTGGGCCGCTTCGAGTCCTCCCGCCACCGCCATCTGGTAGACGAGGACGGCGAGGATGGCGCCGATGGGGTCGACCACGATGCCCTCCCACTTGACGATCGAGGAGATCTTGCGCACCGGCTTGATGACGCGCAGGAGGGGGCCGATGACGGTGGGGCCGGTGACCACGAGGATGGCGCCGACGAGGGCCGCCACCCGCCAGTCCCACCCGAAGATGAACTTCAGGAAGAGGGTGCCGGTGAGGAAGGCGAAGAAGACCCCGAGGGTACAGATGCGCAGCACCGGCCGCCCGGCTTCCCTCAGCTCGGAGAACTTCAGGGTGAGCCCGCCTTCGAACAGGATGATGGAGACGAAGATGCCGACGATGGCGAGGAGCGTGTCCTGCGCCATGTAGTCGTCGATGGTGACGTTGGTCAGGGCGGAGAGCCCGAAGCCGAAGGCAAGCAACAGCAGGATGGACGGGACCTTGAGCCGCCATGCCAGCCATTGGGCCAGGATTCCGAGGGCGAGGACCAGGGCGAGATAGGTGAGGGGGGTCATGGGGCGCGGTCCGCGCGGAGGTTATCCGCGATTCGGCGGCCCTTGTCAGGCGGAATCGGCGGGCTCTTGTGAAGGGAGCGGGCGGGCCTCCCCGGGGCGTGACGCGACGCCGCCCTTTTCACGGGGACGGCCCGGCCGTAGGATACCCTCGATGACGGGAAATTTCCGATGGCTGCTCGTCCTCGCGGTCACGATGGCGGCGGGCGGGCCCGGCGTGGCGTCGGGGGAGATCCCCGCGACTTCGGGGCCGGCGAAGGGCTCGCTGGTGATCATGGGCGGCGGCGGGCCGGACCGGAAGTTCCCCGAGATCTTCGCGAAGTTCGTGGAACTGGCGGGCGGGAAGAAGGCGCGGCTCGTGATCGTTCCCACCGCGGCGCCGGGAGAGGCGCCGCGATCGGGCGCGGCCCGCTTCGCGCGGGACGAGCTGGGGGTCGCCGGGGCGGTGGTCCTGCACACCCGCGACAGGGCGGTGGCCGACAGCGAGGAGTTCGTGAAGCCGCTGCGCGCCGCGACCGGGGTGTGGTTTTCGGGCGGGCGGCAGTGGCGGTTGACGAAGGCCTACGGCGGGACCCGCACCGAGCGGGAGTTTCACGCCGTGCTGGCCCGCGGCGGGGCGATCGGGGGGTCCTCGGCGGGGGCCACCATCCAGGGGTCGTTCCTGGCGCGCGGCGACACGGGCGGGAATACCATCATGATCGGGGACGTGCAGCGCGGCTTCGGGTTCCTGCGGAATGCCGCCATCGACCAGCATCTCATCGCGCGCGGCCGCGAGCGGGACTTGCTGCAGGTGCTCGAGGACCCGGAGAGGCGGATGCGGCCGGAGTTCCGGCGGGCCGACCTGCTGGGGATCGGGATCGACGAGGACGTCGCCCTCGTGGTGCGGGGCGCGGCGTGCGAGGTGATCGGGAAGGACGGCGGGGCGGTCCTGATCTATGACCCGCGGAAGTGGACGCCGGAGACTCCCGACGAGAAGAAGTGGATCACGGTGCGGACCGGGGGGCGCTATGATTTGAAACGGCGCCGGGTGGTGGAATCCCCGCCGGAGGCGGCACCATGAAGGCGGCCGCACTGATGGCGCTGGTGGCCGCGGCGGCGATGGCCGCGGCCGGGGGGCGGGAGATCCGGCTCACCCCCGCGGACGATTGGTTCGGGGTCCTGCACGGCGGGGGCCTGCAGCCGGGGGACCGGGTGATTCTCGGGGCGGGGACCTACACCGACGCGCGGCGTCTCGAGATGAATCACCGCGGGACGGCCGAGGAGCCCATCGTGATCCGGGCGGCGGAAGGGGCCCGGGTGGTGATGAAGCGGCCGGACGCCCGGCAGAACACGATCAACATGGCGGGTTGCCGGCACCTCGTGCTGGACGGGCTCGAGATCACGGGCGGGTCGGCGGGGATCCGCATCGCGAAGCAGGGGGACCACATGGCGAAGCACCTCGTTTTCCGGAACCTGCACATCCACCACATCGGCGGGGTGGCGATCACGGCGAACCACCCGGGCAACGTCTACGAGCGGCTCGTCTTCCGCCGCAACCACATCCATCACACCGGCGGGGCGGGGGAGGGGTTCTACCTGGGGGTCAACAACGCCGCGGACGGGTCGACCCCGGGATACATCTGCAACTCGGTGGTGGAGGGAAACTACATCCACGATCTTAACGGCGAGGGTGTGCGGCAGGGCGACGGGATCGAGATCAAGGATGGGAGTTACGGGAACATCATCCGGGACAACGTCATCCACGACACGAACTACCCGGGGATCATCGTGTACGGGACGGACGGGAAGGAGCGCAACGTCATCGAGCGGAACGTGATCTGGAACACCGGGGACCACGGGATCCAGGCCGCCGCGGACGCCGTGATCCGGAACAACATCGTGTTCGACTGCAAGGGGGCCGGGATCTACGCGCGGACGCACCAGAGTGCGGTGGTGGGGAATCTGCGCATTGTGCACAACACGGTGGTGACGCCCGGAAAGATGGCGGTTCGGGTGTTGCGACCGGACGACGGGAAGTTCAGCGGCCGAATCGTGATTGCGAACAACGCGCTCTACGGACGAACCGCGATGGAGTTGATTCCGGCGGCGCCAGTGGACGTGGCCGGGAATGCCGGGGAGGGAATGCTTGAGGGGTGGGTCGTCACGGATGCGTCGATGTGGAATGGAACGGGAGTGCTCCGGCGGGACTTCGTGGGGGGGCAACGGTTCTTTCCGGCCGCCGGGCCGACGCTGGTGGGAAAGGCGGACGGGAGGTTCCGGGTGGAGGATGACTTCAACGGGACGAAGCGGGGG
>JABDMC010000147.1 GCA_013001695.1 Akkermansiaceae bacterium
GGCGGCGCCTTGCCCACTGGTCGAACTCGTGGTCCGCCTGAAGGCGGGACTACATGCACCCGGTATCGGCGGGGGCAGGGAGGATCGGAGAGACGCTTGCGTCGTCCCCGCTACTTCAGCTGCCTTCCGGCGGAATCGGGCCGGGGGACTGTGGCACGTCCGTCCCGGTCATGGTTGGCCACCGTGGCCGCGATGCGGCCCAAGCTTCCCGCCCGCGGGCGGACCTTGGAGTTCATGACCGAGCCGTCATGTCACGTGGAGAATGCCGACTCGGAACACGAGGCGCTTCGGAAGATTCATGGCCCAAGATTCGAACAAGTTCCCCGATCCAATTCCCATCTGCCTGCACCGGACCAAACGCTCGACTCGCGGGGCCGCCTGAGCCGGTGACCGGGGGAGCGGATCAGAAGAGGATGGAAGGCAAAAACGCTCCGGCCGGTTCGTTGTAGAGACCGGTGCTCATGAGCGTCATGGGCTGGACCACGCGCAGTCCGTGCTGGAGGCACCAGTGGAAGAGATCCGCATTCCGACCGGGCAGAAGGAAGCCGGGCCCCTCGATGCTCTTTGTGGCGCCGAGCATGGCCTTGAGGTCGTCGTTGGATTCGCCGACCGCGTGACCGAGGAAGGAGATGCTGGTGGCGTACCCGGTGATGCGGCCGCCGTGTTCGACCACCATCGCGGAGCCGGCCTCGATGGCGTCCTGCAATTCGCGGCTGCGATCGTGTCCGTGGATGGCGGTGCACAACGCGTTGCAGGCAGCGAGGTGATCGGATTTCGCGGGGCGCACGGTGCGACCCGGAATCTCCACCGCGGGGGGAGTGCCCTGCATGGTGGAGAGTGGTTCGCGAACCACGAAGCCGAGCTTCGCGTAGAGGGAGAGGGAGCGGTTGTGATAGGCGGCCTGGACGAGGCGGCTCCCCGCGAAGGGACCGTCCGCCACGTGCTGCAGGACATTCGTCATCAACTGGCGGCCGACGGCGTGGTTCTGCGCGGTCGGATCGACGGTGATCGGGCCGATGCCGGCGATGGTGCCACGCTCGTCGACAAAGTTGCTGCCGACGACGCGGCCGTCCAGCTCGGCGATCACCGCGTGGAACTTCGGGTGGGCGAGGAGATGGGCGAGGAGACCGGTGGCGACCTCGGGGGAGGGGAAGTCGGGCGGAAACCGGTGGTGTTCGGCCAGGGTCTTGAAGGCCTCGTAGCAGATCTGGCCGCAGGGTTCTGCATCATCGGGACGGCCGGGCCGAATCGTCGCGTTCATGGCGTTCCTCTCTAACCCATAATGTTATCCGGTCCGGTGCACTCGTCGATCAGAATTTCGCGCCGGGGCCGCGTTTGAACTCGGCGGGCCGCTGTGAGGCGAGGAGCGGATCGGATGCGAACGACGGGGCGGCAGGTGGGGGCGGAGCGGAGATCGTCCTCCGCGGAGATGAACCAGTGGAGCGAGGGCGCCATCTCTCCGGCCAGTTCGAGGCGGCCGAGGGCTTCCTCCGCCGCGCGCAGCTGCTCCCGCATCGGCTCATCCAGCTCCAACGCCGGACCGGCCGGGGGGAGCGGAGACGGGATGAAGGCCTCCACTTCTGTGGGCGGGTTTGGCGGTGCCTTCGGCAGGCGGGGCGCCCGCCCTGCAATTTGTAGGCGTTTCGGTTCCCCGTTTGCGGTCCGGTTCCGGCAGGCGGGGCGCCCGCCCTGCAATTCGTAGGCGTTCCGGTTCCGCGTTTCGGGTCCGGTTCCGGCAGGCGGGGCGCCCGCCCTACAATGCTCCGCGGTGTTCCGATGGGCGGGATTGGCTCGCCCCGGTTCCATCGCGAAGGGTTTACCCTGATGCCGTTCGGATGGCGCGAGGCTTCGCCGGGGCCGGCCGGGATGCCGCAGCTACGCCTCGAGGGCCTTCCGCAGGAAGGGGGCGGTGCGGGAGGTTCGCGACTTGGCGACCTGTTCGGGCGGACCCTGGACGACGATGGCGCCGCCCATGGCTCCGGCTTCGGGGCCCATGTCGATGATGTAGTCGGCCTCGGCCATGATGCCGGTGTGGTGCTCGATGACGACCACGGTGTGGCCCTCGTCGACGAGGCGGTGGAGGACGTCGATGAGTCGCTTGACGTCCTCGAGGTGCAAACCGATCGACGGTTCCTCGATGAGGTAGAGGTTTTTCGCGGCGGCGGCGGGGTTGCGGATGGTGGTCTTCGGGTTGCGGCCCTTGGTGAGCTCGGTGACGAGCTTGAGGCGTTGCGCTTCGCCGCCCGAGAGCGTCGGGCTCGGCTGGCCGAGCTGGAGGTAGCCGAGACCGGTGTCGGCGAGCAGCGAGAGGGTGTGGTGGAGCTTCGGGTGGGCCTCGAAGAAGTCCACGGCCTCCTCGATGGTCATCTCGAGGACCTCGCCGATGGACATGCCATTGTAGAGGATCTCGAGGGTGGCCGGGTTGTAGCGCTTGCCGTTGCAGGCGTCGCAATGCGTCCACGTGGCGGGGAGGAAGTCCATCTCGAGCTTGATGCGGCCGTTCCCGCGGCATTCCGGGCACCGGCCGGGTTCGTTGTTGAACGAGAACCGGGAGGCGTCGAAGCCGCGCATGCGCGCCTCGGGGACCTGCGCAAAGAGCTTGCGGATCTGGTCGAAGATCTTGACGTAGGTCGCGGGGCACGAGCGCGACGTCTTCCCGATCGGCGACTGGTCGACCTCGTAGCAGGCCTTGAGGTCACCGAAGCCGGAGGTCGATTTGCAGGGGACGTCGTTGGACCGGGGTTTCGGCTTCCTTGATTTCGATTGGGCCTTGCGGGCCCCGGCGGGGCCTGCCGAATTCTTGAGAACCGCCGCCACGGTGCCGCGCATGAGGGACGACTTGCCGCAGCCGGAGATGCCGGTGATGACGGTGAGGCGCCGGGCGGGGATGCGGACGTCGATGTCCTTGAGGTTGTTCAGGTGGCAGCCGCGCAGGCGGAGCCAGCCGGACTTGGCGGCCGGCTTCGGGAGGCTCCGCCGCTCGCCCCGGACCGGGTGATGGAGCGGGTGCCGGATCGCCTGGCCGGTGACGGAGTTCTTGAGCCGCTGGATCTGCTTGAACGATCCGCTGGCCACGACCTCCCCGCCGTGGCGGCCGGCGGCGGGGCCGAGGTCGATGATGTGGCCGGCGCGGCTCATGGTGTCGTCGTCGTGCTCGACGACGAGGAGGGAATTGCCCTTGTCCTTGAGGGCGGCGAGGGTGTCGAGGAGCTTGGCGTTGTCGCGCGGGTGCAGGCCGATGGTCGGCTCGTCGAGGACGTAGAGGACGCCGCGGAGGTTCGAGCCGAGCTGGGCGGCGAGGCGGATGCGCTGCGCCTCGCCGCCGGAGAGCGTCTTGGCGGACCGGTCGAGCTGCAGGTAGGAGAGCCCGACCTCGTCGAGGAAGCCGAGGCGTTGCGCGATCTCGGGGAGGATGTCGCGCGCGATGGTGGCCTCGCGGCCGTCGAAGGCGAACCCGGCCACGATGGCGGCGGCTTCCGTGACAGGAAGGCGGGCGAGGTCGTGGATGGCGTGCCCGCCGATGCGAACCGCGCGGGAGACCTCGTTGAGGCGGGCGCCCTCGCACTCGGGGCAGAGGACCAGCTCGTCCTTGTCGGCGCGGTCGAGTTTCCGGTCGAACTCGATCTCGGCCTCGGACACCGAGTTGTGGGGGGTGTTGCGGCGCGAGTCGAAGCGCTTGCGCTTCACCTTGGCGATCTGGCCGTAGCCGCGGCACGACGGGCACCACCCGCGCGGCGAGTTGTAGGAGAAGTGCGAGGGGTCGAGCGGCTCGAAGGAGCGGCCGGTGGCCGGGCTGACGCGCGCCTTCGAGAAGACGTGCAGCTTGTTGGCGTGATCGAGGAGCCGCAGGGTGCCCTTGCCGATGCGCAGGGCGGTGGTGACCGCGGCGCGGATCTCGTCGGCGCTCCCGGTCTTGCCGAAGCGCTGGATGTGGACGTCGATGTCGTGCTCCTTGAAGCGGGCGAGGCGCTCGAAGCCGTCGACATCCTTCCATCCGCCGTCGACATAGAGCTTGGTGAACCCCTGCCGGTCGGCCCATGCCGCGACCTCGGTGTGGAATCCCTTGCGCCCGCGGATGACCGGCGCGAGGACGCTCGCCGGGCCGCGCTTGAGATGCTTGCGGATGGTCGCCACGATGGCGTCCTCGGTCTGGGGGACGACCGCCGCGCCGGATTCCGGGCAATACTGCGTGCCGAGCTTGGCGTAGAGGAGGCGCAGGAAGTGGTAGACCTCGGTCACGGTGGCCACCGTCGATTTGCCGCCCCCCCGCGAGATGCGCTGCTCGATGGCGACCGTCGGGGGAAGTCCCGAGATGCGGTCCACGTCGGGCTTCTCGAGTTGTTCCGCGAACTGGCGGGCGTAGGGCGACATGGAATCGAGGAAGCGCCGCTGGCCCTCCGCGAAAATGATGTCGAAGGCGAGGGTCGACTTGCCGGATCCGCTCAGGCCGGTCACCACCACGAACTCGTCGCGCGGGATGGACAGGTCGATGTTCTTCAGGTTGTGCTCCCGGGCGCCGAAGATGGAGATGGCGTTGCCATTTCGAGGTTCGATATTCGATGTTCGATATTGGGCTTTTGCTTCCGCGACTTTCGTGGCGTTTTTTTTCGAGCCGCGGCGGGTGGCCGCCGGGACGGCCGGTCCCGCGGCCGCGGGACCGCAGCCACGGAGGACGGGTCCCAGGAACCGGGCCGTTTCGGTCTTGGTGGCGGCGACCTCCTCCGGGGTGCCGATGGCCACGATCCGGCCGCCGTCGGCGCCCGGGCCGGGGCCGAGGTCGAGGAGGTAGTCGGCCGACTTGATGACGTCGAGGTTGTGCTCGATGACGAGGAGCGAGTGGCCGGCGTCGACGAGGCGCTGGAAGACGCCGAGGAGCCGCTCGATGTCGCCGAAGTGCAGGCCGGTGGTGGGCTCGTCGAGAATGAGGAGGGACGACGAGCCGGTGTCGCGGGCCGTCTCGATGAGGATCGTGCAGAGCTTGAGACGCTGCGCTTCCCCGCCGGACAGGGTGTTGAGCGGCTGGCCGAGGCGCAGGTAGCCGAGGCCGAGGTCGTTCAGCGGGCGGAGCGTCTCGACAATCCTGAGTTTTTGCCCGGCGGCCTTGGTGGCGGCGCGGCGCGCGGTGGCGGCCGATCCCGCCGAGAAGAACTCGATGGCTTCCGTGACCGTGAAACCGAGGACGTCGGCGATGGTCTTGTCCTCGTAGCGGACCTGCAGGGCGGCCTGGCTGTAGCGCGACCCGCCGCACTCCGGACAGGTCAGGTAGAGGTCCGAGAGGAACTGCATCTCGACCTTCTCGAAGCCGTTCCCCCAGCACCGCTCGCAGCGTCCCGCCCCGGAGTTGAAGGAGAAGAACCCCGGCTTCACCCCGGCCAGCTCGCCGTCGGGGCTGCCGGCGAAGAGCTGGCGGATGAGGTCGAAGGCGCCGAGGTAGACGACCGGGGTGGACCGCGGGGTGCGGGCCAGCGGCGTCTGGTCGACGATGCGCACGTCGGACAGGAAGGCGGCCCCGTCGATGGACTTGACCGGGGCGGCCTCCTCGTCGCTGGGGAGGCGCATCTGCCGCGCGAGGTTCCGGTAGAGGATATCGTGGACGAAGGTCGACTTGCCGGATCCCGAAACGCCGGTCACCGCACAGAAGACCCCCAGGGGCACCTTGGCGTCGAGGTTGCGGATGTTGTGCCGGTGGGCGTTCTTGATGGTGATGAACTGCAGGGGCTTGCGGCGGGAGGCGGGGACGGGGATGGACTTCGTGCCGCGGAGAAACTGGAGCGTCAGGGACTCGGGATGCGCCTTGGAGTCCCGCCCCTTCCGGACCTCGTGGCCGGAAACCGCCGCCACGATCTCCCCGCCGTGCTCCCCGGACCCGGGGCCGATGTCGAGGATGTGATCCGCGGCGCGCATCACGGTTTCCTCGTGCTCGACGACCACGAGGGTGTTGCCCTTGTCGCGCAGGCCGTGCATGACGCCGACCAGGGCGTCGATGTCGCGCGGGTGGAGGCCGACGGTGGGCTCATCGAGGACGAAGAGGGTGTTGGTGAGCGAGGCCCCGAGGCATGTCGTGAGGTTGACGCGCTCGACCTCCCCGCCGGAGAGGGTGCGCGTCGGGCGGTCGAGCGTCAGGTAGCCGAGCCCGACCTCGCACAGGTAGCGCAAGCGGGAGGTGATCTCGCCCAGGACCAGCTGCGTGGTCTTGTCGTTCTGCGCGGCCTGCCCGTCGATCCGCGCCTGCAGGGAGTCGAACCACTTGCGCAGATCGGTGACGGAGAGGAGCCACAGGTCGGGCAGGGTTTTTTCGTCGATGTGGTAAACGAGGGCCTCCGGTTGCAGGCGCCGGCCGCGGCACTCGCCGCAGGTCGTGTAGGACCGGTAGCGGGCCAGGAAGATGCGGACGTGCATCTTGTAGGACTTGGCCTCGAGCCACACGAAGAAGCCGTTCACCCCGTACCACTCGTCGTTGCTCCAGGCGTCCTCGGGGTCGTCGCGCTCGCCGTAGAGGATCCACCGCTGCTCCTCTTCGGTGAGGTCGGCGTAGGGCGTCTTGGGATCGAGGCCGCGCTCCTTGGCGAAGCGCACGAGGTCCCGCTGGCATTCCGCGCCGCGCTCGCCCTGGAACGGCTTGACGGCGCCACCCTTGATCGACAGGTAGGGGTCGGGGACGGCCTTGGCGAGGTCGATGCCGATGACCCGGCCGAATCCGCGGCACGCCGGGCAGGCCCCGAGCGGGTTGTTGAAGGTGAAGAGCGCCGGGGTCGGGGGGCGCGCCGTGAAGCCGGTCTTGGGGTTCGACCACGTCGAGGAGAAGGCGCGGGCAGGCCCCTCGGTTGGGGCCACGGAGCAATGCCCCTTGCCGAGGTGCAGGGCGCGCTCCAGCGCCTCGAGGAGGCGCTGGCGGTTGCGGGAGCTGATCTTGAGGCGGTCCTGGATGACCATGACCTGCGGCGGCAGGCCGTTCTTCGCCGGGGCGGGAGGCTCGTCGGTGCGGACCACCGTGTCGTCGAGAAGGATGCGGAGGTACCCCTGTTGCTGGAGGAACGCGAAGAACTCCGCGGGGTCGGCGTCGTCCGGGGCCGGAATGGGAAAGAGGACCATCGCCTGGGAATCCGCGGCGTGCTCGAGGCACCAGGCCGCGATGGAATCGGGATGATCGGGCCGGATGATCTCCCCGCTGTGGGGGTCGACGGCGTGGGCGTGCCGCGCGTAGAGAATCTTGAGGTAATCGTTGATCTCCGTGATGGTGCCGACCGTCGAGCGGGTGGTGCGCACGTTGTTCTTCTGCTCGATGGCGATGGCCGGCGGGATGCCGTCGATGCGGTCCACCGCGGGCTTGTCCATGCGGTCGAAGAACTGCCGGACGTACGGAGAGAAGGTTTCCACGTAGCGCCGTTGTCCCTCCGCGTAGAGCGTCTGGAAGGCGAGGGACGACTTCCCGGAGCCGGACGGGCCGGTGACCACCGTCAACCGGCCGAGCGGGATCTCGAGGTCGAGGCCCTTGAGGTTGTTCTGCCGCGCATTGTGGATCGCGATGACCTCTTGCTTTCGGGCGGCCGGCTTGGCGCGCTTCTTTTTGGCGGCGGGGGGCACGCGAGGAGCTTAGGCGGGAATGGCGGGAGCGCTAATCCTTCTTGTTTTGTTCTTCCCCGTCCGGGGCGTCCTCCGGCTCGGCGGGCGGGTCGGGGTCCTCACCCTTCAAAATGCGGATGAAGCGCGGGAGGGAGTCCGCGGTCTTGCGGGCCTCCGTTTCGAGGATGGCGACCGCGGCGGGGTCGTCCTTCTCGCGCAGCGCGTCGACCTGACGGGAGATGCCGTTGACGTAGGCGTCGCGGAGCGGCTCCAGCTGGGACTCGAGTTCGCGGTCGATCTTCTCCTGGTCCTCGAGTGCTTCGGCGAACACCTCGCGCAGCTCGCCGGAGTATCCCTCGAGGAACCCCGGAAGCTTGTCGATCGGGAGCTTGGTCAGGCGATTGTTCCCGCGGATGGGGGCCATGACCTGCTCGATGAGGGCTTCCCCCCGGTCGCGGTGCTGCCGGTCGACGCGCCGCACCACGCGTTTCAAGCCGCGTTCGAAACGCTCGACGTTCTTGAGGAGTTCCTTCTCGTGCTCCTGGAAGAGTTCCCCGGCATCGCGGGCGAGGGCGGTGCGTCCCTTGTCGAGAAAGCTGAAGGTGTCGAAGATGGGCTCGGGTGCGGCGGGCTCGGGAATCGGCTCCGGGGCGGGGGCCGGCTCGGGGTCGGGCTTCGGCATCGGTTTTTCCCGGTCGCGGGGGCGGTCGTTCCCGGCGAGATCGCGGCCGGAACCCTCCGACGGCCGCTGGCGGCCGGAGTTGGCGGGGTTCGGCGCCGGCTTCTCGCGGGGCGGACGGGGAGTCGCGCCTTCCGGCTTCGGAGCGGGCGTCGATTCCGGCACGGAAGGGCGGGCCGTGGGCGGCGCCTCGTTCCCGCCGTTCAGGGCAACGGCCACGAGGGCCGCCACGCCTCCCAGCACGAGCAGGACCACGATGGCGATCGCGGCGGGAGAACCCGATGATTTCGCGGAGGGAAGGGTGGTGCGCACCGGGCGGGCTCCCGCGACCGGAACGCGGCCGGGTGTCGCGGGCGTCGCCCCCGCTTGCCGCCGCAGCGGGCCCCTGATCTTGGAGGCGGCGCTCTCGAGGTCGTCCGCGATCTGGTCGGCGTCGGCGTAGCGCATCTCCGGGGAGGGGTGCATCGCCCGCCGGAGGATCGGATCAAAGGCCGGATCGGACCCGATGACGCTGGAGGGCGGCTGCCACGTCTCGCCGGGCAGGCGGCCGGTGAGGAGCTCGTAGAAGATGACCCCCATCGAGTAGATGTCGGCGCGCTGGTCGACGCGCTCGGGGTGGTTGAGGACCTCCGGCGCGGAGTACCCGGGGGTGCCGAAGATGAGCTCGTCGCCATGGTGGGCGCCGACGGGACGCGCCAACCCGAAGTCGCCGATCTTCGGCTGGGCCGAGGCGGTGAGAAGGACGTTGGCGGGCTTGATGTCGCGGTGCAGGATGCCGTGCTGGTGGGCGTGCGCGAGACCGCGGCAGATCCCGGCCGCGAGGCGGGCCGCCTCGGTCTGCTCGATCTTCTTGCCGTGGGCGGAATGATGGAGGGTGGCGCCCTCGACGTACTCCATGATGATGAAGAGCATGCCCTCCACGTCGCCGAAGTCGTAGACCGCGATGAGGTTCGGATGGTTGAGGCGCGCCATGGCCTTGGCCTCGTCCTGGAAGCTGGCGCGGAACTGCGGATCGGCGCCGAATTCCTTCGGGAGGATCTTGAGGGCCACGGGGCGGTCCAGCGACGTCTGGCGGGCCTTGTAAACGGCGCCCATCCCGCCCTGGGCGATGAACAGCTCGATGTCGTAGGACGGGAACAACGGCTGGAGTTCCTCCACGCTGGGAGCTTCGAAGGCAGGATCGTGAGGGGCGGTCTCCATCCGGTTCAGGGAAAGCCAATTCTGGCCCCAACGACGGGCGGAAGCAAGCGTGTGGGCCTCCCTGCGCTCCCGGGACGCCTCCGGACCGCGGTTTCGGAGGCCGGGAGGTTCCGATTACTCCGGGAAGCGCTCCCCGGTGATGTGCTCGAGGAACGATTTCCCGTCGTTTCCGCAGGCCTGGATCTCGTTCTCGAAGGCCTGGACCTGGGCCTTGAGGCCCCTCTCGAGCAGCTTGGCGCGGGACTTGTTCAGCTCCTCGATGTACTTGACGCGGATGTTGTTGAGATCCGCCGCGTAGGAGGTGTCGAATCGCGCTTGCCGGTCCTTGTAGTAGGAGATTTTCTCGACCGGCTGCCCGGGGAGGGCGATGCGTTTGCGCCTCGGGAGGCGAAACCTGCCATCGCCATCGATGAGCTGTTTCACCTGCAGGATCCTCGGTCCCCATTGGGCCTTGGGACCCTCGGGAAGGCTCCGCAGCCAGAGGTCGAGATCCCAGACGAGCGACTTGCCGTTTTCCCTGATCTCCTTCTTGTGTGTTGCCTGTTTGGCGGCAACGCCCCTCTTGGCAAGGCCGCGCAGGCGGGCCAGATCGCCGCCGTCCACCGGTCCGGCCTCCACCGCTTTCGCTTCCCCGTCCTTCGACCACTCGAAAATGCAGGCCCGGGCCGCCCCGCGATTACTTGGGCTGGCGTCGTCCCAGCCGCCGTCGGGACCGGTGAGGAGCCGCAGGGCGGATTCGCGGACCGGATTGCCGTCGGGGGACCCGGGCGCCCAGTCCGCGAAGTTCCACGCCTCGCCCGTGGTCCATCCCCAGGCCCGGCCGTTGTGTAGTCCGCCGATCCAGCACCCTCCGCCGTCGGGAACGGCGGCGGCCACGGTTTTCTTGATGAAGTCGTTCTCGGACTGCTCCGAGGGGACGGCCAGATGGGCATTGGCGAGGCTGGCGAGGGCGGCCCCATCGTCCCTGGTGAGGGGCCGGACCACGACGAGGTAGCGGCGCGCGCCGAAGGAGACCGTGCCGGGAGGCCACACCGGGTTGGAATCACCGAGGGTGGCGGTCGTGCGCTCGAGCTGCGCCTCGAGGCTGCCGGGGTTGGTGCCCTCCATGTTCCACTGGATAAAGAACGGGAGCGGTTCCCCGGCGGGCTTGGCGCGCAGCGTTCCAAGGTCGGTGAGGCTCGCGGCGGTGCCGCTCGCGGTCGATGGTTTGCGGAGGGTCCACTCGGTGCCGTCGATCCATCCCCACTCGGAGCGACCGAGGGATCCGCCGCCGACCCAGATGCTGGTGTTGGCGGGGATCTTGGTTGAGAGCCAGGTGCGTTCCGAGTCGCTGGGCAGGGTGACGAGGTGGGCCCCGAACTGCTCGGCGAAGGCGCAGGCCTCCTGCCACGAGAGGGGTTTCTCGACGAAGAAGTAACGGGCCTCCCCGCGCTCCAGGGTGCCGGGCGGGAAGACGGTGCGGTTTCCGTCGGCGAGGGAGGAGCGCATGCCCTCGAGGAAATCGAGCGGAGTCTTGGGCTTCTCGACGATCGGGTTGATCACCTCGGGAGCGACTTCCGGGATCATGGGGCGCCTGTTGGCCTCCGCTTCGGCCTTGGCGGCGGCGGCTGCGGCGGCACGCTTGGCGGCCTGTTCCTGCTCGTGGGCCTCCTTCTCGGCGAGGGCATTCTGCGTCTGCCCGGCGATGTTCTCCTGCTTTTTCTGGTAAGCTTTCCAGACGCCGAAGATGGCGGCGAGGAGCACCACGATGATCACGATGTTGCGCATCAGCGGCCAGTTCGTGCCGACGTGGGCATGTTTCATGGGACTCGCCGGGGCGGGAGGCGCCTCGCCGGAGGCGGCCGGGGCGGTCACGGTGCCGCGGACGATCTTGCTGGCGCCCGGTTTCTGGAGGGCATCGACGATCTTGCGGACCTCGTCGGCCATGGCGCCGGCGTCGGCGAAGCGCATTCCGGGGGACGGGTGGGTGGCGCGGCGGATGATCTTGTCGAACCGCGGATCGACGTCGGCCATCTTTGATGCCGGGACGTACTGCTCGCCGGGAAGCTCGCCGGTCAGCAGTTCGTAGAGGATGACGCCGGTCGAGTAGACGTCGGAGCGCTTGTCGATCTTGCTGGAGTCGCCCATGATCTCCGGCGCCGAGTAGCCGGGCGTCCCGAAGACCATCTCCGAGTGGTCATCGGATTCGATGGGCCGGGCCAACCCGAAGTCGCCGATCTTCGGCCGCTTCTTCGAGTCGAGCAGGATGTTCGCGGGCTTGATGTCGCGGTGCAGGATGCCGGCGTCGTGGGCGTGCGCGAGTCCTTCGCAGATGCCGAGGGTGAGGCGGGCGGCCTCCTCCTGTTCGATCGCCTTGCCATGCGCCGAGTAGTGCAGGGCCTTCCCGTCGACGAATTCCATGACGATGTAGGGCATCCCCTGGACTTCCCCGAAATCGTAAACCCCGATGAGGTTCGGGTGATTCAGGCGGGCCATGGCCTTGGCCTCCGCCTCGAAGCTCTTCCGGAAATCGGCGTCCTCGCCGAACTCGCGCGGCAGGATCTTGATCGCCACGGCCCGGTCGAGGGAGATCTGGCGCGCACGGTAAACCGCCCCCATGCCCCCCTGGGCGATGAAGTCCAGGACGTCATAGGCGGGTAGGAGTTCATGGACCTCCTCGATCCCGGGCGCTTCGAATGTAGGAGCCGACATGGTTCAGATCGCAATAGCTTCGCTCGCCGCGGCGCTAGCGCAAAACATGGACGTGAATCCTTGAAAAGGAAAGCCGTGAATGGCTGTCTGCAGGGGATGAACGAGGCCGCCATCTGGAAAACGCTGGGAGAGGAGGGGTTTGGCCGCCTCGTGGCCGCATTTTACCGCCGGATTCCGGGCGATGAGCTCCTGGGACCGATGTACCCGGACGGGGACCTGTCCGGGGCGGAGGCCCGCCTGCGGGATTTCCTCCTCTTCCGGTTCGGCGGGGTGCCGCGCTACATCGAGGAGCGCGGGCACCCGCGTCTCCGGATGCGGCACGCCCCCTTCGCCATCGGCGAAAACGAGCGGGACCGGTGGCTGCAACTGATGGGCGAGGCGGTGCGCGAATGCGAGGTGCCGCCCGCCGCGGCCGAACCCCTCATGGAATTCTTCGCGGGAGTCGCGGACTTCATGCGCAACCGCTGAGCGGCGCGGGGCGGTCACTCCACCACGATGATGCCGTCGCCGCTGCCGCCGTCCTTTTTGGGCCCCGCCTTGATGAAGTTTTCATCGGTGAGGTCTCCGGTCCGGAGGTTGACGATATTGAAGATGGCCTTCTCGAGGATGGGTGTGGACCCGAAGGAATACACCTCGCGGTCGTCGCTGTCCCTCCGGATGTGGAGGACGTAGCCGACGCACTTGTGGCCGCCCTTGTCGTAGTGGGCATCGTCGTAGGAGTTCTTGACCGTCTTGAAGTTGATGTTGCTGCTCTCCTGGGCGCGGAGTTTCAGCGAGGCGCTCTGGACCGCGAGGATCTTGTACTGGTTGCGGTTCTTCACCGAGCGGCCGACGAGGATGTACTTCAGCTTCGCATCGCTCAGCGGCGAGCGGGTGTCCTGGTTCTCGACCTCGACGCTCATGCTGAGGACCTGCGTCTGGCGGCCCTCGTCGAACCACCCTTCATAGCGTTCGTCGTCGCGGTTGGAGCGGACGAGCTTGGGAGTGACGCGGAGGCGCGGGACGCGGTTGGCGGCCCAGGACTTCACGAACTCCTGGTCGGCGGCGGAAAGGGTATCGAGTTTCACCTTCGCCTTCTGGCCGTTCCTCAGCTTGAGGGTCACGGTGGTGGCGGTGGCGGCCGCGATCTCGGCCTCGATGGTCTTCCCCTCGGTGTTGGTAAAGGGACGGCCCTCCGCGAGCGCGGATGCGAGGAGACCTCCGATCAGCGGCAACAAAAATTTGGACATGATGTTAATGATACCGGCCAGGGGTTCGAAATCAATCACCGGCATGTAAATTCCCTGCCACCGTGGCCCCGAGCGGCCCCGGGCCGGGGGGCCAACCGGCTGAGGGGGAGGGGCATGGCGCGGCGCGAGGGCCGGGAGCGGGCGCCGGTTGGCGGCATCGCATCGTTGGCAAGATGCCGGTTCGGGGCCTAGTCTCGGGCCACGACTCCATGTCGGAAATCGAACACGCCATCCTCGGCGACCTGTTTCTCGTCTGCGCGGTGTCGCTGTTCATCCTGGCAATCCCGGCTTACGCCATCATCCGGCGGAAGCGGCCGGCGGAGGGATGGCATCGGCGCGGCCGGGTGCCCACCACGGCCCTCGGCGCCGTTGACCTTCTCGGGATCGGGATCTTCTTCGGATTCTATTCCTTTTTCTGGATGGCGATCCCGGCCGCGGAGGAGCGCGAGCTCACCGCCTTCGGGATCCTCGACAGCATCTTCTTCCACGGCCTCTGCGGGGGGATCGTGATCGGGATGCTCGTTTGGCGGACGCGGCTGGTCGAGTTCCTCGGCCTGCGGTGGAGGAACTGGCCGCTGGTCTTCGCGATGGTGCCCTGCGTGGTGGTCGTGATGTGGATCTTCAACGGCAGCCTGATGTGGGCCGGCTACTTCGAGGCGATGCAGCACCTCTTCGGGGAGAACCCGATGCAGGAGAGCGTGCGCGCCCTGCAGGACAACGACGATCCGCTGACCCTCGTCCTGCTGGTGGCGGCGGCGTGCATCGTGGCGCCCCTCGCGGAGGAACTGGTCTTTCGCGGCTACATCTACCCGTCGGTGAAGCGCTTTACGGATCCGGTCTTCGCGACCCTCTTCACCTCGTTGTTCTTCGCGGTGGTGCACCTGAATGCGGCCTCGGTCCTGCCGCTGTTCGTGCTGGCGATCCTGCTGACCGTGGTCTACGAGATGAGCGGGTCGTTGTGGGCGCCGATCGCGGTGCACTTTGGATTCAATGCCGTGACCGTCGTGGTGAACTTCGTGATGCGGTTCGTTTCGCCGGAGACCCTGAAGGCCCTCGAAAGCTGATGAAGACCTTGCGTGACCTGGGGGAGGATGCGGTGGTGGAGCGGCTGACGGGCCTCCTTTCGCCGGGGGCCGGGGTGCTGGTCGGTCCGGGGGATGACTGCGCCGTTCTGCAGGGCGCGGCGCGGGGAAAGGTGGCCCTCCTGAAGACCGACTGCCTGGTGGAGGGCGTGCACTACACCCCCGATGCGCCGCCCGCCAAGGTGGGATGGAAGGCGGTGGCCCGGGTGGTGAGCGACTTCGCCGCGATGGGCGGAACGCCGGACCACCTCGTGGTGACCCTCGCGCTTCCCCCCGCGCGCCCGATCCGCTGGGTCGAGGGGATCTACCGGGGCATGGACCGCTGCGCGCGGGAATTCGGCGCGGCGGTGGTGGGCGGCGAAACCTCCTCGCTGCCCCCGCAGGGAGCGGCCGTCATATCCGTGGCCGCGACCGGGTGGGCGTGGCGGAAGCAACTGGCCCTGCGCAGCGGGGGCAAGGCGGGCGACATCCTCTTCGTCACCGGCCGGCTGGGTGGCTCGCGGCGCGGGCGGCACCTCGACTTCACGCCCCGGGTGGCGGAGGCGGCGTGGCTGACGGCGCACTTTCCGGTGCATGCCATGATGGATGTGTCCGACGGTCTGGGGCGCGACCTCCCGCGTCTCGCGGAAGCGAGCGGTTGCGGGTTTCGCGTCGACCGCGGGGCGCTCCCGCGGCACCGCGGGGTGAGCGTGGCGCAGGCCATCGGGGACGGCGAAGATTACGAGTTGCTCTTCGCGGTGTCGGGGCGCACCGCGGGGCGGGTCGAGGCCGCCTGGAAGAAGCGCCGCGGGACGGTCGGCCTGACACGCATCGGGGCGCTCACGGCCCCCGGCGACGGGGACGGCCTCGCCGGCGGGTGGGAGCACTTCCGTTGAACGCGGCGCCGCGGGGAGACCCCGCCGGAGGGGTGAATTATTTAAGAAACCCAAAATATTACTTCTCCCCGGGCGGCGGTTGGGGTAGAAGATAACGTTCCCTCACCCCGCCCTTACAGATGAAATCCCTGTTGCTTACCCCGGCATTGCTGTGCCTTGCCGTCTTCGAGGAGGTGCCCTTGCTGGGTTCCCCGCCGGTTCCGGTCGACCCGATCGTGGTGCCGGAAAATCACTTCAAGGCGGCCCGCGCGGTGCCGGATCGCGTCGTGCCCGTCGTGAACCGCCCGAACTGGATTCCGGTGGTCGACCGTCCGAAGGACAATCCCCGGCAGGCCGCGCCGCGCAAGGGGCGCGACGCCCAGCTCGCCGAGCTCCGGAAACACCTCGAGGGCCTCGGGCGGAAACTCGACGAAACCGAGAAGGCCATCGAGGCGATCGGGCGCCAGCGGGCCACCGCCCTCAAGGACGCCAAGGTGGCGAGGGCCGAAGCCGACCGGCACCTCGCGAATCACCAGCGCGCCATGCAGCAACTCGAGGAACTGGAAAAGGAACTTTGCGCGGCGCGCCGGGATGCGGCGCGCTGGAAGGAAAAGGCGGAGGCGGGAGCGATGACCCACGAAGCGCTCCTCGATTTTCACGGCGACCTGACCGGAGCCCGGCGGCAGTTCGCGCTGCTCCAGCAGGACATGGAGAAAGCGCGCCGTGAACTGCAGGATCCGGTGGAGCGCGCCGCCCTCAAGAAGTCCCTCGCGAAGTCGGATGACGAGCGCAAGATGCTGCGGGGCGAGATCGAGGCCGCCTTGAAGGCAAAACAGAAGACCGAGGAGGCCGCCAAGCGCACCGAGACCGAGCTGGTCTCGAAGCTTGGCGTGATGCGCGGGAAGCTGAAGGAGGCCGACGACGCCAATGCCGGGCTCACGAAGCGTCTCGCCGCCCTGGAGGCCGAGCAGGCGAAGGCGGTGGCCCTCCGGAAGAAGATGACCCAGCTGGAAAGCGACCATCTCGCGGCCCGGAACTCGCTGACGAAGGTCTCCGGCGAGCTGGAGAAGATGAAGAGCGGCTTGAAGACGCGGGAGATCGAAGCGGCCCGCAAGGCGGAGGAGGCCATGGCGGCCGGCCGGAAGGCGACCGCGGAGCGCGACAAGCTCGCCGCGGAGTTGAAGGGGATGCGCGCCGCCATGGAGAAGGCCGGGGCGGAGACCGCCGCCCTCCGGAAATCGGCCGCCACCGCGGGCGAGCAGATCAAGAAGGCGGAGGAGGCCCGGCGCGGCGCCGCCAAGCAGGCCCAGGAAGCGAAGGCCGCCCTCGCCAAGGCCGGGGAGGAACTCGTCATGGTGACGAGGGCCAAGGAGGGCCTCGAGGAACTGCTCTTCAAGAAGACCGCCGAACTGCGGGAGCTCCGCATCAAGCTGCGCAAGCTCGAGAACGGCGAGAAGAAGGAGAAAGAGGACCGCGAGGAGAAGAAGGTGAGTCTGCTCGACGCGAGCCTCCGCAACGCCCCGAAGGCGGTCATCGTGGCGGAAGGGTAGAGACCGGTGTCCCTTCCCGCCGCCCGGAACGAATTGCAGGGCGGGCGCTCCGCCTGCCGAGGCCCCGATGAAAATGCCCATCGGAACGCCAACCCGGAATTGTAGGGCGGGCGCCCCGCCTGCCGCAACCACGCCGATCACGACGTATCCGCCGTCGGTGCGTCGAAACATATCTTCGTGCCGCGGCCAAACCGGGATCGCGGGACGGGCCGCGGGAAAGGCAAGACGCCGGCAGGCAACAACTGCGCCCGGCGGGTGGGCTTGGTGGGAAGGGCCTTCGGCAGGCGGAGCGCCCGCCCTACAAGGCGGTCTTGGCTGTTGGGGAGGCGAGGTGGGCCTTGTTTTCGGCAGGCGGAGCGCCCGCCCTACAAGGCGGTCTTGGCTGCTGGGGAGGCGAGGTGGGCCTTGTTTTCGGCAGGCGGGGCGCCCGTCGTGCAATTTACACGTAGGGCAGGTTCTTGGCGACGGACTCGATCTCGTCGCCGTTTTCGAGGAGTTCCGCGATGGGGTCCCACTGGCCGGCGACGAGGGAACTGCGGGCCGAGGCCGCGATCTCGATCGGGAACGAGATGTCGGCGTAGTTCACGGTGAGGGCTTCGAGGTCGATGGTGACCTCGGTGTCGGGAAGCTTCTCGATGAAGCCGCCGAGGTTGGCGATGTCCTGCGGCGCGGCGCAGACGCACGGCATCCCGAGGGTGGTCGAATTGCCGAAGAAGATCTCCGCGAATGACTCCGCGATGACGGCCCGGAACCCGGAGCGGTAGATCGACTGCGGGGCGTGCTCGCGCGACGAGCCGCAGCCGAAGTTCGAACCGGAGAGCAGGATGGAGGCCCCCGCGAAGCGCGGATCGTCGAGCGGATGCCCGGTGGGCTTGCCGTCGGTGTCGTAGCGGACGTCGTAGAAGTGCTTTCCGGCGAGGTCATCGAAGGTGACGCACTTCAGGTAGCGCGCCGGGATGATGCGGTCCGTGTCGATGTCGTCGCCGGGGACGTGCACCGCGGTGCCGGTGATTTGCGTGATCTTGGGAAGGGACATGGGGCGGCGAGTTTCGAGCCTGCGGCCGGAAGTATCAAGCGCTCTCTCAGGGAGAGTTGATCTCGAGGCGGAGGAATTCGCGATCGAGCGAGCCGGCGGGGTTTTCGGAGCGAATCTCGACCGTCTCGGTGACACCGTTGCCGTCGTCCGTGACGGAGAAAAACTCCACTCTTGAGACCCCGCCCGACCATGTCAGGAGGTCCTCGCTGGTCAACACCCGGTAGGTGATTCCGTCGGCGCTGTAATCGACCCCGGGCGTGCCGGTGCCGTTCTTCCGGCGCGGATATGCGAGGGCCGGGTAGTCGGTTCCACCGTCGTTCACGAGGCGAACGTCCATCACGTTCGGGTTTCCGACGCGCGGATCGAGGTTGAATCCAAACTCGAATATGTTGACGAAGGGATCGAGGTCGGGATTGGCGGACGGTCCGCTAATGGACGGATCGGCGCGCTCCGCGGGCGTGAAGTTCGTGAAGTTCCACAATGTGAGCGGCGGAACCGTGACGGCGTACTCAACGTGCAGCAGGGCCGCGGTGCTGGAGGAACCGTTGTAGGATTCGGCGACCCGCTGTCCGGAGCCGGTCGCGATGATGACCATCCCGTTCCCGGCACTCCAGCCGGGGCGGGAGATGATTTCCTCCACGATCGGCGAGAGGTCCGGCGTGCGCTGGGCCGGGCCGGTTTCGGGGACCACCAGCCACTCCGGAGGGTTCCAGGCCACCGAGGCGGTCGTCACCGGCCGGCTCGAGATGTTGAAGTCGCCGGTGGTGAAGGCCGGGGCGTCGTCGGCCGCCTGCCCGCGGAATGTCAGGTTCGCGGCCCCGGTGCTGGTTTCATCGGTGGTGAACTGGATCCAGGCATTGGTAATGGCGGCCCCCTGCGGCACCCCGGGAAGGAAGCGCATTCCCACCGTCTGGACCTTTCCAGCCCCCGCCGTGTCGTGGACCAGCTCGAGGTCGGTGCTGGTCAGGCTCATGGCGCCATTGGCGTTGTCCTCCTCGCCGTCGTCGTTGCCCGAGGCGATCCGCACCTCCTCGGCGCTGCCCTCCGTGACCGTCACGCACACATCGTCGAAGGCGGTGTGATCGCCGTCGTCCACGGTGAGCCGCAGGACATACTCGCCCAGCGCGCCGAAATCAGCCGTGGTGTCGACGGCGTCGGGGGTGTAGAAGTACACCTCCCCGGGACCGGAGATCAACGACCAGCTCGCCGAGACGTTCGCCAATGGACCGTCATCGGAGACGGTGCCGTCGAGGGACGCCAGCTCCGCCGGGAGCACGGTGCGGTCCGGTCCCGCGCTGCACGTGGGGCTGCTGCTTGCGGGCGCCGTGTAGGGCAGGGTGATGGTGTCCCCCGTTGCCGGTCGCCAGAGGTCGAGGTTCGCCGGGGGGGTGAAGGGATCGGAATCGGTGGCCTCCCCGACGAGGGCGGCATTTCCCGTCCTGATGGTCCGGACCTGCATGGCGGCGGGAGAAACCTCGACCCATTGCACCTGGTTCATGGACCCGCTCGCCATGGTCCAATTCTTGTTGTCGTTGGCGGACCGGAGCGGAGCGCCCCAGCCGCCCTCCCCGATGTAGAGCGTTCCCGCCGCGTCGTTGCGGATGAATCCCTCGTCACTTCCCCCGCCGGTGTCGGGTTGCACGGGGTAGGTGCGCTTCACGAGGTGGGAATCGCACTCCACAACGAGGTCCATGCCGCGGTTGAAGAAGATCGAGGCCCACGCGCCGTACTCGCCGGTGCCCTCGGATTTGCCGCTCGTGTGCGGGCGCATCGGTTTGTGATATTGCGCCATTTTCCACGTCACGCCGGAGTTCGCCGCGAGGTCGCCGTCGAGCCAGCTCGCCTGGGATCCTCCCTCCACGATCTCGGAGTTGAGGGTGTAGGACCGGAGGAGGTTGCCGCCGAAAGTGAGGGCATAGTAAACGGAACTCTGCGGGACATCGAAGAGGTTCACGATGCTCGAGTTGCTGAATTCATGGTTGCCGCGGGCCGCCACCACCGGAGTCATGCGTCCGTCCGGGCTGATCGACAACTGCCAGTCGTTGAACCACTCCTGCCATTGCGAGGAGGTGTCGGTGTCGATGAAGTCGCCCCCGAAGGCCACGAACAGGGGCCGGAGCTTGGAGACCATGAGGTTGGCGTTCTGCCGCGGACCGCGGTTGTTCCGTGAATCGCCTCCGGCAATGAAGGTGAACGGCTGCGGGGTGTCGGGCGCGGTCCGGAAGCTGAACCGCTGACTCGTGCTGTTGCTGTCCGCGATGACGAAGTAATACACCGTGTCCGCCTGCAGGCCCGCCAGGCGCGCGAACTGGTTGCTCATGCCGCGGTAGCTCACGCTGCGGTCCGGGGACCGGGACGAGGCGTAGCTCCCGGGATCGGTGCCGTGATCCACCGTGTCGTAATGGACGGTCGGATTGCTTCCGCCCACCTGGTTCCATCCCACCGTCATGGTGGTGGACGGATCATCCCGCCAAATGAGACGGTACTTCTCGGTGGCTGCCGGGAGCGGGGCGGCTGCAAGTGCCATCACGGCGAGAACCGTGGAGACAAGGGCCGGTGCGCCGGTCGTTGGCATTGCGGGGCGAAGGCCACGGGGCGGGATGCACGATGGATGGGGCATGTCGGGAGAGATAAGGGTCACGGGGAGGGTCCTAGTCATTACCAATGGAACGGCGGCGGGGCAAGCGATGTCGTGTTACGGCTGTTCATGCGCCACCGGGGGCGGGGAATCCGGCATCGGGTCGGGCTTGAGGCGCTTCATGGCCCCGGCGAGGAGGGCGAGGGGAAGAAGGGCGTGCGGGGCGCGCGTCAGGGATTCCGCGAGCCACGGGTCGATCCCGTAGGCATTCTCCGCGGGCGTCAGGTGGGAAACGACCCGCGCCAGGGAAGTCAGCGCCCCCCATGCGGCGGCATACCAGAGGGCGTACTTGGAAAGCAGCGGGACGAAGATCGCGGCCGCGACCACGAAGTCGAGGATGCCCGCCACGCGCAGCAACAGGCCGGCGGCCTCCTCCGTGACCCGGAGGCACTGCATCGTCATGAACATGTATTCGCCCGGGACCGGGAGGAGGCCGGCGGCATAGACGCCGTGACCCGCGAAGGTGAAGGCCACCGCCACCTTCATGGCGATGACGAGCCCGGGGTCCGGCCGGGGCCGGTCGCCCCGCGCGAGGGCCACCGCGAGGAAGAGGGGCGTGGCCCATTGTGCGGTGTACTCGATCAGTTGCGGCGTCTGCTGATTGTGATCGAGAAACTTGAGGAAGGCGAGGAAGGCGAGCGCCAGCCCGCCGGCCACGAGGGCGGCCAATTGCCAGCGCCGTCCGCGCCGCGCCGTCCAGCAGAGGATCGCGCAAGCTGCGTAGAACACGCCGAAGCCCCTGATGACGTTTTGGATCGGGCGGTCGGAGCAGGCGGCGTATTCCTCCCAACCCTGGTCGAGGATCCGTTCCACCCACGGTTCCATCAGGTCCTGGTTCCACAGCAAGGCCCGGAACGGCGCGTCCCAAAACACGTGGAGCCACGCCTGGCTGAGGAACACGAGGAAGGCAGCCGCCCGCAGGACGGAAATTGTGAACGGCATGGGCTCGACAAGCTAGGCGGCCGAAACCTTGTTGGAAAGATCGAAGCAGGAGAGCCCGCCACGTCACCTCACGCCACGGCGGCGTGGCCGGGGTCGACGTGGAAGACCTCGCGGGCGTCGGCGATCTCGCCCTTGACGGCCGCGGCGCAGACCATGACGGGGGACATCAGGACGGTGCGCCCGATGGGGGACCCCTGGCGGCCCTTGAAGTTGCGGTTCGAGGAGCTGGCGCAGAGTTGGTCGCCGACGAGCTTGTCGGGGTTCATGGCGAGGCACATCGAGCACCCCGCGCCGCGCCATTCGAAGCCGGCCTCCTCGAAGATCTTGTCGAGCCCTTCCTGCTCGCACTGGTGGGCGGTGATCTGCGACCCGGGGACCGCGATGGCGGTGACGCCCGCCGCGACCTTGTGGCCCTTGATGTACTTGGCGGCCTCGCGGAAGTCGCGCAGGCGGCCGTTGGTGCACGAGCCGATGAAGGCCACGTCGATCTTGACCCCCTTGATGGGCGTGCCGCCGGGAAGCTGCATGTAGTCGAGGGCTTCCTGCCAGCTGGCGCGCTGGGCGTCGTTCTCGGCCTTGGCGGGATCGGGGATGGTCTCGCTGATGCCGATCCCCTGGTCGGGCGAGATGCCCCACGTGACGGTCGGTTCGATGTCGGCGGCCTCGATGCGGACGACGTCGTCGAACTCCGCGTCGGTGTCCGAGGCGAACGACTTCCAGCGCTCGACGGCGGCGTCCCATTCGTCGTCCTTGGGTGCGTAGGGGCGGCCCTCGAGGAACTCGAAGGTCTTCTCGTCGGGATTGACGTAGCCGCAGCGGGCCCCGCCTCGATCGACATGTTGCAGACCGTCATGCGCTCCTCCATGGTGAAGTTGTCGAAGGTGCTGCCGGCGTATTCGTAGACGTAGCCGATGCCGCCCTTGGCGCCGAGGAGGCGGATGATGTGGAGGATGACGTCCTTGGCATAGACGCCCGGGCGCAGGTCGCCGTTCACCTCGATGCGGCGGACCCTGAGCTTTTCCATGGCCATCGTCTGGGTGGCGAGGACGTCGCGCACCTGGGTGGTCCCGATGCCGAAGGCGATGGACCCGAAGGCCCCGTGGGTGGCGGTGTGCGAGTCGCCGCAGGCGATGGTGGTGCCCGGCTGGGTGATCCCCTGCTCGGGCCCGACGACGTGCACGATGCCCTGCTTGCCGGAGGCGAGGTCAAAGTAGGTCACGCCGAAGTCGTCGGCGTTCTTGCGGAGAGCGTCCATCATCTCGGCGGCGAGCGGGTCGGCCGGGGCGTCCTGGTTGATGGTGGGAACGATGTGGTCGATGGTGGCGAAGGTCCGCTGCGGGAACTTCACGGGGATCCCGAGGTCGCGCAGCATCCCGAAGGCCTGCGGGGAGGTGACCTCGTGGATGAGGTGGGTCCCGATGAAGAGTTGCGTGCGCCCGTCGGCAAGGGTGCCGACGGCGTGTGCGTCCCAGACTTTTTCGTAGAGTGTTTTGCCCATGGCCTCGTGGAGCGGGTGGGGGGGAACCATTCCCGAAAAGTGCCGGGGAGTCAACGGGTGCTCCCCGTTTCCCGCCGGGGCGGGAGGGGGCCCGGGGCGGCCGCCGGGGAAGGGGGCCCTGAATACGCTCGCCAATCGTCCGGGACCCGATCGAGGATGCCGCCATGACGAGCACATGGTGGGACCTCATGCACTGGTCGCTGACCACGCTCGCCCTGACGGTGGTCCTGGCGATGCTGGTGGCGGCGCTGCTGGCGATACGCAAGGTCGGCGGGGCGGGGGCGATCCTGCTGCTGGTGGGCAGCCTCGCGGAGTTCGTCGGCTGGGGACTGGACGTGGCGGTGGACCGCTCCACTGCCCTCGACAACCAGATCTGGTGGAACTTTTTCGTGCTCGGATGGTGGTCGCTCGGCTCGCTGACCGTGACGGCGGGGGTTCTGCTGCTCATCCTGCGGGCCGGCCGGATGAAGGAGCGCCTCATGCTGCTGGAGGCGGTGGTCGGGCAGCGCGGCGAGGCGGCGCCGGGGGACGCCGGTTCGGGTGGCCGCCCGTCGAGCGGCTCTTAGGGCGTGAACTTCGCCGTATCTCGGCTATGATGGGTCCGGATGTTTGAAGTGCGCGACAAGCCGCAGATGGTGGAACGGGCGATGCTCGTGCGGATCTGCTTTGACAAGCGCGAAGAGCCGGAAGCGGACAGCCTCCTCACGGAGCTGGAAGAACTGGTGCGGACCCTCGGGATCGACGTCGGGGAATCGCATCTCGTGCGCTCGCGCGAGATCCACAAGAAGTACCTGTGCGGGACGGGGAAGGCCGCCGAGCTGGCGGCCAAGGCGCGGGCCACCGATTGCGATTGCATCGTGTTCGACAACGAGCTGGCCCCGGCGCAGCAGCGCGAGTGGGAGGAGCTGGCCGACATGGCGGTCATCGACCGGGAAGAGGTCATCCTCGACATCTTCGCGCAGCGGGCGCAGACGAAGGAGGCCCGCCTGCAGGTCGAGCTGGCGCGGATGGAGTACGCCCTCCCGCGGATGGCGCGCATGTGGCAACACCTTGACCGCGAGGGCGGCAGCGGCGGCGGCCAGGGCGGCGGGGCGGCCCGCGGAATGGGGGAGCAGCAGATCGAGGTCGACCGCCGCATCGCGCGCCGGCGCATCGACCGGATCAAGGTGGAGCTGGACACGGTGCGCAAGCAGCGGGCGACGCAGCGCAAGGAGCGCCAGAAGCAGGCGGTCCCGCTGGCCGCCATCGTGGGGTACACGAATGCCGGGAAATCGACCCTCCTGAACCGGCTTTCGGGGGCGGAGGTGCTGGAAGCCGACATGCTGTTCGCCACGCTCGACCCGACGACGCGGCGGGTGGAACTGCCGGACGGGCAGGATCTCCTTCTTTCCGACACGGTGGGGTTCGTGCGCAACCTCCCGCACCGCCTGGTGGAAGCGTTCAAGGCGACGCTGGAGGAAGCGGTGATGGCGGACTTCCTGGTGCATGTCCTCGATGCCAGCGATCCGGAGGTGGAGCGATTTTACGAGACCACCCTGCGGGTGATGGCCGAGCTCGGGGCCGAGGAGAAACGCATCATCACGGTCTTCAACAAGGTCGACCGGGTCACGGAGGTGGCGCGCCTGACGGCCCTGGCGGATCGCTATCCGGGCTCGGTCTTCATCTCGGCGGTCACCGGACAGGGTCTCGAGGAATTGGAGCAACGCTTTGCGGAGATCCTGTCGGAGCGCGTCCGGCGGCGGCGGTTCCGCATCCCGCAGAAGCGCGGGGACCTCGTGGCGCTCCTGCACGCCGAATCGAAGGTGCTGGGAACCGAGTACGAGAATGACGAGGTGCTGGTGGAAGCGCTGGTCGGCGGAGCCCTCGACGGGAAGCTCCGGGAGTTCGCGGAGCGCCCGTCGCCGGAGCCGGCGTCCGAAGAAGCACCGGTATCCCCCGAATGAGGTAGGGCCGCGGGCCGGGGGGCGTGATTTCACGGACTTACCGGGATGGCCCGCCCGTTAGCGTTGGAATCGGCGTGGAGAAATGGTATCATCCGGCCAACCTCCGCATGAGCACGAAACAGATACTTTTGGCAAGCGGCCTGTGCGCCGGTCTTGGTTGGGCCTCCCTCCTCGCCGAGGAGGATCAGGCCGTTGAAGTGGTGACCGCGGGTCCGGTCTTCGCGGACCCGCTGCCCGCCGATGCCTTGCCCGCCGACCCGGTAAAGGTCTCACCGGCGGCCGTGATCGACGCCGCCGTCGTTCCCGACGAGGGGGAAGGCAACGAGATGAACGACACCGCCCGGAAGAGCGAAGCCGAGGGGAACCTCCTCGCCGGCGACACCGGAGTGCCGACCGACCGCGACCTTGCGGTGCGCCTCCAGATGTTTCTCGATCAGAAGTTGTTCGGCCCGGGGTTTATCGACGGGAAGCCGGGCAACTTCACCACCAAGGCGGTGCACGCCTATAACCGGAGCGTGGGACGCACCCCGGGCGACTGGGGTGCGCTGGTCGAGGAAGCCGACGCGGCCCTCGGCGAAACCTACGCCACCGCCATCGTGCCGGAGATCGCGGAAGCCTACGTGAATCCGAAACTCCCGAAGCGCCGCGAGGACCAGGCCAAGCTGAAGCGCATGGCCTACACCAGCTACCTCGAGTTCATGGCGGAGCGCTATCATACCTCGGAGAGCTTCCTGATCGAGCTGAACGGGTCGAAGAAGTGCTACGGCCTCGCTCCCCGCAAGGACCTCCGGGTCCCGAATATCGAGCCCTTCAGGATCGAATTGCTGGAGGAAGGGCAGGTCAACAGGGAGGACGAGGTCCTGAGCGGGCGCTCCGTGATCATCGACACCAAGGCGAAGACCCTCTTCATCTACGGGCCCGGCGAGGCGCCGGTCCTGCCCGGCGGCGCGGTGGTGATCGCGGAGGAAGACCACACCCCGCAGGTGCTCCTCGCGATGTTTCCCATCACGCCGGGGAAGTCGCAGTTCATTCACCACGGCGAGTGGGCCATCGCGAACTCGGTGGTGCTGCCGAAGTGGAGTTACGACAAGGAGTTCCTCGAGACCGGGCAACGGAGCAAGGACAAGTCGAAGATCTTCCAGATCCCGTCGGGCCCGAACAACCCGGTGGGCATCATCTGGAACGGCCTGACGAAGAGCGGCATCGGAATCCACGGGACGTCGAGCCCGCGCACCATCGGGCGGTCGCGCAGCGCGGGGTGCATCCGCCTGTCGAACTGGGACGCGGCGCGCTTCCCCGAATTGGTTCGACCCGGCGCGAAGGTTGAGGTTCGCTAGCGGAGTTATTCCGCAGACCCGTCAGTCATCCCCGGCCGGCAAGGGGCGAATCATTCGCCTCGGGTTGTATGTCGTGGCGCTGACCTACCTGTTTGTCGACCTGTTCGTCCTGAAGGGGCCGCTGCGGCAGGCGATGCGGCGCGGGAACCCGCAGGACCCGGAGCGCATCGCGGCCGAGAAGGCCCGGGGGGTGGTGGCCCGCGTCTACTACCAGCCGATCCTGCTGAGCCAGGTCGACCGGCGGGTCGAGGAACGGCTGTGGAAGGAAGGCCGCCTCGGTGCGGAGCTCGGGGAGGAGGAGCGCAAGGTCCTGCGGATCGCGGCCCTCGACGAGCTCATCGACCTGCACCTGCTGCGGTTGAAGGTGGATTTCAACGCGCGGTCGCATCCCGTCGCGGAGGACGAGATCACGGCGGCGGTGCGGCGCTTTGCGAGCCGCTTCGCGACCCCGGAGGAGATGCGGGAGGCCCTCCGGCAGCAGGGGTGGAGCGAAAGGGAACTCCGCATGCGGCTGGCCGCGAAGCTCCAGCAGGAGAAGTATCTCGAGGCGCTGATCGAGGTGGACGTCAGCGAGGAGGAAGCCCGGGAATGGTACGACGGGCACAAGGCGGAGCTGGCCCTCCCGGAGCGGGTCCGGGCCCGGCAGATCTTCGTCGCCACGCTGGAGCGCGATGCGGGAGAGGCCCGCGGGATCCTGCAGGAGGCCCTCGGCAAGCTGGAGCGCAAGGAGGCGGAGTTCGGCGCGCTGGCGGCGGACCTCAGCGAGGACGAGGGGAGCAAGGACCGGGGCGGGGACCTCGGGTGGATGCAGGCCGGGCGCCTTCCGGGGGATTTCGCGACGCCGCTCTTTGCGTTGCCGCCGGGGAAGCCGTCGCTGGTGCGCACCAAGCTCGGCTGGCACCTGGTGGAAGTCGTCGAGCGCCGGCCTCGCGAGGAGCGCGGCTTCGCCGATGCCCGGGACGAGATCGTGGCGGCCCTCGAGGCCCTCAAGCGCCGGAACGGGTGGAAGCTCTACCGCGAGCAGCTCCGCAAGATGGAACAGGCCAAGGTGGAGATCTTCTACGACGTCCTGCAGGACGGATAGGGAGGGCTGCCCCCGGCCCCGCGGACGGCGGGAACCGCACCTTCACCCGCGCCGGAGCCTCGGAGGACCGGAGGCGACGAGGCGCCCTACCCGAAGAGAACGGCGGGATCGACGTCCTCCGCGATCTCGACCGGTTCCCACTGCCGGCCGACGTTCAGGCGGAAGGACCCGATATGGCGCTGGGGCCACTCGGCCGGGCCGATCATGGACAAAGCGAAGCGGTCCCGGATCTCGTAGAGGTGGTAGGTTTGCCCGACGACCGGCTCGAAGTTGATCTCGGCCTCGTAGATGAGCTTGTTCCAGTTGAAGTGCTCGACGGCGGAGACGTAGGATTCGCGCAGTTCCACGAGCTTCTGGTGGAGGTCGCGTTCGACCTGGGAGATCCCGCGGGCCTTGTAGGTGCTGAGATCGTTCGGGACGATCCGCGGCGAAAGCGTCGACGCGGGGTATGGCAGGAAGGCGCGGGACGGCGGCTGGCCGGCCTCGGGTTCGGGGCTCTCCGACATGATGGGGCGGGCAGTATCGGGGCGATCCGCGCCGGTGCAACCGTGGATCGCCCCCTTTCCGGGACCAACAAAAAAGGCCGGCCCGCGGGCCGGCCTTGGAAAGGATGCGACGAAGCCGCCTAGTTGGACCTCTTCAGGGGCTGCTCGAGGAGCTGCGAGGGCTGCAGGCCGCTGCCGACCCATGCCGCCGACTGGGTGCTGAAGATATTCTCGCCGGCCGAGTCAAGGACCTTGTTCTTGGCCTCCCCGGTCACGCCAAGGCGTTCCGCCCGGGCGCTGGAGTCGATCCGCAGCACGACCGCCTTGTTGTCCCACAGGGTGGGGTCGAAGTTGTCTTCGCCCGACTTGAAGGAGTCGAGGACGAGGGGCCGCGAGGGGTTGCTCACGTTGCTTTGCTCGGAGACGTAGGCCCAGTGGCAATCGCCCGGCTTGAGGATCTCATTCTCGGAGATTGTGCCGCTGCCGTCGGTGATCTTGTCGTCGGGCGAACTGGTCGCGATCGACGATCCCTTCACCCAGAAGATCTTCTCGGACTGGGTGTCGCCGGAGAAGAACAGCTGGCGGTAGGCGGTATTGGCATCGGTGATCTCCTCTTCGCTGCCGGTGAGGCGCTTGGAGGTATCCTTGTTCGGGTACTGGCCATCGAAGTCCATCGCGAAGGAGTCGAGCGCCAGCTTGACCTGCTTCACGTTGTTGATGGCTTCAGCCATGGCGGCACGCTTCAGAGCCTTGAAGATCTGAGGGGTGGCCAGGGCCGCCAGCGCAACGATAATCGCGATGACGACCAGAAGCTCCACGAGAGTGAAGCCCTTGCGGTGTTTGCTATTCGGTTTTTTCATTCTGTTTCGTATTGGTTATGTGGCCCGGCAGGAGTGCTGCCGCGCCTGTTTTGTATGGTCCGGACGCCGGAAGGCACCCGGACCTTTAAACCTAGGTTTGGCCGGGAGGCCCGCAAGGGTAAAATCCTCAGGACCCCTGAAAGGCGTCGGCGAGGTCGGAGAGGTCTTCCTCGCTGGCGGAATCGGCGGCGAGAATCGCCTCGCGCTGGAGGCGGGAGATCTCATCGACCCCTTGGCGGGAGAGCTCCAGCATCGTGCTCATTTCATCGTGGGAGAAGGTGCTTTCCTCGCCGCTGCCCTGCATCTCGACGAACTCGCCGTCCTCGGTCATGACGATGTTGAAGTCGACCGAGGCGTCGCGGTCTTCGAGGTAATTGAGGTCGAGGAGGGCCTCGCCGTCGAAGACCCCGGCGCTGACCGCCGCGACGAGCTTGGTGAGCGGGAAGTTGGAGAGTCCGCCGGTCCCGATGAGGCTGTTGCAGGCGATGGCGAGGGCCACGCACCCGCCGGTGATCGAGGCGGTGCGGGTGCCGCCGTCGGCCTGGAGGACGTCGCAGTCGATCCAGACGGTGCGCTGGCCGAGTTTCTTGAGGTCGGTGACGGCGCGGAGGGATCGCCCGATGAGGCGCTGGATCTCCGAGGAGCGGCCGTCGAGCCTCCCCCGGGAGATGTCGCGCGGCTTCCGGTCGTGGGTCGAGTAGGGGAGCATCGAGTATTCCGCGGTGAGCCACCCGCCCTGGACACCCTGCTGCTTCATCCAGCGGGGGACGTCGTTCTGGATGGTGGCGGCGCAGATGACGCGGGTGTGGCCGAAACTGACGAGGACCGAACCGGTGGCATGCGGGGCGACATGCGGCTTGAACGAGATCGGGCGGAGTTGCTCCGGGGTGCGGCCGTCGTGACGAGACATGGAAACGGCATAGGGCTTTGGGCCGCCATGCGGAATCACAAACTGGCGGATTCGGCGGATTGCTCCCGGAACACGGGGGGACGGGGCGGCGCGACGATGCGGGCCGGCGACTAGACCGGAAATTTCATGAAATTTCCGCCCCCGCGAACGCGGGGGC